>JAOPYX010000090.1 GCA_025964535.1 Actinomycetes bacterium | reverse complement strand
GGGTACGCAGAGCCTCCGCAGACGATCAGCTTCGGCCGCACCTCCTTCGCCTGCGCGAGCACCTCGTCGTAGTCGACCATCATCGTCTCGCGCGAGACGCCGTAGCCGGCGATCGTGTAGAGCCGCCCACTGAAGTTGACCTTGTGGCCGTGCGTCAGGTGTCCGCCGTGGTCGAGCCGCAGCGAAAGGATGGTGTCGCCCGGGTCGAGCACCGCCGCATACACCGCCATGTTCGTCTGCGAGCCCGCGTGCGGCTGCACGTTCGCGTGCTCCGCGCCGAACAGCGCCTTCGCGCGGTCGATCGCAAGCTGCTCGATCTCGTCGACGACCTCGCAGCCGCCGTAGTAGCGCTTGCCGGGGTAGCCCTCGGCGTACTTGTTCGTCGGCACAGAGCCGACGCCCTCGAGAACCGACGGCCACGTGAAGTTCTCGGAGGCGATCAGCTCGATCTGCCCGCGCTGACGCTCGAGCTCCTTGCCGAGCAGTGCCGCGATGTCGGGATCGACATCGGCGAGGCCGGCGGTCGTCAGGTGCTGAAACGTCTCTTGTGCGACGGACACGAGCAGTCTCCTCTCCAGGGATTTGCCTGCCCGATCGTACTGGCGCTAGCGGAGAGCGTCCGCGGCCAGAGCGAGCGCAGCGACCGAAGATGCGGCGCCCTCACGTAGGACACGCGGCTCAGCAGCCGTGAAGTCGATGACGCTGGACGGCGTGCCCGGGAGCATGCCCCCGTCGACGACGGCGCCGACGCGCTCGCGTAGATCGGCAGGAATCTCCCTCACGCTGCGCGGATCCGGGCCTCCCGGCGCGTTCGCGCTCGTCGAGACGACCGCTCCGACCGACCGCACCACCTGTGCGGCGAGCGCGGACAGAGCCGGCACGCGGACACCGATCGCCTCGGGACGGGTGCCCGTGAGCCAGCCGTACCGACGGCCGGGGTTGGACAGGATCAAGGTGTACGGCCCAGGCAGGAGCGCGCGGACGATCGCCTCCGACCGGCCGTCGAGCTCGGGCAGGCACGTGAGCAGCGTCTCGAGGTCGGCCGTCAGCAGCGCCGAGGGCTGGCTGCGATCGCGGCCTTTCAGCTCGTAGAGCTTTTCGGTGGGAGCCGCCCCCTCCGCCGCGGCGACGAGGCCGTACACCGTGTCGGTCGGGAGGATCACCGAGTCGCCCGCGCGCAGGCTGTCGATCGCGTGCCGGAGCTGCGCGTCCTCGGTCATCGACTCCCCTCGACGACGCGCTCGACATCCGCCAGGTCGCAGGTGATCGTCACGTCGCCGTATCCGGCCAGCTCGAGCGTCGCGGCGACCGGGCCCGCCTGGCCGTCGCCGACCTCGAGCACGAGAAAGCGCGTCCGCGCCGTCCGCGCGATCAACTCATGGAATCCGTCGCCGATCAGCGCTCGTTCCGGCTCGAACCCGAGCTCCGGCTGCAGCCCGTCGAGCGTGTCCACGTACGGCGGATTCGAGACGACGAGGTCCCAGCCCTCCCCGGCGGCGTCGACGCCCTGCTCGCGCAGCTCGACCTCGAGGCCGAGGCGAGCAGCGTTCTCGCGGGCGAGCGAGAGCGCGTCCGTCGACACGTCGACGGCCGTCACCTTCGCGTCGGGCCGCTCGTCCTTCACCGAGAGGGCGATCGCCCCCGAGCCGACGCCGATGTCCAGCACACGCGGCGCCTCGGTCTCCTGCAGGAGTGCGAGCACCCGCTCGACCACGATCTCCGTCTCCGGCCGCGGCACGAGCGCGCGCGCGTCGGTCTTCAGCGTCAGCCGGCGGAAGCCCCATTCCCCGAGGACATACGCCAGCGGCTCTCGCGCCTCGCGGCGCACGAGCAACGCCTCTGCGGCCTGCACGTCCCCGATGTCCAGCCGGCGTTCGGGGGCGGCGTAGAGCGCGCTCCGAGACAGTCCGAGCACATGGCCGGCGATCCACTCCGACTCGCGGCGCGCGTTCTCGACCCCCGCGTCCGCCAGGCGGCGTGTTCCGAGATCGAGCAGGTCGCGCGCCGTCACGGCACCGTTCACGGCCTCAACCCGAGAGCGCGAGCTTGCGTTCCTCGGAGTTCAACGCCTCGGTGAACTCGTCCAGCTCGCCCTGGAGGATCCGGTCGAGCTGGTGCACCGTGAGCTTGATGCGGTGGTCGGTGAGGCGATTCTCGGGGAAGTTGTAGGTGCGGATCTTCTCGGCGCGCTCGCCGGTGCCGATCTGCGAGCGGCGTGTCGCGTCGAGCTCCTGGCGCTGCCGCTCGAGCTCGCGCTCGTAGAGGCGCGCGCGCAGCACGCGCATCGCCTTGTCCTTGTTCTGCAGCTGCGACTTCTCGTCCTGCATCGAGACGACGACGCCCGACGGCAGGTGGGTGATGCGCACGGCGGAGTCCGTCGTGTTGACCGACTGGCCGCCGGGGCCCGTCGAGCGGTAGACGTCGATCTTCAGGTCGTTCGGGTCGATGTTGACCTCGACCTCTTCGGCCTCGGGCATGACGGCGACGGTTGCCGTCGAGGTGTGAATGCGTCCCTGCGACTCGGTCTCGGGGACGCGTTGCACGCGGTGCGTGCCACCCTCCCACTTGAAGACGCGGTAGGCGCCGTCGCCCTTCACGGCGAACGTCACCTCCTTGTAGCCGCCACCGTCGCTCGGGCTCGAGCCGAGCTCCTCGATCTTGAAGCCCTGGCGCTCTGCATAGCGCGCGAGCATCCGGTAGACGTCGCCCGCCCACAACGCGGCCTCGTCGCCGCCGACACCCTGACGCACCTCGAGGATCACGTCCTTGTGGTCGGCGGGATCGCTCGGGATCATTGCGACGCGCAGGTCGTCCTCGAGCTTCGCCGTCCGCTCCTCGAGCTCGGGCACGAGCTCCTTCAGGTCGGCGTCCTCGGCTGCCGCGTCCAGATCCTCGCGCGCGGCGCGCAGCTCCTGGATCAGCTTGTACGCCCCTTCGAGCTCCTTCAGGCGCCGTCCGACCTCCGCCGCCTCGCGGTGGTCGTTGTAGACCGACGATTCGGACATGCGCGACTGCGCCTCCCGGTAGGAGCGCTCGAGCTCGTCGATACGGGTGTCGAAGTCAACGGCCATGCCGCTGCAAGGGTACCGGGGGGTTGCGACCGGTACGGCTTCCCCACCGGTCGAGCGGGCGAGCGTGGTCGCGTACGAACCGAGGGCGCATCCCCAGGCAGACAATCCCGGGGGTCAGAGCCCGGTAGTGCTCCTCGTCAAAAACAGTCCGGGCTCTGGCCCCCGGGGCGGTTATGAGGCGAGGCTGGCGGCGAGCGTGATCTCCGGCACGCCCGCGAGCGCCTTCGAGACGGGGCAGTTCGCCTTGGCCGTCTGCGCGGCCTCCTCGAACGCCGCCGCATCGAGACCGGGGACACGGCCTTCGACCGTGAGCGCGATCTTCGTGATGCCCTCTCCCGGCTGGAACGTGACGGTGGCCGACGTCCTCAGCTCCTCGGGCGGCGTGTCCGCCTTCGCGAGGCCGTTCGAGAGCGCCATCGAGAAGCACGCGGCATGCGCTGCGGCAATGAGCTCCTCGGGGCTCGTGATGCCCCCGGTCTCGTCGGTCGAGCGCGCGGGCCAGCTGACGTCCTGCGTGCCGAGCGCGCCGCTCGTCGTCGAGCTGATCGTGCCGCTGCCTTCGAGCAGGCTGCCCTTCCAGATCACTTCTGCGCGACGATCGGTGGCCATGTGGTCCCCCTCGTGTAGTCGTTGCCGCTGAGTATCTACGCCATGACTTCGACGCGCGGTGCGTCGGCGGCTCGACGCGCTTCGAGGTCGAGCACCTCGCGCAGGGCGCGGATGGAGACCTCGATCTGGTCGAGCGACGGCTCACGCGTCGTCAAGCGCTGGAGCCACAGCCCCGGTGCGAGCAACGTCATCAGCACGCGATTGTCCTGGTGCTTGCCGGCGAAGCGAATCAGCTCGTAGGCGATGCCGGCGATCACCGGCAGCAGCAGCACGCGCGTGGCGATCAGCCAATACCACGCGGGCCGGCCGAAGAATGCGAACACGAACACCGCGATCACCATCACCCAGAGCAAGAAGGCGGTGCCGCAGCGCGGATGGATGAGCGAATAGCGCTGGACGATCGCGGGCTCGAGCGGCTCGCCCGCCTCATAGGCGTTGATCGCCTTGTGCTCCGCCGCGTGGTACTGGAACACGCGCCGCAGGTCGGGAAGCAGCGAGATGAGCGCGAGGTACGCGACGAAGATCGACACACGGATGAGGCCTTCGACGATCACGAACCAGCCGGTGCTCTTGATGGGCAACAGATCCGTGATCAGCACCGGCGTCACCTTGAACAGAACGATCGCGAAGCCGATGGCGACGGCGAACGCGAAGAAGAGGGCTCCACGGGAAAGCTCGGTGTCGACCGCGGCGACCGCGTCTCCTTCCTCACCCTCCTTTGGCTCCTCCTGCGCCGCGTAGTTCGCCGAGATGGCGAGCGCGCGAAAACCGATCGCGAGCGACTCGCCGAGCGCCATGATTCCGCGGATCACCGGCAGGCGGTAGATGCGGTGGCGCGCCATCGCCGAGTCGATCGGGCGCGAGACGTGCTCGATCGTTCCCGCGGGCGTGCGAACGGCGACGGCCCAGTTTCCGGAGCCACGCATCATCACGCCCTCGAGGACGGCCTGGCCTCCGACGGTTGCCATGGGAGTGTTACGCGCCGCGCTTCGCGCGCTCGGCGCGCTCGAGCCGCTTCTGGAAGCGCTCCACCCGGCCGCCCGAGTCCATGAGCTTCTGCTTGCCCGTGTAGAACGGGTGGCAGTTCGAGCAGACTTCGACATGCAGCTCGGGGGTCGTAGACCGCGTCTGGAAGGTGTTCCCGCAGGAGCACGTCACCGTCGCGAGCACGTATTCGGGATGGATATCGGCTTTCATCGCGAGGCCAGAATAGCAGCGGCCTGGTGGGGTGCCACGTTGCCGCCGGACACGACGGCGACCACGTTCTGGCCCGGCTCGATCGCCACCTTGCCCGACAGGAGCGCAGCGGTAGAGGCTGCGGCACCGAGCTCGCAGGCGAGCTTCGTCCGGGCATAGAGCCAGCGGAAGGCGTCGCAGAGGTCGTCGTCCGAGACCAGAACCGACTCGACGCCGAGCGCGGCACAGATCCGGATGCAGTTCTCGCCCGCGAAAGGGGCGCTCAGTGCGTCCGCCTTGCTCGCGGGGGTGACGGGCACCGAGTGGCCCGCTGCAAGCCCGTCGTGGAGCGCAGTCGAGCGCTCGGGCTCGACGCCGATGACACGAACATCCGGCCGGCGGGCCTTCAGCGCGGCTGCAAGGCCGCTCACCAGGCCGCCGCCGCCGACGGGCGCGATGACGACGTCCGGAACCGGGCCGTCCTCGAGGATCTCGAGCCCGACCGTGCCCTGGCCCGCGATCACCGCGGTCTCGTTGAACGGATGGACGAGGGTCCGCCCCGTCTCGGCGAGGAGCTCGTCGAGACGGTCGAAGGCCGCGGTCGGGTTCTCCGCCTGCTGGTCGATCGCAGCCCCGTAGCCGCGCGTCGCCGTCACCTTCAGCTCGTCGGCGCCCTGCCACATCACGATCAGCGCGTCGGCGCCTTCCTCACGCGCTGCCCACGCGACGGCCTGCGCGTGGTTGCCTGCCGAGATCGAGATCACGCCGCGCCGCTTCTCCTCCTCGGTCAGCTGCGAGAGCCGATTGAGGGCACCGCGCGCCTTGAAGGAGCCCGTGCGCTGGAGGAGCTCTGCCTTGAAGCGAACGTCCGCGTTCAGCTGCGCCGAGAGCGTCCCCGAGCGCAGAAGCGGCGTACGGTGCACGCGGCCCGCGATCGTTCGCGCTGCGCGCTCGACGTCGTCGATGGTGACTGCTGCGACCGTGACCACGCGAGGAGACTATGCAGCCGGCGCGGGCGCCCGCTCCGGCATGGCCAGCCGAACGGTGAAGGCGGTGAGCCGTCCCGGCTCGCTCGCCACCTCGACGGTGCCGCCCATCGCCTCCACGAGCTCCTTGACGATCGCTAGGCCGAGGCCCGTGCCGACCGGCCGCTCGCGGCCGTAGCGCTCGTGCAGATAGAACCGCTCGAAGGCGCGCTCGCGGTCCTCCGGCTCGAGCCCCGGGCCGGTGTCCTCGACGCGCAGCACGCCGGGCGCCGCGATTACGCGCACCTCGCCGCCCCGCGGCGTGAGACGGAGCGCGTTCTCGACGAGGTTCGAGATCACCTGCAGCACCCGGTCCGCGTCCGCGATTGCAGGCGAGGGACCGTCAGCGACCGCGACGAGCGAGACGCCGAAGACGTCCGCCTGCTGCTCGTACCGGCGCACGGCGTCCTCCGCGACCTCGGCGAGGTCGATCTCGGTCGGGTGCACCCCGAAGTCCGTCCGGTTCATGCGCGCGAGGTCGAGCAGGTCGCCGACGAGCCGCTCGAGCCGGGCCGCCTCGGCGACGACCGTCGCAGCAACGTCCTCCGGCTCGATGGCGCCGTCCTGCAGCGCCTCGGCGTAGCCGCGGATCGCGGTGAGCGGTGTCTTCAGCTCGTGACTGACGGAGAGCAGGAACGACCGCTCGGCCTCGCGAGCACGCGCGAGCTGCTCGGCCAGGTCGTTGAACGCCACGGCGAGCGTTGCGAGCTCCGCCGGGCCGGCGACGGGCAGGGGATCGGGTCGAGTTCCGCGCGCGAGGCTCCGCGCCGCATCGGCAACGCGGCGCACGGGCAACGCGATCCGTCGCGCGAGCAGGAAGGCGACGAGTGCGGCCAGCGCCCCGCTCGCGAGCGCTGCGATGAGCAGGCTGTAGATGAACGGGGTCAGGCTGGCAGTGGACGCGCTCTTGGGACGGAGCAGGACGAAGGGCTTCCCGTGGACCCTGCGCGCCGCGAAGAACGAGTCCTGGCCGTTGAGAACCAGCGTGCCCTGAGCCGGCTTGCCCCGTGCGAGCGCGCGCCGCGCAGATGCTGGCAGTGCGCTGTCGCGCGTCAGGTAGCGCTCGTGCTGGCGCGCGAGGTACGGCTTCAGATCAGGGAGGTGCGTGAGCGGCGAAAGCGCTTTGCTCTGGCCTCCGGCGATCAAGTCCGCCTGGTGCGCGAGATCCTTCAGGGTCGCCGAGTCGACCGCCCGCCGCGTGAGCACGAGCCCGACGGCGAACGTCATTGCGACGCAGAGCAGGACGATCAGCGCGATCGCACGGAAGAGCCGCGTGCGGAGACTGCTCACGCGGTGAGGAGCTTGTACCCCGATCCGCGCACGGTGCGGATCGTGTCCGGTTCACCGAGCTTGCGCCGAAGCTGTGCGACGTGCACGTCGACGGTGCGCGTGCCGCCGGGATACGTCATGCCCCAGACGAGATCGAGCAGCTTCTCGCGCGAGAGCACGATGCCGGGATGCTCGAGGAAGCACGCGAGCAGGTCGAATTCCTTGCCGGTGAGCTCGATCATCGCGCCGGAGACGGTCACGTCGCGCGAGTCGCGTCGCAGCACGATGTCGTGCGCCGCGAGCACCTCGTCTTCGTTGCGATGCTCGACGCGACGCAAGATCGCCTTGATGCGAGCCGCGAGCTCCCGCGGCGAGAATGGCTTCGAGACGTAGTCGTCTGCGCCGAGCTCCAGACCGGCGACGCGGTCGGGCTCCTCGTCGCGCGCGGTGAGCATCACGATCGGAACCTTCGACTGCGCACGCATCTGCCGGCAGACCTCGAAGCCGTCGATGCCCGGCAGCCCGATGTCGAGCACGACGAGCCGCACTGGATGCCGGCGCAGCTCGGCGACCGCCTCCTCTCCCGACCGCAGCCAGACGACGCGCCAGCCGTCCTGCTGCTCGAGGTACGACTTGACGAGACGGCCGATCGATTCGTCGTCCTCGACGAGGAACAGCACGCTGCCGGTGGCCGCAGTCGACATCGCTACGGGCCGACGCCCTCGACCTGGATCGAGTCGGCGGGCGCATTCGCGAGGCGGAAGACGGTGATGCGCATCCCTCGGCGAAGCACCGACACCGGGGCGGAGCGCCCACCGGCGCCCGTCACGGTCGCGGTCGGGGCGAGCTGGATCGTGACCATCTCCCCGGTCTTCTCCTTCAGCACGACCGATCCTGGAGCGATCGTCTTGATCGTGCCGCGGTCGATGAGGTAGTCCGCGGTACCGGACGAGGTCTGGACTACCACCTCGGCGCGAATCATGCGTGAGCCGAAGTACTGGTCGATGATCGCGCGCGACAACGCAAAGCCGCCCGGGGCGATCCAGAAAAAGGTGTTGAGCGCGAGGAGCGCAACGGCGAGCAGCATGAAGCGTTTGCGGTTCACAACCGTATGATCGCCGTCCCGGCGGAAAGAACGCGTAAGGCGTCTGTAAAGCCGCGTCGAGGCCACCCGCACCGGCTGGCCTCGACGCAGGTGAAAGCCGTGGTGCACTTACTTCGCGGCCGGCTCGCGGTCGCCCACGTGGGCGGCGGCCGTGGCCTCGATCTGCGCGAGGGTCGAGCCCTTGTCGGCCCGGATGCGGACGACGATCCGGTCGCCGACGACGAGCTTCGACGCGTCGATCACGGTCGGGACCTTTCCCTGCCAGAGGAGGAAGATCGTCTGGCCGCCGACGCTGAAGGTCTGGTCGGCGGACTGGCCGATCAGCAGCTTCGTCGCCCGGCCGTCGCCCCCCGTCACGTGCACGCTGACGGCGGTGGAGGTCGCCGAGGTGAGCGTGCCGCGGAACAGGTAGAGCGGCTTGTCGGGCTTCTCGAGCGTCGTGCCGTGGTCACCGACGAGACCGGCCTGTCGCTGCTCGATCTCGGCGAGGGTGGAGTCGCGCGGAGCGCGGACGTGGATCCACACGTACTCGCCGGCGGAGAGATCGCCGGCGTGAACGATCGCCGGGAGGCCGCTCGCCCACTTCAGGAACTCGGTGGTCGTGTCGTACGCGAACGTCTGTGTGACCGGCTGGCCGAGCATCGCGCGGAGCGCCGCCCTGTTGCCGCCTTCGACCGTGATCGAGACACTGCCGTTCGTTGGTGCCGTCGTCAGCTTGCCGAGGAACGAGTACCGCTGTTTCGCGGGACCGTTGCCGGCGAATGCTGCACCGCTCGCGAGGAGCGCAGCCGCTACGACGGCGAGGAAGATCTTGGTGCGCATCGGGTGACCTCCAGTCGGGAACATCTGCTGCTCCGACCATCCCCCGCCGCGGTCAGGCCACGGTTCGGCGTGCGTAAGACGTGCGTAAGACGCGGAACGCGGAGTGCTACGTGAGCGTGTACTCGGGGCCGGAGCCGCCCTCGGGCGGCGTCAGCCGGCCGCCCTTGGCCGTGATCGCCCCGCACTGCACGCAGTTGGACGGCGCGAGCTGCACCGTCACCGTGCCGTCTCCGCCTTCGGTACCGATCTCGTACACCTGGGCGGGACACATGTGCACCCACATCTCCGCGACTTCGATCGGAACCCTCCGCTCGACGCGGATGTGGTTCGGCTGGTCGTCGCGCGTCTTGTTACCCGAGGCGAAGACCGAGGAGAGCTTGTCGAAGGTGAGCTTGCCGTCCGGGACCGGGTAGCGCGACGCACGGTTGGTGCGCAGCAGCGGCTGCTCGGCGTCGTGCTCGGCCGGCAGCTTCCCGATGTTGACCTTCCCCTTGGAGACCGTCATCGCACTTGCAAGGGCGCCGCCGACGAAGAAGCCCCGGCCGAACACCTGCCGCATGTCGCGCACCTCTTCGAGGTCGCTCCAGATGAAGCTGTCGCGCACGGCGTCGTCGTACGAGCCGAGAGCGGTCGCCGGTGTCGCACCGGGTCGCACGGACGCGAACGCGGACTCGGCCGCGAGCCGGCCCGACTCGATCGCGTAGTGAATGCCCTTGAGGCGCGCGATGTTGACCATGCCGACGCCGTCGCCGCACATCAGCATGCCGGGTGCGTGCAGCTGCTTCGGCAATGAGTGGAAGCCGCCGCTGGGAATCGTCTTCGCGCCCCATTCGACACGCTCGCCACCTTCGAGCAGCTTCCGGATCTTCGGATGCGTCTTCAGCTCCTGGAGCAGGTCGTGCGGAGAGAGCTCCACGTCGCGGTAGTCGAGCCCGACGACCATTCCGATCGTGAGCATGTCGTCGCCCATCGGATAGATGAACGAGCCGCCGAACTCGCGGTACTTCGCGGCCGTGCGCAGCGGCCAGCCCATCGTGTGGATCACGTTGCGGAGCGGCTTCGCGACCTTCCACACCTCCTTGACGCCGAGCTCCCACACCTGGGGCTCGTCGCCGCGCAGCCCGAAGTGGTCGAGCGCGACACCCGTCAGGTGGCCCTGGGTTCCGTCGGCGAGCACCGTGACCTTCGCGACGAGGTCGGCGCCTGGCTCGAAGTTGCCCATCGGCTCCCCGTCGCGATTACGGCCCTTGTCGCCCGTGCGGATGCCGACGACGCGCCCGTGCGAGACGAGCAGCTTCTCGGCGGTCGTCTCCGGCAGGATCATCGCTCCGCCCTCCTCCGCGCGCTCGCCGAGCCAGCGGCCGAGCTGCGAGAGCGAGAAGACGACGTTGCCGTGGTTGCGCATCGTGGGCGGCGGCGGGATGCGCATCGCCGCGCGGCGCGTGAGAACGTAGACCGCCTCACCGTGCACCTCGCCGTAGCCCGGCATCTCCTCGACGCGATACCGGTCGCGGAAGAGGCGCCGCAGCGAGCGTGGGTTGACGACTGCACCCGAGAGCAGGTGCGAGCCGGGTTGCTTGCCCTTCTCGACGACCGCCACCGGCACCTCGCCGAGCCGGTCGGCGACCTCGGGGTGCTCCTCGAGCAGCTGGCCGAGACGGATCGCGCATGCGAGGCCGGCGGGCCCCCCACCGACGATCAGGATCCCGACCTCGATGCGCTCGTCGGCCGGATCGGTCGGCTCCACGACGAATTCGCTCGCGTCGAACGGCGGCGGATAGTCGGAGGCGCGAACGCTCACGACTTGCGCTGGTTCAGGAGCTCGGTGAGCTTCGGGACGATCTCGTGCAGGTCCCCGACGACGCCCAGGTCGCTGAACTCGAAGATCGGCGCGTTGCCGTCTTTGTTGATCGCGACGATCACGTTCGAGCTCTGCATGCCGACCTTGTGCTGGATGGCGCCGGAGATGCCGAGCGCGACGTACAGCTTCGGGGAGACGGTCTTGCCGGTCTGCCCGATCTGGGAGGCGTACGGGTACCAGCCGGCGTCGACGACGGCGCGCGTGGCGCCGACGGCGCCGCCGAGCGCGCGAGCGAGCTCTTCTGCGAGCGTGAACTTGTCGGGGCTGCCGAGGCCGCGGCCGCCGGCGACGATCACGTCGGCGTCTTCGATCGAGGGACCGCTCGACTCCTCGAGCTGCTGGTCGACGACCTTCGCGCCGCGCGAGTGCTCCTCGAGCTCGACGGCGACGTCCTCGACGTGGGGCTCGCCGCCGCCGGTGGGAGCCGCGTCGAAGGAGCCCGACCGGAACAGGGCGATGCGCGGCTCGGACTTCCAGCCGACGTCGGCCAGCACAGAGTCCTGCAGCGCGGGGCGCTTGCCGACGAGCGCACCGTCTTGCAGCGCGATGTCGGCGAGATCCCAGTTGAGCCCGGCTTCGAGGCGCGCGGCGAGGCCCGCAGCGATGTCCGCCGCGAGCACGGAGTTCGCGAAGAGCACGGTGTCGTAGCCGCCTTCGCGCACGACCTTCGCGAGCACGTCCACGCGCGCCTGCGGCAGCGGCGGCTCGAGCGAAGCATCGTCGGCGACGTGCACCTTCGTCGCGCCGTACTTGCCGGCCTCCGATGCGAGCTCCTTCACGCCGCCGCCGACGAGCACCGCGGCCACGTCTCCGCCGCCGAGCTGCGCAGCCTTCGAGAGGACGCCGAGCGAGCCCTTCTGCAGCTCACTCCCATGGTGCTCGAGGAAGACGAGGATCGGCATCAGATGAGCCTCTTCTCGGCGAGGAAGTCGACGATCGCCTGCGCGGCGTTCCCGTCGCCTTCGATCTTGCGTGCGTCGCCGCGCGCGGGCGGCGAGCCGAGTGCGAGCACCTCGGTCTTCGAGCCGGCCTCGCCGACATCGCCGGCGTCGAGTCCGAGATCCCCGAGCGAGACGGTCTCCGACGGCTTCTTCTTCGCGCCCATGATCCCCTTCAAGGACGGGTAGCGCGGCTCGTTGATCGCGTCGCTCACCGCGACCACGGCGGGCAGCGCCGTCTCGATCACGTCGTAGCCGAACTCGGTCTGCCGCTTCACGTGCACCGTCTCGCCGGCGATCGAGAGCTCGGCCGCCTGGGAGACGACCGGCCGCCGCAGCCGCTCCGCAACCGCGGCCCAGAGCACGGCGCCGTCGGCGTCGCTCGCCTGCTGGCCGAAGAGCACGAGGTCGGGATTCTCACGCTCGAGGATCTTCGCGAGCACCTTGCTGGTGGCGACGAGATCCGAGCCGGCAAGAGCGTCGTCGGTGACGAGCACGGCCCGGTCGGCGCCCATCGCGAGCGCCTTGCGCAGCGAGTCGGCGGCCTTCTCCGGCCCCATGGAGACGACGACGACCTCCGTGTCGGAGTCGCCCTTGAGGCGCAGCGCCTCCTCGACGGCATTCGCGTCGAAGTGGTTCAGCGCGCCCTCCCCCGAGCGGTCGAGCCGCTTGGAGCCGGGATCGAGCTTCGACGAGCCCTCGGGCACGTGCTTGACGCAGACCGCGATCTTCATCCGGCGCGATCCTATCGACGCCGCGCCGGTCGGACCGTCACATGCGTTGGCGCAACGCGAGCACGTTGGCGACGAAGACCTTGCTGACCTTGTAGGGCCCCGACGCCTTGACGGCCCGCTCGCCCTGGTACCAACCGGCGAGCGCGAGGTGCTCGTCGCCGCCGAAGACCCCGAGCAGGTGGTGCAGATAGGCGAGCCCGACCTGCACGTTGCCGTCGGCGTCGTGCTGCACCGTGTGCCCGATCAGGACCGACTCGACGTAGTCCCACGTGGAGGGAAGCAGCTGCATGACGCCCCGCGCGCCGACCGAGGAGACGACGCTGTTGTTGAATCCGGACTCCATCCAGGCGAGCGCCCGGGCAAGGCTTGGGTCGATGCCGTAGTGCGAGGCCCACTTGTCGAGCGACGCGCGCACCTCGGTCGCGTTCGACGCCGAGATGGCCGTGGAACCGGCGGAGGTTCGGACTGACGCGGGCAAGCGCAGTGCAGTGCCGATCAGCAAAGGATGCGCGGGGTTCAACTTGTTGAGCTTCGTGAGCTTCGCGAGCGTCGTGTGCGAGCGCCGCGCGATCGCGGTGAGCGAGTCGCCCGGCTTGACGACGTAGCGGTGCAGCTTCAAGACGTGCACGGCGCGCACGGGAACTCGCGTCTGCAGGCCGAGGGCGGCGAAGGTCGCCGGCCCCGCGATCCCGTCCGCCTTGATGTGCAGCAGCCGCTGGTAGCGCCGAAGCCCCTTCACGGTGGGCCGATCCATGTAGGCGTTCAAGGGGACGTTGACACCATGTTTGTCGAGCAGGTACTGGAGCACCGCGACATCCCAGCCGAACCGGCCGCGCGCGAGCGTGCGCGAACCGAAGAGCGGCGTGCCGAGCGGGCCGAGCTCGCGCCGGGTGCGGACGTCGGCGATGCCGGTCGCGGGGAGACCGTGGACGCGCTGGAAGGTCCGCACGGCAGCGAGCGTGCGTGGCCCGACGATCGCGTCGATCGGGCCCAGGTAGAGCCCCTGCGCGCGCAGCGCGACCTGGAGACCTGCGTGTTGCGGGTTCGTTGCGCCCCCGGGTGCGGCTGCCGCCAAGCCTGCCGCGAGCGCTCCCGCACATACCACTCGGAAACGCATAGACGACCAAATACCCCGTCGATGCAGGCATTCCTTCTGCGCGATTGTCGCGTTTTACGAAATCCGCTGTAGGGTGCGCCACTTCGAGCGCGAACGGGACCTCGAGCTATCTCATGAGCCGCTACCGGACCCGACACGCCGCCCGAGGAGCGCTGCTCCTTCTTTCGCTCGGTCTCGCGGGGTCCGCCCTCGGCGCCAATCCGAAGACGGGTGTCATCCCGACGCTGATCTTCCCTGTCGCCGGCGACGTCACGTACGTCGACGACTTCGGCCAGGCACGGCCCGGCGGCCCGCATCAGGGCAACGACCTGATGGGCGTCAAGAAGACACCGGTGGTCGCGGTCGAGAGCGGCAAGATCACGTTCTGGACGACGTCCGCGAACGCCGGCTGCATGCTCTACCTCTACGGCGACAGCGGGACGATGTACGAGTACATCCACCTCAACAACGACCTGACCATGAAGAACGACAACCGCGGCACGTGCGTGGCCGGCGTGTCGTACGCGAAGGCGTTGAAGGATGGGTCGCGCGTGCAGGCGGGTCAGATGATCGGCTACCTCGGCGACTCGGGCGATGCGAACGGCGGCGCGTCGCACCTGCATTTCGAGGTGCACCCGAACGGTGGCGCGGCGGTGTCCCCCTTCTCCTATCTCCAGTCGGCGCAGCGCCTGCTGTTCTTCGCCAAGGTCGGCACGCCGTTCACGCTCGCGCTGACGGGCACGGTCGTCTCGGCAACCGACACGACGCTGACAGTGCAGGTGTCGCTGCTACAGGGCTTCCCGATGAACGCGAAGCTGAAGAGCCTCACGAAGCCGTTGACGCTGACCGTGCCGTCGACCGCGGTGATCCAGCAGAAGAGCGTGACGTCGCCGCGTCTGCTCACGGCGTACGAGGGCGAGCCGGTCGTCGTGTGGACGCAGCCCGCGCCCGCGACGATGAAGGCGATGCTCGGCGCCGACGGCGCGCTCAATGCTGCGCTCGTGCAGCTCGGTGGCTAGCGCTACCGGCCGACGAAGCTCGGAGCGCGCTTCTCGACGAAGGCCGTGAGGCCCTCCTTCGCGTCCTCGCTCGAGAACAGCGCACCGAACTGTTCCGCCTCCGACTCGAGGCCGCCGGCGTGCTCGACCCCGAGCGTGAGGTTGCACAGCTCCTTCGCGAGCGAGAGCGCGAGCCTGCTCTTCGCGGCGAGCTCGTGCGCGGTCTCGAGAGCCTTCTCGAGCACCGGGTCGGCGATCGCGTTGACGAGGCCGATGCGGAGCGCCTCCTCGGCGTCGACGGTGCGGCCCGTGAAGATCAGCTCCTTCGCGATGCCGATCCCGCAGACTCGTGCAAGCCGTTGTGTGCCACCCCAACCGGGCACGATGCCGAGGTTGATCTCCGGCTGACCGAGCTTGGCGCGGGATGACGCGTAGCGGATGTCACAGGCGAGGGCGAGCTCGCAGCCGCCGCCGAGCGCAAAGCCGTTGACGGCCGCGATCGTCGGCTTGGGCATCGTCTCGAGCAACCGTCCGGCCTCATGACCGAGCGCGCCCCATCCCTTTGCCTGGCCGGCGTCCAGGCTGCTCATGTACTTGATGTCGGCGCCGGCGACGAAGGCCTTCTCGCCCGCACCGGTGAGCACGACGACCCGCGCCTCGTCGTCGACGGCAAGCTCGCGCAGGCGGTCACGCAGCTCCGTCAGCGTTTCGACGTTCAAAGCGTTGAGCGCGTCCTGGCGGTCGATGGTGACGACGGCGACGGCACCGTCGCGGGCCACGTCGATGCTCATACGGGGACTGCGCCCTTCAGGAAGTCGACGATCTCGCTCGTCGTGGCGCCGGGGCCGAACACTGCGGCGACGCCCTGCTTCTTCAATTCGTCTGCGTCGTCCTGGGGCACGGTGCCGCCGACGACGACGAGCACGTCCTCGGCGCCGTCCTTGCGCAGCAGATCGAGGATTCGCGGCACGAGGGTCATGTGCGCGCCGGAGAGGATCGAGATGCCGACGGCGTCGGCATCTTCCTGGATCGCCGTCTCGACGATCTGCTCTGGCGTCTGGTGGAGGCCGGTGTAGATGACTTCCATCCCGGCATCGCGCAGTGCGCGGGCAATGATCTTCGCTCCACGGTCGTGCCCGTCGAGGCCTGGCTTCGCGACGACGACTCTGATCTTTGCGTTGGTCATGCGTATGAGTCTATTTGCCTTTGTGAGGCCTGATGGTTCCGCTCGGTTGCCAGGCGCTGACGAGCCAGTGCCCGCCCACGTTCCGCAGGTCGAGCGTGAACGTCGCCGGCTGCGCCTTCGTGCCTGCCCGCGGCGTGAAGGTCACCTGGATGCGGGCAGTGTCCGTGAACGAGTTGACGACATGAAAGGAAGCCTGCGCCTGATTGACGGGGTACGGGACGATGGGGATCGTGCCCGTCTTCCACTCGTCGAGCGACATGCCCTGCTTCAGCTCCGGCGCGACGATTCCCCAGGCACGCGCGAGTTGCTTGCGTGCGACGGCGGTGTCTACGAACTCTCGCGCGATAGTCCGCTCCTCCGTGACGAGCGGCGCCGCGCGATGCGGCAGGGTCGGTGTTGCGGTCGACCCGTTGTGCCGCGTGACCGCGTACGCCGCGATCCCGGCAACGAGCACGGCGGCGCCCAGCCATAGCGCCCACCGCTCGGCGAAAGCCCTCAACTAGAAGACGGGTGTTTCGCGCCAGGTGCCCCAGATGTGGCGGAGCGCGTCGCACATCTCGCCCATGGTGACGTGGGCGCGTGAGGCGTCGATGATCGGGCCGATCAGGTTGCGGTCCTCGTGGGCGGCGTCGTCTTGGAGGCGGGCGAGTGCTGCTTCGACGGTCGGGGTGTCGCGGCGGGCGCGGAGCGCTTGGACGCGCTCGATCTGTTCCTGCTCGAGCTTGGCGTCGACCTTGAGGATCTCGATGGGTTGTTCGTCCTCGAGCACGTACTTGTTCACGCCGACGATGATCCGCTGCTTCGCTTCGACCTCGGACTGATATCGAAACGAGGCCTCGGCGATCTCGCGCTGGAAGAAGTTCTCCTTGATCGCCGCCACGACGCCGCCGAGCTTCTCGATCCGCTCGAAGTACTCGTAGGCCTGCCGCTCGAGCTCGTTGGTCAGATGCTCCACGTAATACGACCCGCCCAAGGGGTCGATCGTGTTCACGACCCCCGTCTCGTGCGCGATCACCTGCTGCGTCCGCAACGCAAGGCGCACCGCGTGCTCGGTCGGGAGCGCGAGCGCCTCGTCGAAGCTGTTCGTGTGTAGCGACTGCGTTCCGCCGAGCACGGCCGCCATCGCCTCCAACGCCGTCCGCACGAGATTCACCTCCGGCTGCTGCGCCGTCAACGACACGCCGGCGGTCTGGGTGTGGAAGCGCATCAACCAGGAGCGGGGATCCTTCGCGCCGTATTTGTCGCGCATCAGGGTCGCCCAGATCCGCCGCGCCGCCCGGTACTTCGCGATCTCCTCGAAGAAGTCGAGGTGCGCGTTGAAGAAGAACGACAACCGCGGCGCGAACTCGTCCACGTCGAGGCCGCGCTCGACCGCCCACTCCACGTACGTGAATCCGTCCGCCAGCGTGAACGCGAGCTCCTGCGCCGCCGTCGAGCCGGCCTCCCTGATGTGGTACCCGGAAACCGAGATCGGATGCCACAGCGGCATCTCTCGCGCCGTGAACTCGACCATGTCCGTCACGAGTCGCATCGACGGCTCCGGCGGAAAGATGTACTCCTTCTGCGCGATGTACTCCTTCAAAATGTCCGTCTGAATCGTCCCCCGCAACCGGTCACGCGGCACACCCTGCTCCTCACCCACACAGACATAGAACGCGAGCAGCATCGCGGCCGGCGAGTTGATCGTCATCGACGTCGAGACGTCACCCAGCGGGATCCCTGCGAACAGCGTGCGCATGTCCTCCAGCGAGTCGATCGCCACGCCCTCGCGTCCGACCTCGCCCTCCGAACGCGCGTGATCGGAATCCAGACCCATCAACGTCGGCATGTCGAAGGCCGTCGACAACCCCGTCTGCCCGTGCTCGAGCAGGTAGCGGAACCGCTCGTTCGTCTCCGCCGCCGTGCCGAACCCGGCGAACTGCCGCATCGTCCACAGGCGCCCGCGGTACATCGACGGATACACCCCACGCGTAAACGGAAACACACCCGGAAACCCGAGATCGCGGTCGTAATCCACCGCCACGGTCTCCGGCGAATACAACGGCTCGTTCTCGACCCCCGACAACGTCGAGAAGAGCTCGCCGCCGCGCTCCGGCTTCGCCTCGAACAACTCCCGCCACGCGTCGATGCCCGCAGCGTCCACCTTCCGATTGCCCGTGGCAGCCATGCGTCAGGAGTATAGAAACGGCCGAGCCAAGCCCTTAGCTCTCGGTCGACACCGTTCCACCTGGTCGCCAGAGCGGCTCGTCCCGGGCGGCGAGCGCGTTCGCCGCCCGGGAGAGAATGAACAGCAGGTCGGAGACCCGGTTCAGATAGACGAGCGCGAGCGGGTTGACGTCGTGCACGCCCGCAGCCGTGAGCGCGGCGAGCTCGGCCCGGCGGCTCACCGCCCGTGCCACGTGCAGGCGGGCGGCGGCGTCGGTGCCTCCCGGGAGGACAAAGCTCTTGAGCTCGGGCAGCGTCTCGTTGTGCTCGTCGCAGAGGCGCTCGAGCCCGTCGATCATCGACTGCGTGACGCGTAGGCGCTCGTCGGTCCCGACAAACGGGACGGAGAGGTCGGCCCCGAGATCGAACAGCTCGTTTTGCACGCGTTCGAGCGGGGGCCGCAACTCGGCGGGCAGGTCGGGCGACGCGAGCGCGAGCCCGAGCTGGGAGTTCAGCTCGTCGACGATGCCGTAGGCGACGATCCGCAGATCGAGCTTCGGTGCGCGCGAGCCGTCCCCGAGGCTCGTCTCCCCCTTGTCGCCGCCGCGCGTGTAGATCTTCGTCAGGCGAACGGGCTCGTTTCTGTCGCGAGGCACGGTCGTAGAGTACGCGCGTGATCCGACAGGCAACGCCGGCTGACGTTCCGGCGATCGTCGAGCTGTTCGAGCGATCGTTCGCGACGCTGACGTTCCTGCCGGTCGTGCACACGCATGAGCAGAACGAGATCTACTTCCGAGGCGTGCTCGAGAAGCAGGAGGTCTGGGTCCACGAGGACGGCGGAACGCTCCAAGGCTTCATCACGATCTCCGGCATGGTCGATCACCTGTATCTCGAGCCGGACGCGTTCGGCACAGGCGTCGCCGATGCGCTCTTCGAGCACGCGACGCGTCGCCGCCCGGGCGGCTTCAC
The DNA here is from genome assembly GCA_025964535.1 of Actinomycetes bacterium. Classification (GTDB taxonomy): domain Bacteria; phylum Actinomycetota; class Thermoleophilia; order Gaiellales; family Gaiellaceae; genus Palsa-739. The sequence continues at coordinate 11,468 of JAOPYX010000090.1, read as the reverse complement.
GTTCTGGGTGTTCCAGCAGAACGCCCGCGCGCGCCGCTTCTACGAACGTCACGGCTGCCGGGCGATCGAGCTCACCGACGGCGAGCGCAATGAGGAGCGGACGCCAGACGTGCTCTACGAGTGGCGGCCGTGACCCCGGCAGCCACGTCCCGTGCCAGGCACGAGACGTGGCCGTTCGAGCGCACCTCCGCGGCGAGACCGGCGCCGACCGCTGACCCGGCGACAACCCTGTCCACCGGGCACTCGTCCCCCACCCCCACGTCGGGTGACAGCCACCAGACGTGGCCGTTCGAGCGCACCTCCGCGGCGAGGCCGGCGCCGAACGCGGGCCCGGCGACAGCCCTGTCCGCCGGGCACTCGTCCCCCACCCCCACGTCGGTTGACAGGCACCAGACGTGCCTGTTCGAGACGGGGTGACCGCGAAGCGGCGGAGCGCCGGATCAGCCTTGCGTGAACGTGCGCTGCGCAAGCCCGAGGATCTCGCGCGCGATCACGAAGCGCTGGATCTCGCTCGTGCCCTCGTAGATCTCGGTGATCTTCGCGTCGCGGTAGTAGCGCTCGACGGGGAACTCCTTCGTGTAGCCGTAGCCGCCGAGGATCTGGATCGCCTCGCCCGTCTGCTGCCGCGCCATCTCCGACGCGAAGAGCTTCGCCTTCGCGCCCGCCTCCGTGTGCGATTCGCCCTTGTCCTTCAGCCACGCCGCCCGGTAGACGAGCAGGCGCGCCGCGTCGATCTGCGTCGACATGTCGGCCAGCTTCTGCTGGATCGCCTGGAACTCGGCGATCGCCCGACCGAATGCGTGGCGCTCCTTTGCGTACGCGCGCGCGACGTCGTACGCGGCCTGAGCGATACCCACCGCCTGCGCGGCGATCCCGATCCGGCCGCCGTCGAGCGTGCCCATCGCGACCTTGAACCCCTTGCCCTCCTCGTGCAGCAGCCTGTCGCGTCCGACGAGCGCTCCTTCGACGACGATGTCGTTCGTCGCCGACGAGTTGAGCCCGAGCTTCTCCTCGTCTCGCGTAACGCGCACATGCTCGGCATCCAGGACGAACGCGCTGACGCCACGCGCACCGGGCTGGTCCTGGTCCGTGCGCGCAAAGAGCAGGAAGGTGCCCGCGTAGCGTGCGTTCGTGATCCATTGCTTCGCGCCGGTGATCCGCCAGCCCTCACCATCGACGTCGGCGCGTGTGCGCAGCGCACCCGCATCCGACCCCGCCTCCGGCTCGGTCAGCGCGAACGCACCGATCTGCTCGCCGCGTGCCAGCGGCGGCACGAACCGCGCACGCTGCTCCTCGGTCCCGTAGGCGAGCAACGGCAGCGTCGCCGCGCTCGTATGCACCGCCACGGTGACGCCGACGCCGGCGTCCGCGCGCGAGAGCTCCTCCAGCACGAGGATGTAGGAGAGGAAGTCGGCGCCGGAGCCGCCGTACTCCTCCGGGACGCACGTGCCCATCAGGCCGAGCGCTGCGAGCTGCGTGAAGACCTCCCGCGGGAACCGGTGCTCGCGGTCCCACGCCGCGGCGTGCGGCTCGATCTCCTGCCGGGCGAAGTCGCGCGCGAGACCCTGGATTTCCCGCTGTTCCGGGGAAAGCTCGAAGTCCACGGGCGGACTATAGTCGGGGCCAGGTGAAACGCCTTCTGGCTCTCGCGGCCCTGCTCGTCATGGCGGTGGCGGGCTCGGGAGCGGCGACCGCGGCACGAGCCTCCGCATCGCCGGACTCGGTGGCGCGTGCCTGGAGCAAGAGCCTCAACGCCAACGACAACGCGGCGGCTGCAGAGCTCTTCGCACCCAACGCGCGAGTCGTTCAACCGGGCATCGAGATCATCCTGGCGAACCGCACACTTGCGATCGCGTTCAACGACGCGCTGCCGTGCGCCGGACGCATCGTCGCTCTCACGGTTCACGGCAATCGCGCGGTCGCGACGTTCGTGCTCGGCCAGCGCCCGAAGCATCACTGCACCACGCCGGGCGTGAAGGCGGCCGCGCTCTTCGTCGTACGGGACGGAAAGATCACGCTCTGGAAGCAAGTCGCGGTGCCGAACCCCAACGCCGGCGGCGGGCCGATCGCCTGACTACGCGGCGGCGAGCTCGCGCTGCACGTCGCGCAGGTCGGTCTCGCGCTCGCGGAACGCGTCGACCACGTCGGGATCGAACTGCTTCCCGGCCTGCGCGACGATCTCGTCGCGCGCGGCAGTCCAACGCAGCGCACGGCGGTACGGCCTGTCGCTCGTCATCGCGTCGAGCGTGTCGGCGACAGCGAACACGCGGGCGCCGAGCGGGATGTCCGCGCCGGCAACGCCGTCCGGATAGCCCTTCCCATCCCAGCGTTCGTGGTGCGAACGGACGATGCGCAGACCCTCGCCCTGCAGGAACGCGACGCCGCCCAGCATCTGCTCGCCCAGCACAGTGTGCGTCTGCATGCGGCGCCGCTCGGCGCGCGTCAACGGCCCCGGCTTGTGGAGGATCCCGTCCGGAATCCCGATCTTGCCGACGTCGTGCAGCAAGAAGCCGTAGCGGATCGCGGGATCCTCCTCGAGCGTCTTCTTGTCGATCGTGGCGAGCAGCTCGGCCGCGTACCGCTCGACCCGGTGCGAGTGCTGGTGCGTACGCGTGTCCTTCGACTCGAGCGCCGTCGCAAGCGCGGTGACCGTCTCGAGATAGGAGTCCTGGAGGAGCGAGCGTTGACCCCGCTCGAGCTCGAGCAGGTGGCGCAGGTCGCGCGCGTAGAGGAGCAGCTCTTCGTCCGCATTGCCCGAGCGTCGCTTGGCGCGGACGGGCGTCCCGTCGGTCTTGCCGGCGAGCTCCTCGACGATGGCGAGGAGGTCGAGCGGGCTGAACGGCTTGCGCACGAGCGCCTCCGCGCCGGAGCGCTTTGCGCGCCGCGCCTCCTCGTCGTCCGCACCCGTCAGGAGGACGATCGGAATCCTCTTCGTCCGCTCCGCTCCCTTCAGTCGCGCGCACAGCTCCGCGCCGCTCATCCCGGGCATGCGCAGGTCGAGGACGACCACGTCGGGACGCCGCCTCTTGATGCGTGCCTCCGCTTCGAGAGCCGAAGCCGCCTCCTCCACCTGGACGTGAGCGCCCTCGAAGGTCGCGCGCAAAAGCTCGCGAAGCGCCGGCTCGTCGTCGACGAGCAGGATCCTCACGTGACGTCTTCCCCCCTTCACGTCTTCTCTCTGCAGTCGGCACGACTGCGTGCACAGCTTGATCCCTCGTTCGTGGTCTTTCCGAAACGAGAGAAACCGGAACGTCAGGCGTACGTGTAGAAGCCGCGGCCGGACTTCCGGCCCAGGCGGCCTGCCTGGACGTATTGCCGCAGAAGCGGGCAGGGAGCGTACTTCGGGTTCCCGAGGCCCTCGTGGAGCACTTCCATGATCGCCACGCAGGTATCGAGGCCGATCAGGTCGGCCAGCGCCAGCGGCCCCATCGGATGTGCGAAGCCGAGCTTCGCGATCGTGTCGATTGCCTCAGGATCGGCGACGCCCTCGAGGAGCACGTACGCCGCCTCGTTGATGAACGGCATCAGGATCCGGTTCGAGACGAAGCCGGGCAGGTCGCGCGCCTCGGCGGGCGTCTTGCCGAGGTCGCGTGCGAGCGCCGAGATCGCCGCGGTGGTCTCGTCGGATGTCTCGAGCCCGCGGATCACCTCGACGAGCTTCAGCACCGGCACCGGGTTGAAGAAGTGCATTCCGATGACGCGCTCGGGCCTCGAGGTGGCCGCGGCGAGGAGCGTGATCGGGATCGAGGACGTGTTCGACGCGAGCACAGCCGTCGCGGGAAGCACCTCGTCGGCGCGCCCAAAGATGGCGCGCTTGACGTCGGCGTTCTCGACGATCGCCTCGATCATCAGGTCGGCGGCGACGAGGTCGTCGGCGGGCGCGATGCGCGACAGCACCTCGTCCGGGTCCTCCCCACCCTTCTCCGCGAGCTTCGTCAGGCTCTTGCGGATCGCGTCGATCCCGCGCTCGACGGCGCCGGGCGCCGCGTCGTGCAGCGACACGCGGCGGCCCGAGGCGGCGACGACCTGCGCGATGCCGCCGCCCATCTGCCCCGCGCCCACGACCAGAACGTGCTCGAACTCCACGAGGAGGAGGCTATCGCCGCGGCCTCCCTCCTGTTCACGGCAACCGGCGCGCGACTCGCCGAGGTCGACTCAGACCACTACCTCACGCTCCGGGACTCGGAGCAGATCACCGAGCTCCTGCTCGAATTCTTCGTGGCGACGGCGACGCATCAGCACGAGAGCTAGGCCGCCGAGCACGACGGTCGACGAGCCCAGCGCAGCCGTCAACGCCCATGGGAAGCCCGCGCGATGGTCGCGTGAGATTCGCCATGTCGTGGTGTCGATCGAGAGCCATGGACGCCCGCTCAACCAGTGAGCCGCGAGCGTCCTGTCGCCGTTGCGCAGCGTGAGCCGCATGTTCCCGAAGCCGTTCTGGCTACCCCGCCACGGCAGTCCGACGCAGTGCGCGACGCCACGGATCGTGTCGAGCGCATGGACGAAGGGAAAGCCGCCGGGAGACTGGTAGAACGTGTACACCCAGCGGCCATCCGCACTCGTCGCGCGCGACATCGGATAGCCCTTCATGACCCAGCCCTTCTGCGTCCTGTCCGCGATCCGGCCCGGCAGAAGCCGTCCGTGCTCGAGGTCGTACGCACGGACGACGTACTTGCTCGTGTCGTTCTGATCGACGTGCTGGATCAGATAGAGACGGCTTGCGTCCGGCGAGAGCGCGTCGTACGCGAAGTCGCCTTTCAGCTGAATCGTGCGGCGAGCCTGGAGCGACGAGGTGTCGATCACGAGAAACCCGCTCGTCGTGCGGGGGTACGACTGCGTGATGTCGCCGAGGACGAGAGTCTTCCCGTCGGCCGAGAGTCCCGCCCCGTCGACGCCGGAGTAGGTGACCATCGGAATGCCCCACCAACCGGGAAGGTCGGTGACACGCTCGACGATCCCGCCCTTCGTGCTCACCGCCTCGAGCGCAGTGCTCAGCTGCGTGCTCGTACTGACGGTGACCAGGCGGGTGAGGCCGTCCGCCGAGAGGACACCGGATCCGCCTTGCTGGACCGACGGCATCGAGCCGTCGCCCGCCGCCGCCGGCGCTACGGACAGAGCCCCCAAGATCGCGACACAAACGAAACCCCTGCGCAACATCGCTCCTCCTTCGACGGTGACGTGACTAGTACGCCGGGCCCGTCGCGCGAGGTCCCTACTTGGACAGGTGCCAGTTCCTCGTGTCGATGTGCTTCCACACGCGGCCGTCGCTCCACTTCACGGCGAGCGAGGATCTGTCGAGCGCGAGCTGGAAGCTGTAGACGGGATTCTGGTCGTTCGCTGTCCACGGAAGGCCGATGCAATGCGCGACGCCGCGCACCGTGTCGAGCGCGTGGACGAACGGGTAGCCGCCCGGGTTCGCGTACAGCGTGTAGACCCAGCGGCCTTCCGACGACGACACGCGGTTCACCGCCCATCCCTGCATGACCCATCCCTTCTGCGTCTTGTCGGCGACGCGGCCGGGCAGCAGCTTGTTCGCGTTCAGGTCGTAGGCGCGCACGATGTAGTGCTGGATGTCCTGGGTCGACGTGTGCTGAATCAGATAGAGCCTCGAGGCGTCAGGTGACAGCGCGTCGAAGCCGAACGTCCCCTTCAGCGTGATCGTGTTTCGCGTCGCGAGATCGTTCGCGCCGACGATCATGAAGCTCGAGGTCGACGCGAGGCCGACGTTCTGGAGCACGAAGGCACTCCCATCCTGGAAGAGCCCGCCGCCGAGGCCGTTCGGCGTGAGCACGACGGTGCCGAACGAGCCGGGGACGGTTCGTGACATCACCGTCGTGCCGTCCGCATCGACCGCGGCGATCTTCGTATCGGCGCCCGCCTTGACGGCGACGAAGCGAAGCGATTTGTCGAAGTTGGCGAGGCCTTTGCCGCCCTGAACAGCCATCGGCCCGGGAAAAGCGGCAAGTGCAGACGGGACGATCGCGAGCGCGACGACGACGCTGAGTAGGGAACCGAGCCGGGGGACCATCGCTCCTCCTTGGGACGCTGACGGTGGTACTACACCGCCCGCGCCGTGCGGGTTCCCTCTAGACGGCTAGACGTCGATGAGCAGGGCGTCGCCCTGGCCGCCGCCGCTGCAGATTGCGGCGAGGCCGAGCCCGCCGCCGTTGCGGCGCAGCTCGTGGATCATCGTGCCGAGGATGCGGCCTCCGCTCGCGCCGATCGGATGCCCGAGCGCGACGGCGCCGCCGTTCACGTTCACCGTGTCGGGATCGGCCTCGAGCATCCGGGTCGAGTTGAGCGCGACCGACGCGAATGCCTCGTTCAGCTCGATGCGCTTCACGTCGCCGATCGTCCGGCCGGCCTTCTCGAGCGCGATCGCGGCCGCCTTCGCCGGGGTGCGCGCGAGAAACGCAAACTCGTCGGCGACGTAGCCCTGGGAGAGTACGGTCGCGAGCGGCTCCAGTCCGTGTCGCTTTGCGTACTCCTCCGAGCAGACGACGACGCACGAGGCGCCGTCGTTCACGCCCGGTGCATTCCCGGCGGTCGTGCTGCCATTCGCATCCATCGCGGGCTTCAGCGCTGCGAGCCGCTCGTACGTCGTGTCGCGGCGCACGCTTTCATCGGCCGTAAGCTCGCCGACCGCCACGATCTCGTCGTCGAATCGTCCGGCATCCTGCGCAGCGGCCGCACGCTCGTGCGAGCGCAGCGCCCACCGGTCCTGATCCTCCCGCTCGATCCCGAGCTCACGCGAGACGAACGACGCCTGCTGCACCATGTGCAGGTTGTCGAACGTGGACGTGAGGCCGTCGTGCGTCATCAGGTCGATCAGCGTCCCGTCGCCGAGCCGATAGCCGAAGCGCGCCTGCTTGAGGATGTACGGCGCGTTCGACATCGACTCCATGCCGCCCGTGACGACGAGCTCCGCGTCGCCTGCGCGGATCATCGAGTCGGCGATCTCGACCGCGCGGATCGACGACGCGCACACCTTGTTGATCGTGTCCGCCGGCACCTCGATCGGGATTCCCGCGCCGACGGCCGCCTGCCGCGCGGGCGCCTGCCCGGCGCCGCCCTGCAGCACCTGGCCCATGATCACGTAGTCCACGTCGCTGCCTGAGACCCCCGCGCGCTCGAGGCCGGCGCGGATCGCGATCGCGCCGAGCTCCGTCGCCTGATGGTTCTTGAGGCCGCCGCCGAGCTTCCCGAACGGCGTGCGCACGGCGGAGACGATGACGGTGCGGCTCATGCGGATCAGCGTAGCTCGCTCGTTTAGCGCGAGAACGAGACACCGGCGTCGAGCCGACGTGCGAACGCCACGAGCAACTGCACGACCGCCTCGATGTCGTCGAGCTGCGCAGTCTCGACGGGGGTGTGCATGTAGCGCAGAGGCACGGAGACGACACCGGTGGCAACGCCCTCGCGACTGAGATAGATCGCATCGGCGTCGGTATTGGTATGGCCGCGCGAGACTTCGACCGAGCAGGCGATCTTCTCCTGCTCCGCCGTCTCGTAGAGCAGCTCGAACACGCCGGGATGCATCGAGGGCCCGCGCATCAGCGCTGGACCGCCGCCGAGCTTGTGCTCTCCCTCGTCCTCGACGTCGCCGCCGCGGACGTCGGTCGCCCACGTCACGTCGACCGCGATCGCCACCGTCGGCTGCAGCTCGAAGGCCGCCGCCCGGGCGCCCGCGAAATCGCCTACCTCTTCCTGCACGACCGCGAGCCCGGCTACGTCGCCGGGCGTTCCACCCTCGGCAGCGACGCGGCGCGCGACTTCGAGCGCGACGTACGAGCCGATGCGATTGTCGAGCGAGCGCGACGCGATTCGGTTGTTGCGCAGCTCGAGAGGCCCGCCGCTGATCACAGCGGCGTCTCCGGGGCGCACGAGCGAGCGCGCCTCTTCGCCGTCGCGCGCACCGATGTCGAGGAAGAGATCTTCGAACCCGACCGGTTTGCGGTCTTCGCCCGGCTTCCGTTTCCGCTTGCGCGAGCCGACGACCGCGGGCAGCCGGCCGTCACGCGTCAGCAGCTCGACGCGCTGGCCGAGCGGGACGTGCGGGTCGAAGCCACCGAGCTGGCGGACGGCGAGGAGCCCGTCGTCGCCGGCATGCGTGACCACCAGCGCGATCTCGTCGATGTGACCGACGATCGCGAGGAGCGGCCCGCCGCCCGTCCCCCGGATGCGCACCCACGACGAGCCGAGCACGTCGGTGTGCACCTCGCCGAAGGCACGTGCTTCCTCGCGCCAGACAGCGGCGGCGAGCTCCTCCTGCCCTGAGGGTCCGGGTGCGGTGAGCAGGCGCTCGAGACTGTTCGGGATGGCCACGGCGCGGACTCTATATCCCGCCTCGTCCGGTCTCCGGTTGACGGCCAGGGGGGCCATCCGTACTCTGAGGGCTAATGACCCTCACCTCCCGCAGCTGGTGGGCCTGGCGCATCGAGCGTGGCGGGAGCCTGCGTTGATCTGACGCGCACAGCCCGTTCTCGCTCGACTCGGCTCCCCAGGGGAGCCTTTTTTGTATCCATGACCGCAACCGCAGACATCGCCACCGACCTCCTCACCCCGCTCGGGGCCTACCTCCGCCTGCACAAGCGTGAGGGCACCCGGGGGACGTTCCTGCTCGAGTCGGTCGAGCGCGGACGCCTCGGCCGCTACTCCTTCGTCGGCTGCGGCTCACGCCTCGTGAGCTTCGCGGAGGCGGAGGCGCTCGGCGAACCGGTCGTCGGCTACCTCGGCTACGACGTCGTGGCCGAGCTCGAGCCGTCGGTGCCGCTGCCACACGAAGGGCCTGGCCTACCCGTGAGCCTCTTCGTCGTCCCGGAGTTGCTCGTTCGCTTCGACCACGCGCGCGGCGTCGCGCAGGCCCTGCTCGGCGACCCGGCGGCGGTCGCCGAGGCGCTCGCGGCGCCACAGCCGGAGCTCCCGGTCGGCACCGGCACACCGGGCCCCTTGCGCCGTTTCCCGGAGCGGGACGAGCACCTGCGCCGCGTCGAGCGGGCGAAGGAGCACATCCGCGAGGGCGACGTCTTCCAGGTCGTGATCTCGCAGCGCGCCGAACGCCCCACGTCCGCGTCCGCGCTCGAGCTCTACCGCGCCCTGCGCCGCGTGAATCCCTCTCCGTATCTCTTCCTGCTCGAGCTCGACGACATCGCACTCGTCGGCAGCTCGCCCGAGACAGTCGTGAAATGCGAGGGCACGCGCGCCGAGCTCAATCCGATCGCGGGCACGATCGCGCCGGGCGAGGGCGACGCGGAGGCGCTGCTCTCCTCGGAGAAGGACCGCGCGGAGCACGTGATGCTCGTCGACCTCGGCCGCAACGACCTCTCGCGAGTGTGCGTCCCGGGGTCGGTGCGCGTCGAGCGCTTCATGGAGGCCGAGCGCTACTCGCACGTCACGCATCTCGTGTCCGAGGTCGTCGGCGAGCTGCGCGAAGGCTGCACCCCCTTCGAGCTGCTGCGCGCGTGCTTCCCGGCCGGCACCGTCTCGGGAGCGCCGAAGGTGCGTGCGATGCAGATCATCTCGGAGCTCGAGGGTCACCGGCGCGGCATCTACGCCGGCGCAGTGGGCTACGTGTTCCCGCAGCAGCGCGAGCTCGACACGTGCATCGCGATCCGCACACTCGTGTTGCGCGACGGCGTCGCATACCTGCAAGCGGGCGGTGGCATCACCGCGGACTCCGATCCAGCGGCCGAGCACCAGGAATGCCTGAACAAGCTCGGCGCCCTCGAGGCTGCGATCGAGCTCGCGGAGCAGGAGCAGCAGCGATGATCTTGCTGATCGACAACTACGACTCCTTTACGTACAACCTCGCGCATCTGTTCGGTGCGCTCGGAGTCGAGGTGAAGGTGCTGCGCAACGACGAGATCGATATGGAGGAAGCCGTGCGACTCGCGCCGTCGCACCTCGTCGTCTCGCCCGGGCCCGGCCGTCCTGCCGACGCGGGCGTCTCGATCGAGATCGTCCGCCGGCTCGGCGCGACGACGCCGACTCTCGGCGTCTGCCTCGGCCACCAGGCGATCGTCGAGGCGTTCGGTGGCGAGGTCGGCTACGCGCGAGAGCTGCTGCACGGCAAGGCAAGCCCGGTGAAGCACGACGGAACGGGCATCTTCGCCGAGCTGCCTCAGCCGTTCGACGCCGGCCGCTACCACTCGCTGGCAGCAACGCGTCTGCCCGACGAGCTCGAGCCGACCGCGTACGCCGAAGACGGCGAGGTCATGGCCGTGCGCCACCGCACGTTGCCGGTCGTCGGCGTGCAGTTCCATCCCGAGTCCGTGCTGACGCCCGAAGGGCCGACGCTCGCACGCAACTTCCTCGGCGGCTCCCTGTGATCCAGCAGGCGCTCGCGCAGCTGCTCGACCGCCGCGACCTCTCCCGCGAGGATGCGCGCGAGTCCATGAACACGATCATGCGCGGCGACGCGACGCAGGCCCAGATCGCCGGCTTCTTGATCGCGCTCCGCGCAAAGGGCGAGACCGCGGATGAGATCGCCGGATGCGCCGAGGCGATGCGCGAGCACGTGCTCGCGGTGCACCCGCAGCGCGATGATCTCGTGGACACCGCCGGCACCGGAGGCGACGGGATGCGCACGCTGAACATCTCGACCGCGGCGGCGCTCGTCGCAGCGGCTGCGGGCGCCGGTGTCGCAAAGCACGGCAACCGCGCGGTGTCCTCGGCCTCCGGCTCGGCGGACGTGCTCGAGGCACTCGGCTTTGAGCTCGAGCTCGACGCCGAGCGGGTCGCGCGCTCGATCGACGAGCTCGGCTTCGGCTTCCTGTTCGCGCCGACGCACCATCCCGCCATGCGGCATGCCGCTCCCGTTCGCCGGGAGCTCGCAACACGAACGGTGTTCAACGTCCTCGGCCCGCTGACCAACCCTGCAGGCGCGCGCGCACAGGTCGTGGGCGTCTACGCGCCCGAGCTCGTGCGCACGATCGCGGAGGTATTGCTGCAGCTTGGTGCGCGGCGAGCGTTCGTCGTACACGGAGCGGGCGGAATCGACGAGCTGTCGCCCGTCGGCCCGAACCGAGTCTGCGAGGTCGTCGACGGCGTGGTACACGAGCGGACAGTCGATCCGGAAGAGCTCGGGATCGAGCACTGCAGCATCGAGGAGCTCGCGGGCGGCTCGCCACAGGAGAACGCCGCGGCGATCCGGAAGGTCTTCGAGGGCGAGCGCGGCGGAAAGCGCGAAGCGGTTCTGCTGAACGCGGCGGGCGCCATCGCCGCGGGCGGTCATGCCGACGGCCTACGCGAGGGCGTCGCCCTGGCAAGACAGACAATGGACTCTGGCGCAGCGATGGCACGACTCGACGAGCTCGTCGCGTTCTCGCAGGCGGAGGTGGCCGTATGAGGTTCGCAGACGCACTCGCTCACCCGGGCCTGCGTGCGATCGCGGAGGTGAAGCGCCGGTCGCCCTCGATGGGCGACCTCCGCCCCGACGCCGATCCGGCGCAGATCGCCGCGCAGTTCGC
>JAOPYX010000060.1 GCA_025964535.1 Actinomycetes bacterium | reverse complement strand
CACGCGCAGCTCGAGGCGGTGCGAAAGCTCGACGTCGATTCGCTGCCGGACGACCTGCGTGAGCTTGCGTCGCTGCGCATCCGTCATCCGACGCTGCCGATTGCGGAGCTCGCACGCCGCTGCCGGCCGCCGATCACGAAGGCATCGGCGTACCGTCGACTGCGCCGGCTCGTTGATCTCGCAAGCGACTGAATCGTCCGGCGCCTACGACTTACAACTCGTCTAGTAACTTCACATTGCTAGTCGTCATACTCGGCAACGGCGGGTCCGCGCTCGTCCGGCGACGGATTCAGACCCCGTCCGTCGCCACTGTCTCGGGTGTGGTAAACCGGAGGGGAGGGTCGTCCTCGGAGCTGCCCCTCCGGCCCGCCCTTTGCGCCGCGTTCCGCGTCGCCTGCCGGAAGGCGACGGTCCGGGCCTCGTTACACTCGGCTCGAAAACGCGAACGAAAGGCTCGGGACCATGGCGAAGATCAGGGTGGGGATCAACGGCTTCGGGAGGATCGGGCGGAACTTCTTCCGCGCGTATCTCCAGCACGGAGGCGACTTCGAGATCGTGGCGGCGAACGACCTCGGCGACGTGCGGACGATGGCGCATCTGCTGAAGCACGACTCCGTGCTCGGCAATCTCGACCGTCCCGTCGAGGCCGGCGACGGCTTCATCCGGGTCGGCGACCAGGAGATCAAGCTGCTGTCCGAGCGCGATCCGGGCGAACTGCCGTGGGGCGATCTCGGCATCGACGTCGCGATCGAGTCGACCGGCTTCTTCACGAAGCGCGAGGGCGCCCAGAAGCACCTCGACGCAGGCGCGAAGAAGGTCGTCATCTCGGCGCCCGCCACTGATCCCGACGTCACGATCGTCCTCGGCGTGAACGACAAGGACTACGACCCGGAGAAGCACGCGATCATCTCCAACGCGTCGTGCACCACCAACTGCGTCGCGCCGCTCGCCAAGATCCTGCACGAGGCCTACACGATCGAACGCGGCTTCATGACGACGATCCACGCGTACACGAACGACCAGCGCACCCTCGACCTGCCGCACGAGGACCTGCGGCGTGCCCGTGCAGCCGCGATCAACCTCATCCCGACCTCCACCGGAGCCGCGCGCGCAATCGGCGTCGTACTGCCGGACCTCAAGGGCAAGGTCGACGGGATGTCGATGCGGGCACCGGTGCCGACCGGCTCGATCGTCGATCTCGTCGTGCAGGTGTCGCGCGAGACGAGTGTCGACGAGGTGAACGGCCTCTTCAAGTCGAAGGCCGACACCGACGACCTCGCCGGCATCCTGCAGTACACCGACGAGCCGATCGTCTCGACCGACATCGTCCACTCGTCGTTCTCGTCGATCTTCGACAGTGAGCTGACGATGGTGAACGGCAACCTCGTGAAGGTCTTCGGCTGGTACGACAACGAGTGGGGCTACAGCTGCCGCCTTGTCGACCTCGTCGCGAAGATCGGCAAGACGATGCCGGCTGCGGTCACGGCGTAACGGGAGCCGGAGAGATGCGGCTCCCGCGCTCCGTTCGTGACGCCGACGTCGCGGGCAAGGTCGTTCTGGTCCGTTCCGACCTGAACGTCCCGCTCGAGAACGGCAAGGTCGCCGACGACATGCGTATCCGCGCGTCGCTGCCGACGCTGCGCCTGCTGCTCGAGCGCAACGCCTCGGCGGTGCGCGTCTGCTCGCATCTCGGTCGGCCGAAGACGGAGGAGGACCGCGCGAAGTACTCGATGGCACCCGTACGCGAGCGGTTGCGTGAGCTCTTGCCCGACGACCGGCTGACCGTGCTCGAGAACACGCGCTTCGATCCACGCGAGACGAAGAACGACCCGTCGTTCGCCCGCGAGCTTGCAGACGGTTGCGATCTGTACGTCAACGACGCCTTCGGGTCGGCCCATCGCGCGCATGCGTCCACCGAGGGCGTCGCGCATTTGCTCCCCGCGTATGCCGGGCTCTTGCTGGAGGAGGAGCTGAAGCATCTCGGCACGTTGCTCGGTGATGTCGAGCGTCCATTCGTGTTGATCTCCGGCGGAGCCAAGGTCGACGACAAGCTGGGCGTGCTCCAGAATCTCGGCGGCCGCGCGGACAGGGTGCTGATCGGCGGCAAGATGGCCGAGCAGGTGCGCGTCGAGAACCCACTGAACTTCGAGGTCGAGCTGCCGAGCGACGTCGTCGGCGCGGCCGCGTTTGCGGAAGACGCCGAGTCTGGCGTGTTCGCGGTCGACGACCTGCCGGATGGCTGGCTCGGGTTGGACATCGGCCCCGAGACGCGCGAGCGGTTCGCCGGCTTCATCGCCGACGCGCGCACCATCTTCTGGAACGGCCCGATGGGCGTCTTCGAATGGCCGAGCTTCGCCGAGGGCACGAAGGCCGTCGCGCAGGCGGTGGCGGCGAACGAGCAGGCGTTCTCCGTCGTCGGCGGCGCCGACTCCGTGCGCGCGTTGAACGAGCTCGGGCTCGCCGACCGGATCTCCTGGGTCTCGACCGGCGGCGGTGCGAGCCTCGAGCTTCTCGAGGGCAAGGAGCTGCCGGGCGTCGCAGCGATCCCCTCCGCAGTCGAGGCGACGACGTGATCGTCGCCGGCAACTGGAAGATGTTCCCGGGTCCCGATCCGGCCGCGCTCGCAGCTCGGCTCGCCGGTATCACGGGGGTCGACGTCATCGTCTGCCCGGCGTACGTCGCGCTCGCACGCTGCGTCGAGGCTGGCCTCACGACCTACGCGCAGAACGTCCATTGGGAGACCGAGGGTGCGTATACGGGCGAGATCTCCGCTCCGATGCTGCTCCGCCTCGACGTCGGCGGCTCGCTCGTCGGCCACTCGGAACGGCGCCAGTACTTCGGTGAGACCGACGCCGGCGTCGCCCGCCGTGCGCAGACCGCGCTGGAAGCGGGCCTCGGCGTCATCGCGTGCGTCGGCGAGACGCAGGAGGAACGCGACGCCGACGACATGGAGACGGTCCTGCGGATCCAGGTCGACGCGATCCGTGACGCGTGCGGCGTGCACGACCGTCTCGTGCTCGCCTACGAGCCGGTCTGGGCCATCGGCACCGGTCGCACTGCTACGCCGGAGATGGCGCAGGAGGCGCACGCATTCGTGAAGTCGCTGCTCGATCGGCCCGTGCTCTACGGCGGCTCGGTGAAGCCCGACAACGCGGACGAGCTTCTTTCGCAACCCGACGTCGACGGTGCGCTCGTCGGCGGTGCGTCACTCGACGTCGAGTCGTTCGCCTCCATATGCGAAGCCGCAGCACGGTCCCACTCGTAGCCCTCGTGATCCTGGACGGCTGGGGCCTCGCCCCGCCGGGCCCGGGAAACGCCGTCGAGCTCGCCGACACGCCGGTGTTCGACCGCCTGTGGGCGAAGTATCCGCACACGACGCTGGCCGCTTCCGGCGAGGCGGTCGGGCTGCCGCCCGGCCAGATGGGCAACTCGGAGGTGGGTCACCTGACGATCGGGTCGGGGCGCGTGCTCGACCAGGACTTCCAGCGCGTCAATCGCGCGATCAAGGATGGGAGCTTCTTCGAGAACGCCGCGCTGGTCTCCGCGTTCAGGCGTGCGCAGGAGCGCGGGGGAGACGTCCACCTGCTCGGCCTCGTCTCCTACGGCGGTGTCCACTCGCACATCGACCATCTCCGTGCGCTGCTCGAGCTCGCGCAGCGGGAGGGGATGGCGCACCGCACGTGGATCCACGCGTTCACCGACGGGCGCGACGTATCGCCGCACGCGGCGCTGCGCGACCTGGCGGAGCTTCCGGCCGACCGCATCGCCACGGTCGCCGGGCGGTACTACGCGATGGACCGTGACAAGCGGTGGGAGCGGACGCAGCTCGCACTCGACGCGATCGTGCACGGCAATGGCGTGCACGACGCCGACCCCGTGCACGCGGTGCAGGAGAGCTACAAGGCGGGCCGCAGCGACGAGTTCATCCTGCCGGTGGTCGTCGACGGCCGGCCTCGTCTCGACCCGGCGAACGACACCGCCATCTCGTTCAACTTCCGTCCCGACAGGGTGCGTCAAGTGTCGGAGAAGCTCGGCGAGCTCGGCGTCGACCTGACGACGATGACGAAGTACCGCGACGACTTCGACTTCCCGGTCGCGTTTCCCCAGCAGAAGATCGACATGGTGATGGCGGAGGTGATCGCCTCCCATGACCTGCGGCAGCTGCACATGGCGGAGACCGAGAAGTACGCCCACGTGACGTACTTCTTCAACGGCGGTCGCGAGGAGGCGTTCCCAGGGGAGACGCACCTGATGGTCCCGTCGCGGCGAGACGTCGCGAGCTACGACCTCGCGCCGGAGATGTCGGCGTACGAGCTCACCGACCGGTTCGTCGAGGAGATCGGCCAGGGCTACGCGTTCGCGGTGCTGAACTTCGCGAACCCCGACATGGTCGGCCACACGGGCGTGATCCCCGCGGTCGTCGAGGCGGTCGAGACGGTGGACGCCTGCCTCGGCCGGGTGGTCGAGGCCGTCCAGGCTTCGGGCGGCGTCTGCCTGATCACCGCGGACCACGGGAATGCGGAGAAGATGTTCGAGGAGGACGGCGTGAGCCCGCACACGGCCCACACGACGAACCGCGTGCCCCTGATCTGCACGGAGAGCGGCCTGGAGCTGCGGGAGGGCGAGCTTTCCGACCTGGTTCCGACCGCCCTGGCCCTCCTCCAACTTGCGAAACCATTACACATGACGGGCTCGGATTTGGCTGATTCCGACCAATAACCGGGCTATCATGGCGAACCTTGTCCCTGCCCCAGCCTGACTTCGGCGTCCTGCGGAAGGCCCAGCGTGGAGATGAACGCGCCTTCTCGATCATCGTCCGCGCGTACCAGGTCCCGGTCTTCAACTACGTGTTGCGCCTCGTCGGGGATCGGGCGCTCGCCGAGGATCTGACCCAGGAGGTCTTCCTCCGTGTCTACCAGGGGCTCCCGCGGTTCTCGCTCCGCTCGAAGTTCACGACCTGGCTCTTCCAGGTGACGAAGAACCGGGTGCTCGACGAGCTCCGCGCCATCGAGCGCAGGCCCCGCGCAGTCGTGGACATCGACGACCTTCCGGGGCTCGAGGTGCTCGACGCGCCCTTCGAGCGGCTCGAAGCGATCGACGCCGTGTGGCGCGCGATCGAAGGGCTGAACGTCGACCTGAAGATGGCGCTGCTGCTACGCGACATCGTCGGGCTCTCGTACACGGAGATCGCCGACTCGCTCGAGGTCACGCTGGCCACCGTCAAATGGCGAATCTACCGGGCGCGGGAAGACGTGCAGCTCGCGCTCGTACGCGAGGGCATTCACCTCTACGGCGAGCCCGAGGCCGAGGCCGAGACCGCCTCGCCCGTCGGCGTCCCCTCCGCGTAGAACCGTTACTTCGAGTAGCGCCGCAGCCACGCGGCGAGGTCCTGCGCTTCCTGCTGCGGCGACGGCGCCTGCGGGATGCGCGCCACCTTCGGCGACGGCGGAGGCTTCGCCGGTGTGCCGCCTCCGGTCGAAGAAAGCGCCGCGATGACGCCGGCGGTCACGGCGACAGCCGCTGCAGCTGCGACGAGCAGCGCAAGGCGCGGCCGCTTCCGGGCCGCGCGCGGCTCCGGAACCATGATCTCGGTCGCCCGCAGCGAGGGGTGGTCGGGCAGCGGCAGCGTCTGCGGCTCCGGGAGCGTCGCAGCGAGCTCGCGTGCCAGCCCTGCCGCCGACGCGGGACGGTCGACTGGGTCGGCCGCGAGGCAGCGCATCACGATCTGCGCAAGCTCGGGCGGCGCATCCTGCGGCACCGGTATCGCATCGGCGTTCGCTAGATCCGCGATGCTCGTGGGATTGCGCGGGGGCCTCCCGGTCAGCAATTCGTAGAGCACCGCGCCGACGCCGTAGATGTCCGCCGCGGCGGTGACCTCCTCGCCGCGCGCTTGCTCCGGCGCGAGATAGGCGGCCGTGCCGAGCACCGTGCCGGCAAGCGTGAGCCGCGTGCCTTCGAGGCCGAAGGCGACGCCGAAGTCGCTGAGCTTCAACACTCCGTCGGCGCGAAGCAGGAGGTTCTGCGGCTTGACGTCGCGATGGACGAGGCCGGCCTCATGTGCAGCAGCGAGGGCGCGGCAGGCCTGGACGCCGAGCTCGGCGACCTCGTGCGCGGGCAACGGGCCGCGTCGCGCGAGCACCTCGGCGAGGGTCTCGCCCGCGACGTACTCCATCGCGATGAACGGCCGCCCGTCTTCGTCTTCGCCGACGTCGTAGATCCGCACGATGTTCGGATGCGCGAGCCGCGCCGCAAGCCGTGCCTCGCGTCGAAAGCGGGCGCGGAGATCGTCGTCGCGCGCGAGGTTCTCCGCCAGGCGCTTGAGCGCCACCTCGCGGTCGAGCTCGACATCGTGCGCGAGGTCGACCGTCGACATCGCACCGTGCCCGAGCGCGCGTTCGACGCGATAGCGGCCCGTGACGAGCGGCGTGCTCAATCCCCGCCACCGCCGCCCTGGTCGCCCTGCTGGCTGCCGTTCCCCTTGCCGTGCTTGTCTTTGTGGTCGTGCTTTGTCGTGGCGGGCGCGGGCGCCACCGTGCACGAGATCCGCGCCGGTAGGTCGTTCACCGTGCTGACGAGCGACTCGAGGTATCGCGTCGCGATCCGCCGCTCGTTCACGGCCTGGACGACCTGCGTGCGCAGCGCGACTGCGCGTATCTCCGCAGTGCATCCGTCTCCCGCGGCGAGGGAGGCGGCGATCGCATCGGCCTGCTGCGCCCACGACTGCGCGAGGGTGCGCGGCAGCTTCGGAGGTGCGGGCGCCGCCGCGGGCTTGGCGCTCCCGCCGCAGCCGGCAGCGGCGAGGGCCACGACCCCGATGCCGATCGCACGTGCTCTCACTGGCCCGACCTCAGCCGTGCCGCAAGCGTCTCCGGTAGCCCGGCGTCACGGATCTCGGACTGCGTGCGCTCGATGTCGTACTCGACTCGGTGGAAGCTCGCCGTGCGCGCATCGAGGTCGAGCAGCAGATAGGCGGCGCGTGGGTCACCGTCGCGCGGCTGGCCGACGGAGCCCGGGTTGAGCAGCACTCGGCCCCGGCTCAGGTCGACCTCTGTCCCGGCGGGGGAGAGCCCGCCGTTGAAGCCGGCGTCGTCGAGTTGGACGTGAAGCGCGGCGTGGCTGTGCCCGACGAGGACGACGGGAGCCTCGGTGAGCTCGAGGGTGGCGAGCGCGACGGTGTCGGAGAGCACGTACTCCCACACCGGGTCTCGCGCGCTGCCGTGGAAGAGCGCGACGCCGGCCCGCGTCCCGAACGGCTCGAGCGAGCTCAGGAACGCAAGCGACTCGGTAGTGAGCACGTCGCGCGTCCAGCGCGCGGCGGTGCCCGCGTCGCCGCTGAACTCCGAGAGGTCGATGGTTCCGCGCACGGCGAGGTCGTGATTACCCCCGAGGCAGATGCTGGAACGTGCCTCGATGGCCGTGCAGCATTCGTTCGGACGGGCGCCGTAGCCGACGAGGTCGCCGAGGCACCAGAGCTCGTCCGGCTTCTGCGCTTCGAGCGCAGCGAAGACGGCCTCGAGTGCGTGGATGTTCCCGTGGATGTCGGAGACGACGGCGACGCGCATCGGCGGGGAACGCTACCGGCCGTGTGCCGGCGCGCTACCGGAGGTCGTGTGGAGGCGCTTCGGGGAGATTCCGGATCCCCTCGGTCGTCTGCCATTTCGACCAGGAGTCCTGCAGGGCTGCGATCAGCTCCTCCATGAAGCGCGGCGACGCGTTCACCCGTGCGACGACCGCTCCGGGGACGTCGCCTTCCTCGACCTCGTGCTCGATGCGGGCGAAGGTCAAGGTGAACTCGTAGCGCGAGAAGCTGATGTTCGCGAAGTTCGCGTAGGCACCAGCGATGTCTTCCGGATCGAGATGAATGTTGAGCCTGCGCTCGCCGGGCTCGGCGTCAGGTGGGAGCTCCTCGTCCATGCGGCCACGATACTACGAGGGCATGGAGCTCAGTTTTCGCCTGCGCCAGACCCTGCGGCTCGCCGCTGCGGTCTCGGCGACCGTGCTTGCCGGCACCGCTGGGCTCGACGCCGTGCCGCACAATGACGGCGCGCGCGCTCTGTCGATCGTGCTCGTGCTCGCCGGCTTGACGACCATCGTCTACGCCGGTGCGGTTATCGTCGAGATCATCGCCGGCGGTGTCCTGACGGGAGCGCTGGCCGAGCGACGGAGGGAGCGAACCATCGAACGCCTGCGCGATCACTTGATCATCTGCGGCTACGGCCGTGTCGGCCGCCGCGTGGCGGAGGAGCTCCAGATGTCCAACGAGCCCTGCGTCAGCCGCGACCTGCTCGTCGGTGTCGGCAACGCCGAGGAGCTGCGTCGCCTCGAGGACCTCTTCGCCGCAGGAGACCGCGTTGGCAACTGATCCGGTACGGGACCTTGCGGCAGCGCTCGGCCCGGACGTCGTCCTCGACCGTCCGAGTGAGTCCGCGCACGGCGACTACGCGACGAACGCTGCATTGAAGCTCGCGGGGGCGCGACGACGGCCACCGCGCGAGCTTGCCGCGGAGCTCGCGGATGAGGCCGCCAGGCTTCCCGGCGTCGAGCGCACGGAGATCGCGGGCCCCGGATTCGTCAATCTCTTCCTCGAGGATGCGTGGTTCTCGTCGACGCTTGCCGCGATCCTCGATGCCGGCGACACGTTCGGCGGGGGCTGGGCCGAGCCGAAGCAACGCATCCAGGTGGAGATGGTCTCGGCGAACCCGACGGGCCCGATCACCGTCGCGTCGGCACGGAATGGCGCGTACGGCGACTCGGTGGCACGGCTGCTCGAGTTCGGCGGCAACGACGTGGAGCGCGAGTACTACTACAACGACTCCGGGGCGCAGATGGACCGCTTTCGCGCATCCGTCGAGGCGGCGCGACGTGGGGAGGAGCCGCCGGAGGACGGCTACCACGGCGCGTATGTCGTCGAGCTCGCGAAGGAGGCGGAGGGCGACCCGGTGCCGGCGATGCGGGAGAAGATCGAGGAGTCGCTCGAGCGCTTCCGCATCCACATCGACACCTGGGCGAACCAGAGCGAGCTCGAGAAGCGCGTCGCCGAGTTGCTGCCGAAGCTCGACACGTACGAAGCCGACGGAACGCTGTATGCGCGCACGACGGCGTACGGCGACGACAAGGACCGGCCGCTCCTCCGCTCCTCCGACGGCTCCTACCTCTACTTCGCCGGCGATGTCGCCTACGTGAAGGACAAGTTTTCGCGCGGATTCGACATCGCGATCTACGTGCTCGGCGCAGATCACCACGGCTACGTCGC
>JAOPYX010000056.1 GCA_025964535.1 Actinomycetes bacterium | reverse complement strand
CGCGGCGGGCGTTGCGCGCCTCGAAGCCCGACGTCGTCTATGCGCATTTCCTCGTCCCGAGCGGGCTGATCGCTGCGCTCGCCGGCCGCGCGCCACTCGTCGTCACGGCGCACGGGCGTGACGTGCGGAACGTCGGGGCGTTTCCCGGGATCGCCGCGGCGACGCGCTTCGTCGTCCGGCGCGCGGCCACCGTCGTGTGCGTGTCCGAGTACCTCCGCCGCGAGCTCGAGACGAAGATCCCCGACGCGCTCGGCAAGACGGAGGTCGTCTCGAGCGGCGTCGACCTCGAGCAGTTCGCGGTCTCCGCGCCGCCCGACGGCCCGCCGCGCTATCTCTGCGTGGGCGCGTTGCAGGAGCGGAAGAACGTCGTACGGCTCGCCGAGGCGTTCGCGCTCGTCGGCGAGGGGACACTCACCTATGCCGGCGACGGGCCGCTGCGCTCGCGCCTCGAGGATCGGCCGGGCGTGCGCCTCCTCGGCCGTGTGTCGCACGACGAGATCGCACGCCTCCTCGCGGAGAGCCACGTGCTCTGCCAGCCCAGCCTGATCGAGCCGCTCGGCCAGGCCCTTCTCGAGGCGATGGCGTGTGGTCGCTCGGTCGTCGCAACACGGATCGGAGGCCCACCGGAATTCGTCCCGCCCGACGCCGGCGTGCTCGTCGACCCCCTCGACGTCGACGCGATCGCGGCGGCGATGGGGGAGGCTGCGGCGCTCCCGCGGCCGAACGACGCGGCGCGGGCGGCGGCTGCCGAGCACGACGTGCGGCGCCAGGCCGAACGGATCGAGGCGATCCTCAGCCGGGCGGCGGCCGAGGCGGAAGGTCCGCGAGCCTGACCTCGACGAGCGGGCGAATCGCGTCCTCGAGGCCGGCCTCGCGTGCCACCTCGAGCGCCTCCTCCCAGCTCGCGCGCACCTTCTCGGGCTCGACGCCCTGCTTCAGCCGGTTGTCTCCGGTGATGAGAAGCTTCTGGATGCGCTCACGTACATTCGACTCACCCTTCACAGACCGAGCCTAACAAGGCAGATTTTCGTTATAGCTCCATGGAAGCCGCCGTCAGCTTGTCCACGCCTATCCGGGTCCTCATCGCCGACGATCACCGTCTCTTCGCGGAGGCTCTCGAGGTGATCCTCGGCGGCGACGAGCGGATCACGGTCGTCGCTCACGCGGGTGACGGCCGGGAAGCGGTCAAGCTCGCCGGCAAGCTCGAGCCCGACGTCGTGCTGATGGACATCAGCATGCCGGTGATGGACGGGATCGAGGCCGCGCGCGCGATCCGCGCCGCGCGAGCGGACGCGTGCATCCTGATGCTGACCGGTTCGAACTCCCGCGCGGACGTCGACCGAGCCCGCAAGGCGGGGGCCGCGGGCTACGTGACGAAGGACCGGATCGCGGCGGAGTTGATCGACGCAATCGTCGAGATCGCCACAGGGGAGTCCGCTACCCTCTCCTCGTGACCAGCTTCCTCGCCGTCGTCCAGGTACTGATCGTCTTCATCCTCGTCGCGCTGATCCTCATGCACAGCGGCCGCGACGCCGGCATGGGCGGGATGGGCTTCACCCCGGCATCGCAGGGCGGAACGCACATCGTCGAGCGCAACCTGACACGCTTCACGATCGTGATGGGGGTGCTGTTCTTCATCAACAGCGTCGCGCTCTTCCACTACCTCAAGTAGCTCCTCGCTCTCCCGGCGCTACAATGCGCCGCCTCTGGCGCTGGTGGCGGAATTGGTAGACGCGCTAGCTTGAGGGGCTAGTGGCCGCAAGGCCGTGGAGGTTCAAGTCCTCTCCAGCGCATTGGTTCAAAGGGCCGCCCGCGGGCGGCCCTTGGCAGTTCAATGGACGCTGCGTTTGACGCCGTCCGCAGGAGTCTCTACGCTGCTAGCGAACACACGTTCGACCACCCGACCTTTCCCCGCAGGAGGACACGACAAGTGGAACTGACCGGACGGCAGCAGGAGATCTGGAGCTTCCTCGTCGAGTACGTCGATCGACACGGCTACCCGCCGACCGTTCGCGAGATCGGCGAGGCGGTCGGGCTGGCGTCGCCGTCGACCGTGCACGCCCATCTTGCGAACCTCGAGCGGGCGGGCCTGCTCAAGCGCGACCCGACGAAGCCGCGCGCCCTCGAGCTCGTCGGCCGCGAGAAGCCGCCGGCGGCGGCCGCAGTGGAGCTGCCGAAGCTGCCGCTGCTCGGCCAGATCGCCGCCGGTGGACCGCTGCTCGCCGAGCAGAACGTCGAGGATCAGATCGCGGTGCCCGAGACCCTGCAGGGCGACTTCGTGCTGCGGGTCAAGGGCGAGTCGATGATCGAGGCAGGCATCCTCGACGGCGACCTCGTCGTCGTGAAGCGCGCGCAGGATGCCCGCAACGGCGAGATCGTGGTCGCGCTCGCAGGCGACGACGAGTCGGCCGACGAGGCGACGGTCAAGACCTTCTATCGCGAGAACGGCCGCGTGCGGCTCCAGCCGGAGAACGCCTCGCTCGAGCCGATCTACGCCGAGCACGTGCAGATCCTCGGCAAGGTCGTGGGGGTCTTCCGGACGCTCTGATGTCTGTCTCCTCCGTGCACCGGACGCTCGAGCATGAGCTGTTCGCCCTCCTGCGGGGGGCTTCGCTCGAGTGCCCGGTGTGCGGCGAGTTCGTGCTGCACGAGGGCGCGGCGGTGCGCTGCCCCGAGTGCGAGATGCTCCTGCGCGGTCGTATCGAATCGAACGTTCTCCAGGTAGAATTCGGTTCGCAGGCCGGGTGACCGCGGGCGTCGCGACTCAGTTCATCTGAGTGGGGCCGCTCGAGGAAAGTCCGGACACCGAAGGGCAGGACGCTCCCGCGAGGGAGGCGGCGAAAGCCGACGGAAAGTGGCACAGAAAACAGACCGCCGGCGGCGTGTTCTCCGGAGACGCCGCCGGTAAGGGTGAAACGGTGGGGTAAGAGCCCACCAGCGACCGTGGTGACACGGCGGCTCGCCAAACCCCGTCCGGTGCAAGGCGAACAGGCTCCGCCAAGGCGGCCCGCCAAGGAGCCGGGTAGCCG
>JAOPYX010000029.1 GCA_025964535.1 Actinomycetes bacterium | reverse complement strand
GCCCCGTCGCGGTCAGGTCGTCGCGGTCGAAGGGCTGTCGAGCGGGAGGTGTTGGGTGCGGGTTCCCGATGACCGGACGCCGCCGCTCGACCTCACCCTCAGCTCCACTGGCGCACCGCGGCTCGATGCCGAGCTGACTCTGCCCGAGCGCCAGGCGTTGATCGCCTGGCGTCGTGCCGCGGGCGAACGTGATCCGGTCGCCGCTGTGACGGCTCTCTCCGACGCGCTCGAGTTCTATGCGGCGGGCGTCTCTGCCTCCCAGCTCTTCACTGGGGAGGAGCTGAAAGCGCTCATCGAGCGCATCCCGACGCTCGAGCAACACAAGACCAAGGTCGTGCGAGATGCGATCTGCCGGCTCAATAACGCCCCACTGAAGAGCCTAATCGAGGCGATCAAGCGCGACGGCACGATGCTCTCGCCTGCGGAGCTCGATTTCCTGTGGAAGCGAATCCGCACCGCGCGGAACCACGTTGTTCACGGCAAGAGGCGGGAAGCCGTCGACGGTGCCAGAGATCGAGATGGCGCTCAGCCTCGTCGCGCGACTCCTTGCACATCGGATCGCTGCGAGACATCACGACGCGGCCGTCGGTTAGGCGTTGACTCTGGGTGACGAAACGGACCTGACTACAACCACGCATCGCCGGCACCGAACGTGTGATCGTGGAGTATTTATGGAGCTCAGCGGGCGCAACCGGTGGCAACCGGGGGCGAATCGGACGCGCTCGAAAACGGCTCGATCAGGCCGATCGGCAACCGGTGGCAACCCACGGCGACCGTCTCGGAGCGCATGGTAAGGAGGGGGTCAACGGTTCGAGTCCGTTAGAGGGCTTTCGCGAAGCTCCTGCTCAGCAACTGCTTTTGTTGTCAGGGGAGGAGAAGCTTCGGAGCGGCGGCGTCCACGAAACGTCCACCGCTCCGAACGTCAGCGAGTTAGCGATCCTGCTACCGCTCTCGCCGAGCGTGTTTGCGGGTTCTGCGGCGACGTCCACCTGACGTCCACGCGGCGGAATCCCGGGCGTAGGCGTCGAGCAGTGCGACAGCGTGGTCGCGTCCGTCGCGGGCGAGGTGGCCGTAGTGGCAATCGATCATCGTCAGGCTGGCACCCATGAACCGCGACAGGTCGAAGATCGAGATGCCCGCGCGGAGCGCGAAGGTGGCGTAGGTGTGGCGCAGGTCGTAGGGCCGGCGGATCGGGTCGATGCCCAAGGCGGTCTGTGACTTCTTCCGCGTCGCCGATCGCAAAAGTTGGGAAGACGTGTGGCGGCGACCGTTGGCTTCATTTCGACAGTCACCAAGCTTCGCCGCCGACGCCGGCGCTGTCGCCGTCTGGCTACGACTAGGCGAGCCAGAAGCCGAAGAGATCGACTGCGAACCCTTCGACCCAACCCGCTTCCGCGACGCCTTGTCGGAATCCGCGAACTCACCACATGGAAAGACGTAACCGCGGCGTCACAGCGACTAGTCGACCTCTGCAAGGAAGCCGGTGTCGCCGTAGTTTTCGTCGCCGAAATAGGCAAGACGCGTAGTAGCGGCGCCGCCCGCTGGCTAACACCGACCAAGGCGTTGATCCAGCTAAGCCTGCGTCACAAGTTCGAGGATCACCTGTGGTTCTCGTTCTTCCACGAAGCCGGGCACATCCTCCTGCACAGTAAGAAGGAGACGTTCATCAATACTGGTGGCAAAGGCGCGCCCGGAACCGACGCCGCGATGGAAGACGAAGCGAACCGCTTCGCCGCCAACCAGCTAATCCCACGTCATTACGACTCGCGTCTGCCGTTGTTGCATACCGAAGCCGACGTCAAAGCGTTCGCTCGGGAAATAAGCATCGCCCCAGGCATCGTCGTGGGGCGCTTGCAAAAGGAAGAACTGTGGGGCTGGAACGGCGGCAACAACCTAAAACGAAAGCTGATGCTCGTCGACGACTGACCTGGTCATGGCCTGTCCCCGACTGGCCTGTCTTCCATGCAGATGCCATTGACTTGCACAAGCCCTCTTCCGGACGGTCGCGACGTCGTCATCTACCCGCGCGGCGCAGGCTGGGGCTTCCACCTTCACACGCCCGGCAACGCCCGATCGAGCTTGTCCGCAAGCACGTCGACGAACGTCCGCAAGTCGGAGCGGGACGCGCGCAACGACGCCGCCGACAAGTCGAAGTCCCGAACCTCCTCAGGCATACCGCCAGCGCCCGAATCAGACACTCCTGAAGCCTAGACGGCACGCGTCACGCGGGACGGTGACGCGGTACGCCGATACCGGAACGCCGTCCAAGGCGCTCCGATACTCGTCGTCTACCGGTGCGGCGTCCAGGCCAGGTAGCCGCCCGTACAGCCGGCGCGGCCCTTGGCCACGTCCGCCTTCACGGTGTCGTAGGCCGGCCGGTGTGTCCTGTCGACGAGCTCCAGCCCGGACTGCCAGCCGGATGTCCCACTCGCGGCGTCGAAGGCGCGGTTCTTCTCGTCGATGAGGTGGAAGAGCAGCACGTCGCTGACCCACGGGTCGCATGCGAAGTACTTGGACATCGTCTCGTCGAGATACTGCGCCTGCTCGTCCGGCGTGACCGTCTTGACGTTCTCGGCGCCTGTGTAGCGCGCGTCGCCGGTCGTGTCGACCTGCCAGCCGACCTCGTCGACCACGAGCGGCACCTGCCACGGCTGCGTCGTCGACGCGTGGAAGCCGTCGTAGAGAGCCTGCTTGATGCGATCGAGATTGGGGATGCCGTAGGCGTCCTGCTTCGCCGGGTAGCCAATGCCGGGTGGATCGTCTGCCCGATTGGGATTTGGGTAAGGGTGGATCGAGACCGCGTCCATCAGCGGATGCGTCTGCGGGCTCGCCGCGTAGGCGGCGGCCACACGCTTGACGAACGAGAGGGGCGCGACGCCGCTCCCCGTCGCGCGCGGCGAGAGCGCCATCCCGATCACCTGGGCGTCGGGGTTCGCTGCATGGATCGTCGCGTAGCAGGCGTCGAGGAGCTGCTCGTACCCGACCGGGTCCGGCGGCGACCAGTAGACGGCGGTGTTCGGCTCGTTGCCGACCACGAAGCGCGTGATCCCCCACCGCTCGACGAGCGAGGCGACGCTGCCCGCCCAGTCGCAGAACGCTGTCGCATCCCACCGCTTCGGGCTGGACGAGTAGAGCGACAGGATCACGTCCTTGCCGGCGACGGGCGCGGCGCGCTGAAGGAACGGGAGCTCGCCGATCTGTGTCGGGTGGTCGGGGTCCCATGTGAGCGACCAGCGCTCGTCGGTCATGCCGAGGTCGTTCATCGTGAACAGCACGGAGCGGCCGCCGTCGTCGTCGTACTTGCCGGCGTCCTCGGTAACGCCGAACGCGAGCGGGCGCGCGCCCGCCGGCAGCGTCGGGACGCGCGTGGTCGTACCGAACGGCGATGAGGCCGTGGCCGACGGAGGTGTGGGCTTCGCGTGGGTCTTGTGCCCGGTCTTCGTCTTCGAGTGGCCCGAGGTCGCAGGGGCGACGCCCACGCCGGTGAGCGTGATCGTCGGCTGCTGAACCCACGGGACGCTCGCGTCACCGCTGTTGTACAGCTTCACCGTGCTCGTGAACGCGCCGGCCTTGGTCGGCGTGAACGTGAACGGGAGCACGCATGGGCTCGACGAGCCGCTGTGCGTGTTGAAACAGCCCTCACCCCGCTGGCCGGAGGTGAGCGCCGAGCCGAACGGCGGCGAGCCGCTCGTCAAGGTTGGCTGGACGTCGAGCTCGTCGCCGGAGACGACGAGCGTGAGCGACTTCTTCGCCGTCGTCCCGACGGTCACCTTGCCGAAGTCGAGCGACTCCGGGCCCGTCCAGAGCAGGGAGTCGAGCGTCACCACGAGCTGGGTCGGACTGACGAAGACCGCGGCGGTCGCCCCTCCGCCGCCGGCCCGAAGGCTCAGGGCCTCGACCCGCGTCGCGCCGGGGACCTTCGGCCGCGCGGGATCGGTGAGGTCCGCGTTCGCCACGGCGATGACGATCTCGCCGTCAGACTTTTGGACGAGGATGACTCCGACCGAGACCATCGCGAAGACCTCGCTCGGCCCGTAGCTCGCCAGCCCCACGGGGCGCCCGGTCGTGCTGCCGGAGAAGAGCTGGAGCGGGCCGTCGCCGCCGACGTAGACGGCAGACTGTCCGGGCTCGAAGGCGGGCGTCACCGCACCGGGCACCTTCAAGCTCTGTGCAAGCAGGAGATTGCCGGCGCCGTCGCCGCGCCAGACCGAGACGGTGCCGGTTCCGTGGTCGACTGCGATCAGGTCGGGGTTGGCGTCGCCGTCCCACCTGCCGATCGTCATCCAGCGCGGGTCGTAGCCGCTGTCGGACTCGCCGAGCGGATACGAG
>JAOPYX010000027.1 GCA_025964535.1 Actinomycetes bacterium | reverse complement strand
GGCTCTTCGAGCACGTCGGCGGCGGGCGTACGCCGATCGTGAACATCTCCGGCGGCACCGAGGTTGGCGCGTGCTTCCTGACGACCGTGATCACCGAGCCGATCAAGCCGGTCGCGCTCGGCTTCCCGGCGCTCGGCCAGGACATGGACGTCGTCGACGGCGAAGGCAACCCCGTGCGCGGCGAGGTGGGTGAGCTCGTCTGCCGCACACCGTGGCCGGGGATGACGCGCGGGGTCTGGGGGGACAACGAGCGCTACCTCGAGACGTACTGGCGCCGCTTCCCCGGCGTGTGGACGCACGGCGACTGGGCGTCGATCGACGAGGACGGCTACTGGTACCTGCACGGGCGCAGCGACGACACGCTGAACATCGCCGGCAAGCGCATCGGACCGGCGGAGCTCGAGTCGGCCGCGATCGGCAGCGGGATCGTCGCCGAGGCTGCTGCCGTCGGCATCCCGCACGAGGTGAAGGGCGAGGTCGCGTGGATCTTCTGCGTCGCGACGCCGGGCGAGCAGCCCGACGACGCGCGCGTCGCGACCGCGGTGACAGAGGTGCTCGGCAAGGCGTTCAAGCCCGACCGGATCCTCTGGGTCGCCGCGCTGCCGAAGACGCGCTCGGCGAAGATCGTGCGCCGCGCGGTACGGGCGCGCGCGCTCGGGAAGGATCCCGGCGACCTGTCGTCGCTCGAGAACCCGGAGTCACTGGAGGAGATCAGTCGTGTCTCGGGTTGAGCTCGCCGGCGTCGCGCTCGTCACGGGCGGCGGGCGCGGCATTGGCGCGAACATCGCGCGCGAGCTCGCGGAAGCGGGCATGCGCGTCGCGGTCGGCGCGCGGACGCTCGATCAGGTCGAGACGGTGGCCGCCGAGATCGGCGGCCTCGCGCTGGCGCTCGACGTCACGTCGCGGGCATCGGTCGAGGACGCCGTGACGCGGACGGAGTCGGAGCTGGGAGCGATCGACCTGCTCGTCGCGAACGCCGGCATCAGCGGCCCGCCCGATCCGCTCGCCGATCCCGACGAGTGGTGGCACACCTTCGAGGTGAACGTGCGCGGCGTCTACCTCTGCGACCACGCCGTCGCGACCCGGATGCTCGAGCGAGGCGGCGGGCGGATCGTCAACGTCGCGAGCAGCGCGGCGTACCTGCCCGCGCGCGAGGGGCAGGGCACCGCATACGCGGCCAGCAAGGCAGCCGTGCACCGCTTCTCCGAAGTGCTCGCGGCCCAGCTCGCGCCGAAGAGCGTCTTCGTCTTCTCGATCAGCCCCGGCCTCGTCAAGACCGCGATGACCGAAGGGCATTTCCCCGACGATGCGCCGTGGACGCCGCCGGAGTGTGCTCCGCGGCTCGTGCGAGCGCTCGCCTCGGGCGACCTGGACGAGCTCGCCGGCCGCTACCTCCACGCCGAACACGACCCGCCGGAGACGCTGCGCTCGCGGATCGCCGAGATCCGCGAGCGCGACCTCAATGCGATCCGCCTACGCCGGGAGTAGCGATCGCGTCGCGCCACGAGAACGCGGGCTCGTAGCCGAGCAGCCGACGCGCCTTCTCGATCGAGAGGAGCGTCTCGAACTCGCCGACGCCGTCTCTCAGCTCGACGTCCGGATACACCTCGGCCATCAGGTCCGCGCTCGGCCGGTTCATCACCGTGTCGGCGGCGGCGACGATGAAGGCCTCGGCGCCTGTTAGGTCGCCGTCGAGCGCGAGCCGGCACGACTGCGCCACGTCGCGTGCGTCGACGTAGCCCCAGAGGTTCCAGCGACGCAGCCGGGCGTCGTCCCAGAAGCCGGGAAAACGCTCGTAGTCGTGTGGCTCCATCACATTCGAGAAGCGAAGGCCGACGTACGGGATGCCGTTCCAGCGGCTGAACTGCCGCGCCATCTCCTCGGAGACGACCTTGGAGAGCGCGTAGCTCGACTCCGGCAGCAGCGGATGGTCTTCGTCGATCGGCGCGTACCGGGGAAGCTCCCGCTCGAACGGCAGCCCGAGCGTCGTCTCGCTGGACGCCCAGACGACACGGCGCAGCCCGAGGAGCGGCGCAGCAGCGAACACGTTGTAGGTGCTGGTCGTGTTCACCCGGAACGTCAGCTCGTCCGGCTTCAGCCCCGGCGCCGGAATCGCCGCGAGATGGACAACGGCGTCCGCGCCCTCGAGGGCGTCGACGACCTCGCCGTAGTCCGTGACGTCGGCGACGAGCTGCTCAGCGTCCGTGAGGTTCGGGTCGCGGACGAGATCGACGCTGGTCACGTCGTGCCCGTGCTCGACGAGGTCGCGAACCACCGCGCGCCCCGCCTTGCCGGCGCCGCCCGTGACGACGACGCGGCTCACCGACCGCCCCCCGAAGACGCCGTACTGGTCGCGCGCACGGCCCGAGCATACGCCGTGCGGTTTTCGCCTGATAGTCTGAAACTGTGATGCGCCTCGCCCTGGCCCAGATCAACCCGATCGTCGGCGACCTCGACGGCAACCGCGCACTGATCCTCGACCGCATCGAAGCGGCGAAGCGCGCGAATGCGGATTTCGTCATCCTCCCCGAGCTCGCGGTGACGGGATACCCGCCGGAGGACCTGCTGCTGCGGCCCGGTTTCCTCCGCGCCGCCGAGGGGTCGCTCGAGCAAATCGCGCTCGCGGCGCGCGGAATCGTCGTGCTCGTCGGCGCGCCGCACTACGACCGCGACCTCTTCAACGCGTGCGCCGTGTGCGCCGGCGGCGAGGTCAAGGCGATGGTGAAGAAGCGCTTCCTCCCGAACTACGGCGTGTTCGACGAGATGCGCTACTTCGCGCCGGGCAACGACCTCTATCTGCTCGAGCACGGCGAGACCCTCGTCGGTGTCACCGTTTGCGAGGACATGTGGCAGCCCGGGCCGCCGGCCACCGACCTGGCGCTTGCCGGTGCGGAGCTGATCGTCAACATCTCGGCCTCGCCCTTTCACTTGATGCGCGACCGCGAGCGCGAGGAGATGTTCCAGACGCGTGCGCGCGACAACAGCGCGTACGTCGCGTTCTGCAACACGGTCGGCGGACAGGACGAGCTCATCTTCGACGGGCACTCGCTTGTGATCGACGACGAAGGCACGGTCCTCGCACGCGCGCCGGGCTTCGAAGAGGCGTTGATGATCGTCGACGTCGACCCGTCGGCCGTGCGCGCACGCCGGCTCACGGATGCGCGGCGGCGAGCGCTTGCGCAGGACCGCGGCGACCTCGGCACGGTGACCACGATCCACGTCGGCGCGCCGCACAAGCAGTCCGATCATGCCGAGCCGACGGTCACCCCGTTCTGCGACGAGCTCGAGCAAATGCGGATCGCGCTCGAGCTCGGACTCTCCGACTACGTGCGCAAGAACGGCTTCCGCGAGGTGGTGGTCGGCGTCTCCGGCGGAATCGACTCCGCGCTCGTCGCCGCGCTCGCGGCAGAAGCGCTCGGGCCCGAACGAGTGCACTGCGTGTCGATGCCGTCGCGTTATTCATCCGAGGGGACGCGGAACGACGCGAGGCGGCTGGCGGAGGCGCTCGGTTGCGACTTCCGCGAGATCCCGATCGAGCCGATGGTCGAGGGGTACCTCGAGGTGCTCGCGCCGCACTTCGCGGGCCGCGAGCCCGACCTCACCGAGGAGAACCTGCAGGCGCGCATCCGCGGCACGCTGCTGATGGCGCTCTCGAACAAGTTCGGCTGGCTGCTCGTCGCCACCGGGAACAAGTCGGAGATGTCGGTCGGCTACGCGACGCTGTACGGCGACATGGCCGGCGGGTTCGCACTGCTGAAGGACGTCTTCAAGACCGACGTGTTCCGGCTCTCCATCCACCTCAACGAGCGCGCCGGCCGCGAGCTGATCCCGGCGTCGATCATCGCGCGGGCGCCGAGCGCCGAGCTGCGAGCCGACCAGCTCGACGAGGACTCGCTGCCGCCGTATCCGCAGCTCGACCGGGTGCTCGAAGGGTACGTCGAGGAGGACCGCTCGATCGACGAGCTCTCGTCCGACGGCATCGACCCCGACGTCGTGCACCGCGCCGTCTCGCTGATCGACCGTGCCGAGTACAAGCGCCGGCAGGCTCCGCCAGGCGTCCGCCTGCGCCCGAAAGCCTTTGGACGAGACCGGCGCACGCCGATCACGAACCGCTGGAGAGGCTAACGCCCGGCGTCGAGCGGCTCGCCGGGCGGACCGTGCTCGAGCACGTCGCGGACGAGCGCCGACAGTCGGCGGGGGCCGGTGAGCATGGTGTCGAGCTCGTCGACCGTGAACCAGCGCGCCTCGTGGACGCCCTCGGCGGCGAGCTCGGCCACGGTGAAGCTCGGCGCGATCTCGAACGCGTCCGTCCGCACGAGGTAGCACCGCTCCTCCTGGCCGCCGAAGCGGCGCGGGTCGACATGCCAGTGCGCTCGCGTCCAGAGGAGCGGGCCGAGCTCGAAGCCGTGCAGGCCGACCTCCTCGCGCAGCTCCCGGGCCAGGGCTTCCGCGTCGCTCTCGCCGGGATCGACGCCGCCGCCGGGGGTCGCCCACCAGCTGCCCATCGCATCCTCGAAGCGCACGAGCAGCACCCGCCCGGCGGGATCGAGCACGAGCGCGCGGACGCCGTTCCGCGGCGGCATTCCCTTCACGCGCGCCGAGAGCTCGAAGAACCAGTGCAACCGGTCGAACCAGGGGACGGCGGCATTCGCGGGCGACGTCGACGGGAGCACGAAGAGACGCGTCTCGCCGAGCGTCCGCGCTTGCACGCCGAGCTCGGGACGCTCGTTGAACGTGCCGCGGTACGCCTCCTTGCCGACGAAGCCGAGCCACCGCGGCCGGAGCTCCTCGGCGAGTTGCGCGAGGCGCTCCGCGGAGCCCTCGAAATCCGAACGCCGCAAGTCGCCGGAGCCGGGCGTCGTGCGGTACGCGGCGTTCGTGATGCCGACGCCTTCCTTCAGCAGCTCGAATTGCTCCGACGGATCGTAGAGTCGCGAGGTGAAGTACGCCGCGTGCAGCAGGCGCCAGAAGTCGTTGCGCGGATTGGCGAAATGCGCGTGCGCAGCCGCGGACACGCGACCGGGGTTGATGCCGCAGAACACGACGTCGAGGCCCGGCGCCAGGACGTCGGGGACGTCGCTGGGAGTCGTCGTCTCTACGCGGCCTCTGCCTCGTCGGCCGCGCGACCGTCGATCCGTTCCTCGAGGCGCCTGCGAATGTCCTCGCCGGAGACGGTCGTCGGGTAGCGGGGCCGGCGGGGCTCGAGACGCACGATCGAGACGGTCGGATCCCAGGCCCCGTAACACCGGGCCCAGCACTCCGCTTCGGTCAGCGTTCTGAGGCGCCGCACAATCAGCAGGCTACGGACCGGTCCGGACGGCATCTCTGCGACGATTGCCACCAGTGACCGCGAAGGCCAAGGAGTTCCGCTACGCGGTCGACCTCGGCGAGGGTGACGTCGTCCGCACCGAGGACGGCACGCCCCTCGGCGGCGGGCCTGAGTGGACGCCTGAGCACCTGCTTCTGGCCGGGCTCCTGCGCTGCTCGGTCATGAGCCTCCGCTACCACGCCCGGCGCGCCGGGATCGAGGTGACGAGGGCCACGGGCTCCGCCGGCTCGCTCTTCGCGAAGCGCGGCGGCGACGGCCGCATCGCGGTCGCCGAGGTCGACGTCGCCCTCGACGTCCGCCTCGAACCTCAGCCGGGAGAGGCGGAGCTGGTCGCGCTGCTCGAGAAAGCCGAACGCGACTGCTTCATCAGCGCGTCGCTCACGGTCAAGCCGACGTACACCTGGAGCGTTGCCTAGTCCGGCTCAGCCCTGCTCGAGCGGCGCCATCGTCAGCCCGAATCCCTTGAGCTGCTCCCAGTAGAGCTCGGCCTGCTCCTGCTGGCCCGACCACACGACGGCGAGGCCCGTCTGGTGGATCCTGTCGGCGAGCTTCATGCCCTTGTCGTAGTCGACGCCGGGCAGGACGGAGGAGAGCGCGAACGCGACGCCCTCGAACGTGTTGTGGTTGTCGTTCAGGACGATCACGAGCCACGGCCGCCCGAGGCCCGACTCCTCGCCCGTGTCCAGACGTTCCTGCGGGGGCGACAGGGTGCTCACGGCTCCAGGGTAGTCCGGTAGCGTCCGAGACCGATGAGCACCGTTGCCCTCGACGTCGACGCCGTCCGCGCACGCTTCAGCGCGCTCCAGTCGCCGACCGCGTTCTTCGACGGGCCGGGCGGCACGCAGTGCCCCGACGCGGTGATCGACGCGATCGCCGGCTATCTCCGCGAGTCGAACGCGAACCTCGGCGGCCCGTTCGGCAACAGCCGCCGCAGTGACGCGCTCCTCACCCAGGCGCACCTCACGGCCGCCGGCTTCCTGGGCTGCGAGCCGAGTGAGGCGATCTTCGGCCAGAACATGACGACACTCAATTTCATGCTCACGCGAACCCTCGGCCGCACGCTGCGCGCCGGCGACGAGATCCTCGTCACGCGTCTCGACCACGACGGAAACGTCGCGCCGTGGCTCGAGCTCGCGCACGACCTCGACCTGAAGGTGGGCTTCGTCGACCTGCACGACGACACGACACTCGACCTCGACGACCTCGAGCGGCAGCTCACAGGCCGCACGCGCGTCGTCGCGTTCACGCTCGCCTCGAATGCTGTCGGGACGCTGACGGATGCGAAGCGCATCGTCGAGCTCGCGCACGAGGCAGGCGCGCTCGCGTGGGCCGACGCCGTGCACTTCGGCCCCCACGGGCCGATCGACGTCGCGTCGCTCGGCGCCGACGTGCTGCTCTGCTCGCCGTACAAGTTCTTCGGTCCGCACCTCGGCCTCGCCTATGGCCGCAGCGAGCTGCTCGAGTCGTGGCGTCCGTACAAGGTGCGTCCGTCGGACATGACGCCGCTCGCCAACCGCTTCGAGACCGGCACACTCGCCCACGAGCTGCTGGCCGGCTTCGTCGCGGCCGTCGAGCACATCGAGTCGATCGGGTGGACGGCGATCCAGTCCCACGAGCGCGCGCTCGGGCAGCAGTTCCTCGACGGGCTGCCCGCCAACGTCACGCTCTACGGCCTGCCCTCGATGGACGGCCGCGTGCCGACCTTCGCCTTCAACGTCGACGGCCACACGCCGCGTGCGGTCGCGGAACGCCTCGCGGAGCGCGAGATCGCCGTGTGGGACGGCAACTACTACGCCGTCGAGGTGATGGATCGTCTCGGTCTCGGCGGCGACGGCGCCGTCCGCGTCGGCTTCGTGCACTACAACACGCCGGCCGAGGTCGACCGGCTGCTCGACGCGCTCGGAGAGCTCTGACCCGATGAAGCTGCTCGTCCTCGGAGGGACGAAGTTCCTCGGCCGCCATGCCGTCGACGCTGCGCTCGCCGCCGGGCACGAAGTGACGATCTTCACGCGGGGCCAGACGAACCCCGAGCTCTTCCCGGAGGCCGAGCGCCTCCAGGGCGACCGCGACGGCGACCTGAGCCCGCTCGAAGGACGGAGCTGGGACGGCGTGGTGGACACGAGCGGCTACGTACCGCGCATCGTCCGGCAGTCGGCCGAGCTGCTGCGGGATGCGGTCGGCCGGTACGTCTTCGTCTCGAGCATCTCCGTCTACGACGACTTCTCCGAGCCGATCCACGAGGGCACGCCTGTGGCTCAGCTCGACGACCCGGCCACCGAGGAGATCACGGAGCACTACGGGGCGCTGAAGGCCGCGTGCGAGGCGGTGATCGACGAGGCCTACGGCGACCGCGGCGCGAGCGTCCGCGCCGGGCTGATCGCCGGCCCCTACGACCCCACCGACCGCTTCACCTACTGGCCGCGACGGCTCGCCGCCGGCGGCGACGTGCTCGGTCCCGGCGATTCCTCCGCGCCGGTGCAATTCGTCGACGCACGCGACCTCGCCGCCTGGCTCGTGAAGCTCGCGCTCTACGGGCCGGGCGGCGTCTTCAACGCAACCGGCCCGGCGGAGCCGCTGACGTTCGCCGGCTTCCTCGAGCGCGCCCGCGCGGCGATCGGCTCCAAGGCCGAGGTCGTCTGGGTGGACGAGCGGACGGTGCTCGCCGCCGAGGTGGAGGCCTGGTCGGAGCTGCCGCTGTGGCATCCGGGCGACGACCACGCGGGCATGGCACGGGCCGACACACGGCGCGCACGAGCGGCGGGCCTGACCTTGCGGTCGCTCGAGGAGACAGTCGTCGACACGCTCGCGTGGGATCGGACCGTCGAGGGCGACCGCCCGACGCTCTCCCGGGAGAAAGAGCGCGCCGTCCTGGACGCGGCCGGATGAACGACCGCCGGGACGTCCCCGAGCACCTGCGGATCAAGCGGGAGCCACAGCGCGGCGTCTACGACCGCGGGACGATCGACGCGATCCTGGACGAAGCCCTCGTCTGCCATCTCGGCTTCGAGGTGGACGGCCAGCCGTACGTGATCCCGACGCTGCACGCACGCATCGGCGACCGCCTCTACGTGCACGGGTCGGCGGCGAGCAGGATGCTGCGACACGCCGCCTCCGAGATGCGTGTCTGCGTGACCGTCACGCTGCTCGACGGGCTGGTGCTCGCCCGGTCGGTCTTCAACCACTCGATCAACTACCGCTCGGTCGTCGTGCTCGGCATGGCGACGAACGTCGAGGGCGACGAGAAGGCCGAGGCGCTGAAGGCGTTCACCGACCACGTCGCGCCGGGACGCTGGGACGAGGCGCGGCAGCCGACCGAGCAGGAGTTGAAGGCAACGTGGAT
The DNA here is from genome assembly GCA_025964535.1 of Actinomycetes bacterium. Taxonomy (GTDB): domain Bacteria; phylum Actinomycetota; class Thermoleophilia; order Gaiellales; family Gaiellaceae; genus Palsa-739. The sequence continues at coordinate 19,766 of JAOPYX010000027.1, read as the reverse complement.
CCTCTCGCTGCCCTTGACCGAGGCCTCGGCCAAGGTCCGCACCGGACCCCCGGAGGACGACCCCGAGGATCTCGACTTTCCCGTGTGGTCGGGCGTCGTGCCCGTCCATCTCGCGGCCGAGCCCTCGGAGTACGACTGGCTCCGCGTACGCGACGGCCGCATCGTCGCGCCGTAGGGCACGGCTACGATCGAACGATGGAAGGGTTCACGTTCGTCCACCGTGAGGCCGTGCGCTTCAGCGATCTCGACGGGATGGGCCACGTGAACAACGCGGTGTTCTCGACGTATCTCGAGCAGGCGCGCCTCGCCTGGTTTGTTGCCAACGAGCTCGGGACAGACGAGGAGATGGCGCTGCGTGACGTGATCCTCGCGCGAACGGAGATCGACTTCCGCTCGCCGCTTCAGTACGGCGAAACGGTCGAGATCGGCGTGCGACCGTCGCGGCTCGGCACGAAGAGCTTCGAGCTCGAGCACGCGCTGCACTCCGACGGCCGGGTGGTCGCAGAGGCGAAGTGCGTGCTCGTCGGTTACGACTACGAGCGTGCACAGAGCGCGCCGATCCCTGAACGCTGGCGAAGGAGGCTGAGCGGTTGAGCACGTTCGAGCGTCATACCCTGGACAACGGTCTGCGCGTCCTGACCTCGAACCTCGACCATGCGCAGTCGGTGACCTGCATGGTGATGCTCGCGGCCGGCTCTCGGTACGAAACGCCCGACACCAACGGCATCGCGCACTTCTCGGAGCACATGTTCTTCAAGGGCACCGAGCGCAGGCCGACGGCGCGCGACATCGCAGGCGAGATCGACGCGATCGGCGGCGAGTTCAACGCGTTCACCGGCAAGGAGTACACGGCCTACTACGTGAAGTGCGCGGCAGAGCACCGCGACATCGCGCTCGACGTGCTCGTCGACATGCTGCGCAACTCCCGCTTCGACAGCGAGGAGATCGAGCGCGAGAAGGGCGTGATCATCGAGGAGATGAACATGTACTACGACACGCCGCGCGATTTCATCGGCGGCGTCTACGAGAACCTCCTCTACGGCGACCAGCCGCTCGGCTGGGACATCATCGGTCGCAAGGACACGGTCCGCGGCGCGACGCGCGACACGTTCATGGGGTATCTCGACCGGTGGTACAAGCCGCCGCGCATGGTGCTCGGCATCTCCGGCAAGATCGGTGACGACGCGCTCGAGCGCGCGCAGGCGCTGTTCGGAGACCTGCCGCGCGGGGAGACGGCCGAGCCGGAGCCCGCCAGGGGCTACGAGAACGAACGTGTGCGCGTGCACACGAAGCAGTCCGATCAGGCGCATCTGGTGCTCGGCGTGCCGAGCTACCCGCTCGAGCATCCCGACCGGTACGCGCTGCAGATGGTCGCGACGGTGCTCGGCGGCGGCATGTCTTCGCGCCTCTTCACCGAGGTGCGAGAGCGGCGCGGCCTCGCCTACTACGTCTTCGGCACCAACCACAGCTACACCGACGCGGGCTCGCTCTACTCGCAGGCGGGCGTCGACATCAACCGGATCGACGAGGCTGTGTCGACGATCGCGTCCGAGCTGACGAAGATCGCCGCCGATCCCGTTCCCGCCGATGAGCTCGAGAAAGCGCGCAACTTCACGAAGGGGCGCTTCGTGCTCCAGCTCGAGAACCCGCAGGGACTGATCCTCTTCGGGTTGCGCAAGGAAGTGCTCGAGCAGCGTGCGCCGGAGCCGGAGGAAGTCCTCGCAGGCGTCGACGCGGTCACGGTGGAGGACGTGCAGCGCGTTGCGCAGGACGTCATCGCGAGCGAGCGGCTGCGCCTCGCCGTCATCGGTCCGTTCGACGACGCCGAACGGTTCGAGAAGCTGCTGTAAAGAGCGCTCTCTTCGAAACGAAGAACCGGGCGCCTCACGGCGCCCGGCTTCGTTTTCGTCAAGGAGCGACAGGCCGTTTGTGTGCCTTGGTCGGCGGCTCGGTTAGCACCTAGCCCGACAAGCCCGCCCGTCAGAGTGCTTTCAACCCGGCCGGTCTGTTCGCTCAGCAGCCTTCTTAGCAGTCTTCACGGACAGAACGGCGTTTCCTCCGTCGTGGTTACGTGCGGATCGTCGCGAGATCGACCGCGAGGAGCGCGCGGTCGTCGTCGTCGACGATCGCAGCGCCGAGCGTCCGCGCGCGCTCGAGACAGCGCGACATCTCGACCGCGTCACCGCCGACGGCGTACGCGCGCGCAAGCGCCTCGTAGGCGAACGGCAGGTCCCAGTCCTCGAGGGCGGCGGCCTCGGACTCGCAGATCTCGAGGCACCGCTGCGCGTGTCGCAACGCAGGCTCCGGCCGACCGAGGACCGAGTACATCCGTGAGCACTGCCATTCGCTGCGCGCGCGATTCGCCGCGGTGCCGACATGCATCCAGTGATACGCCGACGCGTGGGCGCAGTGGATCAGCTCGTCGTCCTCCTCGCGCGTGCGCGTCTCCTTCTCCATCAGCGTCCACGCCTTGTTGAAGAGATCGACGCCAAGTCGACGATGTGTCTCCAGATCGATCGCCGCGGCGTTCGTGTCCATCACGGGCTCCTTTCCCTCGATCAACGGTTGCAGCCCCTGGAGAACGACCTTCAGCTCCGCGGAGCGGATCGCCGTGCGCTGCTGGTGATCGACGAGCACGCGGCGCACGAGCTCCGGATCGTCGGTGGTGAGCAACGCGCGGACGTCGTCCAACGGCAGCTCGAGACGCCGCAGCATGCGGATCGCCGAGGCCCGCCGCACCTGCTCCGCCCCGTACGACCGGTAGCCGGTTTCGGGATCCACCGCGGCGGGCCGGAGCAGCCCAACCTCGTCGTAGTGCCTCAGCGCCTTCACCGTCAGACCCGTCAGCCGTGCGAACCGGCCGATGGACATCAGCTCCGTCTGCAGGGACTCCATCCTCTGCAGAATCCTGCCTCCCCCTACCGGAGAGTCAAGCCTCGTCGGCGCCCTGCTCGTCCTCGGCCCGCTGCTGGATCTCGTTGACGACTGTCGGGTCGGCCAGCGTTGTCGTGTCGCCGAGCGGCCGGTTCTCCGCCACGTCACGGAGCAGCCTTCGCATGATCTTTCCGCTGCGCGTCTTCGGTAGCTCCGGCGTGAAGACGATGTTCGCCGGCTTGGCGATCGGGCCGATCTTCTTCGCGACATGGTCGCGCAGCTCCTGGAGCTTCTCGACCGACGGCTCGGCGCTCGACTTCAGCGTCACGTAGGCGACGATCGCCTCGCCTGTCGTCGCGTCCTTCCGCGACGTGACGGCGGCTTCCGCGACGTCCTGGTGATCGACGAGCGCAGACTCGACCTCGATCGTCGAGATGCGATGGCCGGAGACGTTCATCACGTCGTCGACGCGGCCGAGCAGCCAGAAGTCCTCGTCGCGGTCGATCCGGGCGCCGTCGCCGGCGAAGTAGACGTTCTCGTACTTCGACCAGTACGTCTCCTCGTAGCGCTTCGGATCCTTGAAGATGCCGCGCAGCATCGCCGGCCACGGGCGCTTCAGCACGAGATAGCCCCCGCCGCCCGGCCCGACCTCGTTGCCGCGCTCGTCGAACACACCGGCGCTGACGCCGGGAAAGGGCTTCGTGGCAGAGCCGGGCTTCAGTGTCGTCACGCCCGGCAGCGGCGTGATCATGACCATCCCCGTCTCCGTCTGCCACCACGTGTCGACGATCGGCGTCCGGTCGCCGCCGATGTGTTCGCGGTACCAGATCCACGCCTCCGGGTTGATCGGCTCGCCGACCGAGCCGAGCAGGCGCAGCGACGAGAGATCGTGCTTCTGCGCGTACTCCGGGCCCCACTTCATGTGCGAGCGGATCGCGGTCGGCGCGGTGTAGAGGATCGTCACGCCGTAGCGCTCGACGATCTCCCACCAGCGATCCTTGTCGGGAAAGTCCGGTGTGCCCTCGTACAGCACCGACGTCGCGCCGTTGCAGAGCGGCCCGTAGACGATGTAGCTGTGTCCCGTGATCCAGCCGATGTCGGCGGCGCACCAGTACACGTCGCTCTCGGGCTTCAGATCGAAGATGTAGTTGTGCGTGGTCGCGACGCCGCACAGGTAGCCGCCCGTTGTATGGACGATGCCCTTCGGCTTCGCGGTCGTGCCGCTCGTGTACATCAGGAACAGCAGGTCTTCGCTGTCCATCGGCTCGCACGGGCACGAGGCCGCGTCGTCGGGCTCGCCCTCCTCGAGCTCGTGCCACCAGTGATCGCGACCCTCGTGCATCGCGACGTCGTTGCCGGTACGCCGCAGCACGACGCTCGCGCGAATCCCCGGCGCTGCGCTCATCGCCTCGTCGGCGACCTTCTTCAGCGGCACCGCCGTCCCCCGCCGCCACGCCTCGTCCTGCGTGATCAGCACCTCGCACTCCATGTCGTTGGCGCGATCGGAGAGCGAGTCGGCGGAGAAGCCGCCGAAGATCACCGTGTGCGGCGCACCGAGCCGCGTGCAGGCGAGCATCGCGACGGGGAGCTCGGGGACCATCCCCATGTAGATCGCCACCGGCGTGCCCTTGCGCACGCCGAGCTTCTTCAGCGCATTCGCGAAGCGGACGACGTCCCGCTGCAGATCGGCATAGGAGATCGAGCGCAGCTCGCCGGCGGCTTCTCCCTCCCAGTGGAACGCGACCTTCTCACCGTTGCCGGCCTCGACGTGCCGGTCGACGCAGTTGAAGCACACGTTCAGCTTGCCGCCGAGGAACCACTTTGCATACGGCGGCTTCCACTCGTAGAGCTCGCTGAAGGGCTCGAACCACGTGAGCCGCTCGCGGCCCTCGCGCTCCCAGAACGCCTCGAACGGCTCGTCGTAGATCCCCGGCCTCGCGTTCGCCTGCGACGCGAACTCCTCAGACGGCGGATACCGCCGCTCCTCGAGGAGCATCGTCTCGATCGCGTGCGGCTCGGTCATACGGCGCGGATCCTATAGTCCTCTGTCCGATGTCGATCTTCCAAGCGGACGAGGAAGGGCGGGTGCGCAAGCTGCTGGATGCGCTCGACCGCCCGGTAGAGCTGCTCGTCGCGCACGGCCCGGAGGAGACGCCGCTGCCGGGCGCGCGCGACATGGACTTCGGCGCGGAGACCGAGCGGATCGTGACGGGGCTGGCGGCGCTCTCCGACAATGTGACGTACCGGGTCGAGGACGAGCCTGAAGGCTTCGAGCGCTATCCCGCGATCGCGGTGCTCCCGGACGGCGAGGACGTCGGGATCCGCTACTACGGCCTGCCGTGGGGCTACGAGCTCGCGTCGCTGATCGGCAGCGTGCTCGAGGCCGGCAAGAGCGAATCGTCGCTCGCGCCGGAGTCGCTCGAGCGGCTCGCCGCGCTCGAGCGTGACCTCACGATCGACGTCTTCGTCACCCCGACTTGACCCCATTGCCCGCCGGCCGTGTTGCTGGCGTACCGACTGGCCCTCGCCTCACCCCGGATCCGGGCCTCCGCGATCGAGGCGACCGAGTTCCCATCCCTCGCCGACTCGATGGACGTCTGGTCGGTGCCGCGCATCGTCGTGAACGGCGTCCCGCAGTGGGACGGAGCGGTCCCGGAGCGGGTGTTCATCGACCGGATCCTGGCGCCCGCGTTCGAATAACCATCGCGGGTAGATTCAGGGAGTGACCGACCCGCTCGATCGCGCACAGGAGCTCTTCTCGCAGTTCGAGGCGGAGCTGCGCGCCGAGCTTCCGGCCGGCGCCGAGATCTTCGACGCCCACACTCATCTCGGCACCGACATCGACGGGATGGTCGGGCGCTACGAGGAGCTCGAGTCGAGCATGGACCGGTACGGCGTCTCACGGTGCTTCTTCTTCTGCCTCGACGAGCCCGACCGCCATCCCGGCTTCCGCGCCGCGAACGACCGCACGCTCGAGTTCGGCGCGCGCTCGAACGGCCGGATGATCCCGTTCGTCCGGCTCGACCTGGCCGAGTCGCCGGTCGAGGAAGCGGTGCGCTGCCTCGACCTCGGCGCCCGCGGGATCAAGCTCCACCCACGCGCGCAGAAGTTCGACGTCGGCGACGGCCGGCTCGCCCCGATCTTCGCGCTCGCGGCGGAGCGCCGCGTGCCGATCCTCATCCACGGCGGACGCGGCCTGCCGCCGATCGCCGATCACCTGCACAAGCTCGTCGACACCTACCCCGAGGCGCAGCTGATCATCGCGCACGCCGGCATTGCCGATCTCGCCGGCCTCGCCGGCCACTTCGCGGGCAAGGCGGGCGTCTTCTTCGACACCTCGGTGTGGAGCCCGATCGACCTCCTGAGCTTCTTCCGGCTCGTTCCACCCGAGCAGATCCTCTACGCCTCCGACTATCCATACGGGCAACAGCCCGCGTCGCTCTTGATCGCGCTGCGAACGGCGCGCGTCGCCGGCATCTCCGACGTTCAGATCCGCAACATCCTCGGGCCCAACGCAAGCCGCATCGCCGACGGGCAGCCGCCGCTCGAGCCGTCGCAGCCCGAGGGCTCCGACGTCCTCACGCAGCCGATGACGCTCGCGCGCATCCACCAGTACATCTCGATGGTGATGCCGCTGTTGTACGCGCGGCAGCAGGACACGTTCGGCGCGCTCGGGCTCGCGATCAATGCGTGCAGCGAGCCGAACGGGCACGTCAAAGAGCTCGAGCAGATCCACGAGCTGCTCACCGCCGCGCGCGATCTCTGGCGGACCCTCCCAGAGGCCGTCGACGAGAGCGAGTCGCGCCTCGTCGCGCGCACGGCGTCGCGGCTCGTCCACCTCGCCGACATCGTGGCGGTGACCACCCATGTCTGACGTCTTGCTGACGGTCAACGGCCAGTCGTACAGCGCCTACGCGCCGGTCGGCATGAGCCTCGCGCAACTGTTGCGCGAGGAGCTCGGCTTCACCGGGACGAAGATCGCGTGCAACGAGGGCCACTGCGGCGCGTGCACCGTCCAGATCGACGGCGTGCCGGTGCTCTCCTGCATCACGCTCGCGCACAACGTCACGGGTGAGATCACGACGATCGAAGGCCTCCGCGACCATCCGCTGATCGAGGCATTCGTCGAGGCCGATGCGGTGCAATGCGGCTTCTGCACACCTGGGCAAGTGGTCTCCGCGGCGGCGCTCGTCGCCGCGACGCCTGACCCGACCGTCGACCAGATCCGGCACCAGATGGCCGGCAACATCTGCCGCTGCGGCACGTATCCGCGAATCGAGGAGGCGATCCAGAAGTGGCGAGGCTGATCCGCACCGAGAAAGAGGTCGAGGGACGCTTCGAGGAGCTGTGGCTCGTCGTCGAGGAGGATCCGCTCCAGCAATGGCCGGCAGGCCCGCAGTCGGTGGTCGGTCGTCCGGCCGTGCGCCAGGACGCGCCGGAGCGCGCGCGCGGTGAGGCGCGCTACACCGCCGACATCCAGCTGCCGGGAATGCTGCATACGGCGGTCCTCCGCTCGCCGCATGCGCATGCGCGCGTGAAGCGAATCGATCTCGCGCCCGCGCTCGCGCTTCCGGGCGTGCGCGGCGCGCTCGGGCCCGGCGAGGCGCAGGGGCTAGACGAGGAAGCGGGATTCGCAGGCGCGCCGGTCGCAGCCGTCGCAGCCGACACGTTCGCACAGGCGCGCGCCGCGCTCGCGGCGATCGACGTCGAATGGGAGCAGCTCGAGGTCGTGCTCGACCCCGACGACGCGATTGCACGCAAGCAGTTCACCTCGGACCCAGTCGAATATGCGCGCGGCGGCTTCGAGCAGGCGCTCGCGGAAGCCGACGTCGTCGTCGAAGGCACGTACCGGACGGCGGTCGTGCTCCACAACTCGATGGAGACGCACCAGGCCGTCTGCGACTGGGTCGGCGACACGCTGAACGTCTACATCTCGACGCAGTACATCTGGGGCGTCCGCGATGCCGTCGCTGAAGCACTGGGCATCCCCGGCGACAAGGTGCGGGTCGTGTGCGAGTTCATGGGGGGCGGCTTCGGTGCGAAGAACGATCCCGGCGAGTACACGTTCATCGCGGCCGAGCTCGCGAAGCGAACAAGGCGTCCTGTGCATTGCGCACTGACGCGCCGCGAGGAGAACACGGCGGCCGGCAACAGGAACGCGACGATCCAGAAGCTCACGGTCGGTGCACGCAGCGACGGCACGATCGTTGCGCTCGGCGGCGAATTCACCAACGCCGTCGGCTGGTCGGGCTGGTCGGCAGGCACCGACGGGCCGATGCAGATGCTCTATGCGTGCGACAACGTGCGGACGATCCGCTACGGCGCCAAGATCAACACACCGCCGATGAAGGCGTTCCGCGCTCCGGGCTTCGTCGAAGGCACGTTCGGGCTCGAATGCCTGATCGACGAGCTCGCCGCGAAGCTCGACATGGATCCGCTCGAGCTGCGCCGCAAGAACTACGCGAGCGCCAACGACGGCAAGCCGTACTCGTCGAAGAACCTCATGCAGTGCTACGAGCTCGCGCAGAAGCATTGGGACCGCCGCGACGAGGTGCGCGCGCGCTCCGACGACACGTGGAAGCACGGCGTCGGGATGGCGAGCCAGATCTGGTACGGCGGGGGCGGCCCACCGTCGTACGCCTGGACGCGCGTCACGTCGGACGGTCGCGTCTCCGTGATCACGGCGATGCAGGACATCGGCACGGGCACGCGCACGGCGATGGCGCAGATCGCGGCCGAAGAGCTGGGTGTACCGCTCGACCGCGTCGAGGTCGTGCTCGGCGACTCGGCGCGCGGCCCGTACGCGACGCTGTCGGCCGGCTCGTCGACGACGCCGTCGGTGGGCCCCGCGGTGCGCGCCGCGGCCGCCGACGTGAAGCGCCAGATCATCGAGATCGCCGCGCAACGGCACGACCTCGAAGAACGCGTGATCGACATCAAGGACGGCATGGTCGTGTCGGCCGACGGGAATCTCTCCCAGCCGCTCGAAGAGCTCGTCGGCCTGCTCGAGGACGCCCAGATCCTCGGCAAGGGCGCGCGCGGGCCGAACCCGACCGGGATGAGCGTGCTGACGTTCGGCGTGCAGGTGGTGGAGGTCGCAGTCGATGTCGAGACCGGCGAGGTGCGCGTCGAGCGCGTCGCCGCCGCGCATGACGTCGGCCGCATCATCAATCCGCTCGGCGCGCGCAGCCAGGTCGAAGGCGGGATCATCCAGGGCATCGGCCATACGCTCTCCGAGCAGCGGCTGATGGACATGGAGACCGGCCGCATCCTGACGACGAGCCTCGACGCTTACCGGATGCCCACGATCGCCGACGTCCCGGAGATCGTCTGCGAGTTCGTGGACGAGCCAGACGAGCACCTGACGAGCCTCGGCTCGAAGGGCCTCGGGGAGCCGCCGATCATCCCGATCTCCGCCGCAATTGCGAACGCGATCCGCGACGCGACCGGCGCGGACGTACACGAGCTGCCGATCACGCGCGAGGAGATGCTGCGCGCGCTGCGCGAGGCGGACGAGAAGGCCCGTGAACGGCAGAGGGAGTCGATTGGAGCTCGTTAGGGCGACCTCCCTCGAGCAGGTCGACGGAGGGATCGCGATCCACGGCGGCACCGAGGTCGTGCCGCTGCTCCGCGACGGCATCCTGCAGACGGAGAAGCTCGTCGACATCCGCGGCGTCATCCCGCGCGGCGTCGCAGGGAACCGCATCGGCGCCGGCACGACGCTCGCCGAGCTCGAGGTCGATCCGCAGGTCCCGGACGCGCTGCGCGAAGCCTGCCGTCTCGCGGCATCACCGCAGCTGCGCAACATGGGCTCGATCGGCGGCAACCTGCTGCAGTCGACGCGCTGCTGGTACTGGCGGCTGAAGTATCCGTGCCATCTGCACGGTGGCGACCGCTGTCACGCGCGCGAGGGCGAGCACCGCGAGCACGCGATCTTCGCGAACGACTACTGCGCGTCGGCGCATCCGTCGGATGTCGCCGCCGCGCTGCTCGCGCTCGGCACGCGCGTTCACACGACGCAGCGGGAGCTCGCGCTGGAGGACCTGTACCGCCTGCCCACGGTCGAGGAGCGCGAGCTCGTCACGCTCGCTCCCGGTGAGCTGATCCTGGAGCTCGAGCTCCCGCCGGTCGACGCCAGCGTCTACCTGAAGGCGATGGACCGGAAACGCTGGGCGTTCCCCCAGGTCGGCGTCGCGGCGGCGCGGGTGGGCGGAGAGACGCGAATCGCGCTGGCCGGCGTGGCTCCCGTGCCATGGCTGCTCGACGGCGTCGACGGGCTCGATGCGGCGACGCCGCTGCCCCGAACGGCTTGGAAAGTGGAGGTGGCCCGGGCGCTCGTCCGGCGGGCCGTGACCTCCGTAGCCGCAAAGTAAGATCCGGCTCCCGATGCCCGCTCGGCTCCTCATGCTGCTCGTCCTCACAGGCCTCGCCTGCGCCGGCGCGGTGGCAGTCTCGGCCGGGGCGCACCCGAGGCACATCGCGACGACGGCGCGGATCCCGGCGCTGCCGACGCGCGACGAGGCCGTCGTCGGCCGTTGCCCGCTCCCGGCGCAGTTCCGCCCCGCATTCGTGCGAGCCGCCCGCGACACCGGCTTCCAGCTCTCCATGCTCGTCGCGGTCGCGCAGGTCGAGTCGCGGTTCCAGCCGAACGCCCGCTCGAGCGCGGATGCGCGCGGCCTGCTGCAGGTGATGCCGGCCACCGGCAAGTCGTTGAAGCTCGACGTCGACAAGCCCGCGACGAACGTGCTCGCAGGCGCCCGGTATCTGAAGATCCTGCTCGACCGCTACACCCGCACCGACCTCGCGCTCGCCGCCTACAACGCCGGGCCGACCGCCGTCGACGCCGCGGGCGGGGCCCCATGGCCGGAGACACAGACCTACGTCGCGAACGTCCAACAGCGTTGGGCGGCACTCGCAGGTTGTTCGTAACGCGTCGCTTCGCTCGCTTCATGGGGGAAACCAGTTTCCCCCATGGGCCCCCTTCTGACGCTTCGCTCCGCTCGCTTCACGCGGGAAACCAGTTTCCCCCGTGGGCCCCCTTCTGGTGATGTGCTCACGGCCGGGCGCGTCACTGCTGCGCCGAACAAGTTCGGCTCCGCGACGGGGAAGCGCTCCGCCAGCAGCGGGTTGTCTCTCTAGGCTGCGGCGATGATCCACGCGGTCGTACTGGCGGCCGGCGCATCGTCCCGCTACGGATCCTCGCCGCCGAAGCAGGTCGAGTTGCTGCCCAACGTGATAGCCGCCCTACGGCGGAGCACGACAGTCGGCGGGATTCTCGTCGTGCTCGGCGCGCATGACGTCGAGACGGACGAGCGCACGGTGCGCTGCCCGGACTGGGCCGACGGTCCCGGCGCCTCGCTGCGCTGCGGGCTCGCCGGGCTCCCGCCAGAGGTGGAGGCGGCGGTGGTCGTGCTGGCCGACGGGCCCGACCTCGATCCGCGTGCAGTCGACCGGATCGCCGACTCGTGGCGCACCGAGGGCGGGGACGTCCTCGCGGCCTCCTACGGTGGCCAGCGGCTGCATCCCGTCCTCCTCGCCCGCCGCGTCTGGCCCGAGGTACCCGACGAGGGCGCGCGCGCGCTCGACGCGCGCCTCGTCGCGTGCGACGACCTGACGCCTCCGGGCGACGTCGACGTCCGCCCCTGAGCCGCGGGAGGGCACACGCACCTGACGACGAACCAAGAAAGTCCCCATGGAACATGCGCGCACGCTCGAGGTGGCAGCCCGTTCCGCGACGGATGAGTCGCCGCTCGCCCGCGCTCGGGTGCACCGCCGGCTGACGGTCGACGAGGCCGCCCGCCGCGCCGATTTGTCGGCCGACGAGGTGCAATGGCTCGAGGAGGGTCGCCTGTACCGGTTTCCCTCACCCGACCGCGCCCTGCTCGCGACCGTCCTGTACGCGACCGCCCTGCGGATCGAGCATCGTGAGGCGCTCGAGCTCGCCGGCCTGCCCGTTCCGTCGCTGCGCTTCATCGCCAATCCGTGGCGAAGGCTCGCCGCCGTCGGCGCGATCGGCCTTGCGGTGCTCGCGGGTGTGCTCGCGGTCGCGCTGGCGCAGAGCTCGCCGAAGCAGCACGTCTCCGCCGCCGCCGCGTCGGCGCTACCGGCGCCGTGGACGATCAAGGTGGTCGTACTGAACGGCAGCGGCGACATCGTCTACACGCGCTCCGTCGCAAGCCGCGTCCAGGCGCTCTCCTATCGCGTCACGCACGTCGGCCGCGCATCGAGCTTCAACTACCCGCAGACGCAGGTGTACTACCCGCCGGGCGCCGAGGCGATCGGCGTGCGTCTGGCGAAGCAGCTCGGTGTACCCGTGCAGCCGCTTCCGGGCGGGCGCGATCCACGGCGGCTCGTCCTGATCGTCGGGCCGCAACGCGGACCCGGAAACTAATTCCCTAGTTCAGCGGAATCCGGAGCGCTGCGAGCTTCTCCTTCAGCGCTGCGGGCATCGGTTCCTTGCTCACGGCCTGGCGCACGTAGATGCGCAGGCTCTCCTCGAAGCGGTACCGCCGCCGGCACCAGTCGCAGCCGTCGAGATGCATCTCCGCCTCGCGCATCTCCTCGTCGCTGAGGGTGTGGTCGAGGTAGGGCTGCATCATCTCTTCACAGTGCGCGCATGGATCGTGCTGCGCGGTCATAGAGATTCCTCCCCGTCGTCTACCGATCCTGTTCCGTTGCCATCGTCATCGCCGAACGTGTCGGCAAGCTCCCGCTTCAAGATTCGGCGTCCACGATGCAAGCGCGACATCACCGTCCCGATCGGGATGCTGAGAATCTGCGCTGCGTCTTGATAGCTGAAGTCGCCGATGTCGACGAGCACGATCACGTCGCGGAAGTCGTGCGGCACCTCGGACAAAGCCGAGACGATGTCGTCCTGCGAAAGACGCTCGACGACCTTCTCTTCGTCGCTCGGCCCTCCGTCCGATTCCGCGAGCTTGTCGTAGAGGTAGTAGTCATTCGCCTCGAGCGGCTGCATCTGCGGCGTGCGCTGCTTGCGGCGGCCCCGGTCGATGTTGAGGTTCGTGAGGATGCGAAGGAGCCACGCGCGAAGGTTCGTTCCCGGCGTGTACGACCGCCAGCTGCGGAAGGCGCGCGCGTACGTCTCCTGCACGAGATCGTCCGCCTCCTCGCGCGAGCTCGCGAGATGCCGCGCAACCCGATACACCTGATCGGAGAGCCCAAGTGCCTCTTCCTCGAAGCGGACGCGATCGCGCGCCTCGGTCGCAAGGCGCGTCGCGTCTTGCCCTGTGTTCGAGGGCGCCTCGGCCATTGCGGCCACAGTACCAGCGGTCATCGTCAGGGTTAGAACGTCCGAGGAACCTGGGTGATTCCCGTCCCCCGTGAAGCGAGCGAAGCTACGCGACCTCGCGAAATCCGGCCTTCGCCATCTTCTCGACCAGTGCGTCGCGCGTCGTCCGCTCGTCGTCCCACTCGAGCGTGACGAGGCCCATGAGGTTCGCGTTCGCGCCCTCGAGGCCGTCGTGATCGGTGAGCACGCCGCCGAGCCGCTGCACGCACCGCTCGCAACGAATGCCGCTGACCTGGAATGTGTCCGACTGCGTCGCCACGACCCTACGGTAGCGTCCGCGCCACGAGGTCTGCGGCAACGGATGCGCCGGCAGCGAGCTGGGCGAGCGCCTCCGACTCCGGCGGCTCCGCGCCGAGCAGCTCACGCGCGAGATCCCGCGCCGTGACGACGCTCTCGCCGCCGGGATGGATGAGCCGCGCGTCGAGGCCGAAGCTCGCGGCGGCGACCCGGTTCTGCACGTAATCGCCGCGAGGTGTCACCCGCGCGGGCGCGTGCTCGACGAGATCGCGCACAACGTGCACGAGCAACTCCGTCCGCGCGAGCGACGTCGGCTGGTCGGCGATGCGGATCTCCAGCGTCCCGAAGCGGGGATGCGGGCGGATGTCCCACCAGAGGCGCGTGTAGTCCCCCATCACACCGAGCACGACGAGCCGCTCGACCCACGCTTCCCATTCTGCGTACGAGCCGAAGGCCGGCGGCGCACCGCCCCGCGGAAGCTCTGCGAGCACCCCCGCACGATTCGAGAGCATCCCGTTCGCGACACCGTCGACGTACGGCGAGTTCACCGACAGAGCAAGCACCACCGGCAGCCACGAGAGCACGGCCTCGAACCGCTCGTAGCATTGCGCCGCACTCTCGACCCCCACGTGCACGTGCAGCCCGTTCACGCCCTGCCGCCGCGCCGGGTAGCCGACCTGCTCGAGCATCTCCAGGTACCGCGGCTCCTGGACGACCGGCAGCGACTCGAGCGGCGCGACCGGATGCGCGCCCGCGGCCGCGACGACGAGGCCGTTCTCGCGCGCGATCCCATCGGCGACCGCTCGCAGCTCCCGCAGCGCGGCGATCGCGTCCGAGACGCTCGTGCACACCTTCGTGTTCAGCTCGACGACCGACGCGTGGAGCTCTGTCTTCAACGAGCCCGGTAGCTCGAGGCCGGCGACGCCCTGCAGCAGCACGCCGACGGCGGCTGCCGGCTCGAGCGTCTCCGCATCGAGGATCATCAGCTCCTCCTCGACGCCGAGCGAGAACGCCGGCGACTCCCCGAAGTGGGCTTCGATCACTTCCGGATGCCGTGCACGGGACGGCCTGCTGCCTCCCACGCGTAGTACGACGCACTCGGGCCGTAGCCCTGCTCGTACGAGACGACGCGCGGATTGCGGCCGACCTCCATCGCACGCTGCGCATGACGGAGGAGATTCGGATCGTCACGCTCCTGCCAAACGAGCACGAGATGCGCAGCCGTCATGAAGACGGCGACGAACGTGCAGCCGGGCGCGGGACAGGGGAATGGATCCGTGCGCACGCAGAACCAGCCGAGGTGGTCGCCCTCCTCATCGCCGGTCCACAGATCCTCGTCCTGGGTCGGCTCGACGTCCTGCACAGAGCCGCCGCGACCGAGTTGAAACTCCTCCCGCTCCACCGGCCAAGGCTAGCCAACAACGAGCGTTACGCCGTGGGCGCCGAGGTGACGCCAGACGTGCCGCGGCGCAGGTTGCGCGCGCTCTCCTCGGCGGCGTGCAGGCACAGCTCGCGCTGGCCCGCGGTGCTTGTCCCGAAACTGTAGATCCCCGAGAGCACATTCCCCCGCCGCTGATACACCGCGTAGGACGTCTGCGCGATGTGCTTCCCCTTGACCGTGGCGCTCACGTCGATGCGCACCGCGAGGTACCCCTTCAGCAGGTGCGGGTCGCTGATGCGCGTGATCCGGAACGTCAGCTTCGGCAAAGCCTTGACTCCCGAGTCGATCGGCCGGCGCGGGCACGTGACTGCGTGCTGGATCGCCTCGCGCATCGCCTGAGCTGCACCGCCCGAGCTGTACGTCACCACCTCGTTCGAAACCCCGATCGTCGAACGGGCCTTCAGGTAGTTCACCTGGAGCCGCGTCGTCCGGAGCCGCTCACTCGGATAGTCCGAGCCGCACAGGTTCATCGTCACCTGGCCGTTGACGCCCTTCCCGTCGGCGCGCGCGAGCATCACGAAGCCCTTTCCGACCTGTGCGGGCTGGAGGACGAGACGCGCCACGTTCGGCGACGCCGCCGGAGCGACGACGAGCACGGCGAGGAGAGCGAAGAGCCCGCCGTGTTGGCGGGCTCGTTCGATCATTGCCCGTGCTTGATACCCGGCTCGGCCCACTCGAGCTGGATCGCCCTGGTCGGCGTTGCACCCGGCACGTTCGCGTCGTGCTCTCGCTTGAAGAGCGGCAGCACGACCTTGCCAGCGGCGGACGTCAACATCATCGCGGTGGCCATGTACCAGGCCAGCGCGGCCGCTGCGATGAACACCCAACCGGCCGCGTGCTGCGTCGTGACGTTGTCGCGGAGGAAGCCGATGGCCGCCACAGCCGCCCCGGCCGCCAAGGTGCCGAGCACGGCCGTCAACCCGAAGCCTCCCTCGACGAACGCACCGAGCATGCCGGAGACGGTGATCGCGCAGAGCGGGATGAACCAGAACCCGAACGCATGATTCATCGTCTGCCCGGTCGCGAGTTGCCCGGTCACGACGAGCAGCTGCAAGACCCCGTAGGCGAGCCAGAACGAGCCCCACATTCCGTGCATCGCCGTGGCGACGGCATCGCGTGCCCGGTACGCCCATAGGCCGGCGGCGAACTGTGCGACGCCACCGAAGAAGAAGGCGAATGGGAACAGGTAGCCGGGCGTCGCGGCCGTTCCGAACCAGTTCGCCAGGTTCGCCGCGACGATGAATGTCCCACCCGCGAATCCGAACAAACCCAGCACCGATGGGGCCGCGATCGGCTGGAGAACGATGCGCGGGCGTGCGAAATCGCCGTACCACCCGTCGCCGTCGGCATTCATCGCGACGCCTGTCGCGGCGCGCTCACGCCGTTCGTCCATCGTGCTCATACGTCAGTCCTCCTGCTCGTGATGAGCAGGTGATTACCGGCCGCAACGACCGGAAACCTCAGCGTTTACGCGTATCGCCGCCGCGGGACCTGGAACCATGGCGCTGGGGAAGCTGATCGCCTCGTGGCCGGTGCTCCGCCAGCTGCGCGAGGCCGATCCACTCGCCCTCGGCCGCGCTGCCCAGTCACCGCGCTCGAAGGAGCTCGTCCCGCGCATCGACGAGGCGGAGCGGGTCGTGCAGTCCGTTTGCCCGTACTGCGCCGTCGGATGCGGCCAGCTGGTGTACGTCAAGGACGGCGACGTGACCCATATCGAGGGCGACCCGGCGAGCCCCATCTCCCGCGGGCGGCTCTGCCCCAAGGGGCAGGCGTCCAAGAGCTATGTGCAGAGCCCTCTCCGCGAGACGAAGGTGAAGTACAGGCGACCGTACGGCACCGCGTGGGAAGAGCTCGAGCTCGAGACGGCGATGGAGATGATCGTCGACCGGATCGTCAACACGCGCGCCGCGACCTGGGAGTACGGCCGGGAGGACGGGACGCCGACGAACCGCACCATGGGGATCGGCAACCTCGGCGGCGCGACGCTCGACAACGAGGAAAACTACCTCATCAAGAAGCTGATGACGGCGCTCGGCGTCGTGCAGGTCGAGAACCAGGCCCGCATATGACACTCGTCCACGGTGCCCGGTCTGGGCACCTCGTTCGGACGAGGCGGTGCGACGGACTTCCAGCAGGATCTCCAGAACTCCGACTGCATCGTGATCATGGGCTCGAACATGGCCGAGAACCACCCGGTCGGCTTCCAGTGGGTGATGGAGGCGCGGGAGCGCGGCGCGAAGGTGATCCACGTCGACCCCCGCTTCACACGCACGTCGGCCATGGCGACCAAGTGGGTCGGCATCCGCGCCGGCAGTGACATCGCGTTCCTCGGCGGGATCATCAACTACATCCTCCAGAACGACCTGTACTTCGAGGAGTACGTCAAGCACTACACGAATGCGCCGGTGATCGTCAGCGAGAGCTTCGCCGATACGGAGGACCTCGACGGGCTCTTCTCCGGCTGGAAGCCCGACGAGAAGCGGTACGACACGACGGCGTGGGCGTACGAGGGGATGGAGGCGCACGCGGCGGCCGGCAACCGCGAGGGCGGCTACGGGCCGAAAGGGCACCAGGCGGGACACGGTGGACACGGCGGCGGGCTCGTGCACGGCGAGCCGCCGGCGGAGGACCCGAACCTCATGCACCCGCGCTGCGTCTTCCAGCTCCTGAAGAAGCACTACCAGCGGTACACGCCGGATCTCGTGGCTGACACGACGGGCTGCAGTGTCGAGGACTTCCTCGAGGTCGCGGAGTCGCTCGTGCAGAACTCGGGACGAGAGCGGACGAGCGCGTTCTGCTACGCGGTCGGGTGGACGCAACACACCGTCGGCGTGCAGTACATCCGCGCCGCGGCGGTCATCCAGCAGCTGCTCGGGAACATGGGCCGCCCCGGCGGCGGCATCATGGCGCTCCGCGGGCACGCGTCGATCCAGGGCTCGACAGACATCCCGACGCTCTACGACACGCTCCCCGGCTATCTGCCGATGGTGCACGCAGAGGCCTACCGCAACTTCGACCACTTCGTGGAGGCGAACACCTCGCCGAGCGGCTTCTGGGGCAACTTCAAGTCGTACTGGGTGAGCCTGATGAAGGCGTACTTCGGCGAGCACGCAACCGAGGACAACGCCTGGCTGTTCGAGCGGCTGCCGCGGATCGACCAGGACAACTCCGTCTACTGGACGCTGCAGCAGATGCTCGACGGCAAGGTGAAGGGCTACATCCTCGCCGGTGAGAATCCGGCGGTCGGAAACTCGAACGGCAAGGCGAACCGCCTCGGGCTCGCGAAGCTCGACTGGCTCGTCGTGCGCGACCTGATCGAGATCGAGTCGGCGGCCTTCTGGTACGACAGCCCGGAGATCGAGTCGGGTGAGCTGAAGACGGAGGAGATCGGAACGGAGATCTTCTTCATGCCCGCGGCCGCGCACACCGAGAAAGACGGCTCGTTCACGAATACGCAGCGCCTGCTGCAGTGGCACTGGCAGGCCGTCGAGCCGAAGGACGACTGCCGCTCCGACCTCTGGTTCTACTTCCACCTCGGCCGGATGCTCAAGGAGCGGCTGAAGGACTCGAAGCAACAGCGGGACGAGCTGTTGCAGCACATGACGTGGGACTACCCGACGCACTCGCAGACCCAGGAGCCTGACGCGGAGGCGGTGCTCGCCGAGATCAGCGGCTCGGACGTCGCAACCGGGACGTTCTTCGACTCGTACACGAAGTTGCGCGACGACGGCTCGACGCGCTGCGGCTGCTGGATCTACTGCGGCGTCTACAAGGATGGCGTCAACCAGGCGGCGCGCAAGAAGCCGCACTGGGAGCAGGAGACGTACGTCGCCCCGGAGTGGGCGTGGGCCTGGCCCGCGAACCGTCGCATCCTCTACAACCGCGCGTCCGCCGACCCGGACGGCAAGCCGTGGTCGGAACGGAAGAAGTTCATCTGGTGGGACGGTGCCAAGTGGACGGGCCTCGACGTGCCGGACTTCGAGGAGACGAAGCCGCCCGACTACGTCCCGCCCGACGGCGCGGTGGCCCAGGACGCCATCGCCGGCGACCACCCGTTCATCATGCAAGCGGATGGGCGGTCGTGGCTGTACGTCCCACAGGGGCTCGAAGACGGACCGTTCCCGACGCACTACGAGCCGCACGAGTCGCCGTTCCGCAATGCCTTGTATGCGCAGCGCGCGAACCCCGGGCGACAGGTGAACGAACGCCCCGAGAATCCTTCGAACCCGAGCGACGGCGAACCGGGCGCCGAGCTCTACCCGTACGTGATGACAACGTACCGGCTCACGGAGCACCACACGGCCGGCGGCATGTCGCGCACCGTGCCGTACCTGTCGGAGCTTCAGCCGGCGATGTTCTGCGAGGTGTCGCCCGCGCTCGCCGAAGAGGCGGGGCTCGAGCACGGAGGCTGGGCGACGATCTACAGCGCACGCGCCGCAATCGAGGCGCGCGTGCTCGTGACCGACCGCATCCCACCCGTGACGATCCAGGGCCGCGTGACGCATCAGGTCGGGCTCCCGTACCACTGGGGCTCGCGTGGCTTGACGACCGGCGGCTCCGCGAACGACCTCTTCCACCTCACGCTCGACCCGAACGTGCACATCCAGGAGGTCAAGGCCGCAACGTGCGGCATCCGTCCGGGTCGTCGGCCACGGGGGAAGGCATTACCGGAATTCGTCGCCGAGATCCGCGACCGCGCGCACGGAAAGGCTGCGGAGTGAGCGCACCGGACGGCTGGGACAGCTTCGGCGACGAGCAGCAGGAGCGCGTCGGCTTCTTCACCGACACGTCGGTGTGCATCGGCTGCAAGGCGTGCGAGGTCGCGTGCAAGGAATGGAACCTCGTCCCCGAGGACGGGATGGTGTGGACGGGCGAGTCGTACGACAACACGTCCGCGCTCGGCGC
>JAOPYX010000341.1 GCA_025964535.1 Actinomycetes bacterium | reverse complement strand
ACAAGCTGCCCGACCGGTCTGTCCTGCGTGTCTCGGCAGCGAAGGAAGGGACGTCGGAGGAGACGGCCGCACGCATCGCGGAGTTGCTCGTGCAGACGCTGTCCCATTTCGGCGTCGATGCGAACGTGATCGGCCAGATCTCCGGCCCGCGCGTCACTCGCTACGAGCTCCAGCTCGCTCCCGGCACGAAGGTGGCGAAGGTCGCCGCGCTGAAGGACGACCTCTCGTATGCGCTCGCGACCACGGAGATCCGCATCCTCGCGCCGATCCCCGGCAAGCAGGCGGTCGGCGTCGAGGTGCCGAACCTCTCTCCGAACCTGGTCACGCTCGGCGACATCTTCGACGACCTGCCGGCGACGGCGAGCCCGCTCTCGGTCTGGCTCGGCAAGGACATCTCCGGCGCCGCCGTGTGGACCGACCTCGCACGTATGCCGCACCTGTTGATCGCGGGCACGACGGGCTCAGGCAAGTCGGGCTGCATCAATGCCCTGCTCACGTCGATCCTGCTCCGTGCCACGCCCGACGAGATGCGGATGATCCTCATCGACCCGAAGCGGATCGAGCTCAACCACTACGAGTCGGTGCCGCACCTCCTCACGCCTGTCGTCTCGAGCCCGAAGGAGGCGAGCGCCGTGCTCGCCAACTGTGTCGCCGAGATGGAGCGCCGCTACGAGCGGCTTGCCTCCGTCCGTGCGCGCAACCTCAACGAGGCCAACCGTGCGTTCCGCCAGCGCGGCGAGTCCACGATTCCGTATCTGCTCGTCGTGATCGACGAGCTCGCCGACCTGATGATGATCGCGCCGCAGGCCGTGGAGGACGCGGTCATCCGGCTCGCGCAGAAGTCGCGCGCGGTGGGGATCCATCTCGTTCTCGCGACGCAGCGCCCGTCGGTCGACGTGATCACCGGGATGATCAAGGCGAACGTGCCGTCGCGCATCGCCTTCGCGGTCTCCTCGATGACAGACTCGCGCGTGATCCTCGACACGGGCGGCGCTGAGTCGCTGCTGGGCCAGGGCGACATGCTCTTCAAGCCGCTCGGGACGTCGCGGCTCCAGCGCGTCCAGGGCGCATACGTCTCCGAGGAAGAGATCGCGCTCGTCGTCGAGCAGACGAAGCAGCGCGAACAGGAGCTCGACGAGGCGTATCTCGAGCTGCCCGAGGTGTTCGTCGACCCGGATGCCGACAGCGGCGCGCACGGCGACTTCGATCCCGACGACGATCCGTTGCTCGACAAGGCGATCGAGATCGTCGTCCAGACGCAGACCGCCTCGGTCTCACTGCTCCAGCGCCGCCTCCGGGTGGGCTACACGCGGGCGGGCAGGCTCGTCGACATGCTCGAACGGCGCGGGATCATCAGCGGCTACGAGGGCTCGAAGCCCCGCCGCGTGCTCGTCGACCAGTCGCAGTACCACGACTACGCGGCTACCGAGTAGCTCTAGTCGCCCGTCTGGTCGACCGCGCGGCGCAGCACGTGCGAGCGGATCCACTGCTCGGAGGCGGCTCGGTCCATCGCCCGTAGCATCGCGGAACGGACGCGTCCCCGCCTCCCACGTCTCGTGACTGTCACCAGGCGTGGCTCTTCGAGCGGGTGCCCTTCGCCGCGGACGGCGCAACCAGGCCGGGCGCCTGTCCTGTACGGCCACGTCTCGTGCCTGGCACCAGTCATGTCCCCGCGAGCCGATGCGCCAGTAGATTTGCCGGCATGGCGCGCATCGCGATCGTGGGGAGCTACGGCGTCGGGCTGACCGTCGAGCTCGACCGCGTGCCGGAGGCGGGGGAGACGGTGGTCGGGCGCACGTTCCGCCGCGACCACGGCGGTAAGGGCTCGAACCAGGCCGTCGGTTGCGCGCGGCTCGGCGCCGAGGTCGACTTCCTCACGGCGATCGGCGACGACACGTTCGGCCACGACGCCGTTGCGCTCTGGCATGAGGAGGGTGTGCGGGCGGCGGCCGTGGTGACGTCCGAGGCGACGATGGTCGCTCCGATCTTCGTCGAGTCGTCGGGGGAGAACCGGATCGTCGTCGTCGCGGGTGCACTTGCGCAGCTGTCGCGTGCGCACGTGGACGCGTTCGCAGACAAGATCGCCGCAGCCGACGTGTGCCTCGTGCAGCTCGAGATTCCGGTCGATACGGCTCTCTACGCGCTCGAGATGGCGCATCGGATGGGCGTCCGCACGATTCTCAATCCCGCTCCGGCGCCGGCCGAGCCGATCGCACCGGAGGTGGACTACGTGACGCCGAACGAGACCGAGGCTGCCGCAGTACGTGAAGTACGCGGAACGGTCGTGCTCACGCTCGGCGACCGGGGCGCACAGCTCGGCGACGAGCGCGTGCCCGCGTTTCCCGCTACACCTGTCGACACGACCGGCGCCGGCGATGCGTTCAACGCCGCGTTCGCCGTTGCGCTTGCGGAAGGGCTCTCCGATCTCGACGCGGTGCGCTGGGGCTGCGCCGCGGGCGCGCACATGGTGGAGCATCCCGGCGTCGTGCCCGGGCTGCCGACACGCGACGAGCTCGAGGCGCGACTTGCGGCGGTGCCGGCATGAGCGAACGGCTGATCATCGACACGGACACAGCGGGCGACGACGTGACGTCGCTCCTCATCGCGTTGCTGCACCCGAATGCACAGCTCGACGCGATCACGATCTGCAACGGCAACGTCGACTTCGACCAGCAGGTCGAGAACGCCCTCTACACGGTCGAGCAGGCAGGCAAGAGCGTGCCCGTATATCCGGGCTGCCCGAAGCCGCTCGTCGCGGACTGGGTCGACGCGGCGTACGTGCACGGAGAGGACGGCATGGGCGACTCGTTCTTCCCGAAGGCACAGCAGCGTCCCGAGCCCGAGCACGCCGTCGACGAGCTCGTGCGCCGGATCAACGAGTCGCCCGGCGAGCTGAACCTTCTCGCGCAGGCGCCGCTCACGAACATCGCGGCCGCCGTCACGCTCGACCCGTCGATCGCCCAGAAGGTGAAACGCCTCTGGATCATGGGCGGCGGCGTGGGCAACGTCACACCGGCCGCGGAGTTCAACTTCTACGTCGACCCGGAGGCGGCGAAGATCGTCTTCAAGGCCGGCTTCCCGATCACGTTGTTCACCTGGACGCTGACCCTCTCGCACGGCGTGTTCTTCGACGACGATCTGGCACGCATCGAAGCGGTCGACACCCCCCTCGCGCGCTTCTACCGGCAGGTCACGCGCAAGGCGGAGGAGTTCGAGCGGAAGATGGGCGTCCCCGGGACGACGCACCCCGACTCCATGGTGGCGGCCTCGATCGTCGCTCCCGCGCTGGTACGCGCGACGCGCGAGGTGTTCGTCGACGTCGAGACACAGGGGCAGCTGACTCGCGGCTTCAGCTCGATCGACGAGCTCGGCATTCTCGGCAAGGAGCCGAACTGCACCCTCGTCACCGACTTCGATACGCAGGGCTTCCTCGAGCTCTTCCTGGACATCCTGCGTTGAGCGCTCTCCCGTCCACGCAGACGCTGCGCGAGCGTGTCGACACGGCCCAGGTGCTGACGCGATTCCATTTCGTCTCCCGTGCGATCGCCCTCGCGTGCGGTGGCTGGATCGCCGCAACGCCTCGCCTCGACTCGAAGGCCGCCCTGGCCCGCGCGGCGTGGCAGCAGACGCTCGCCGGCGATGCCTTCCGCGAGCGGGTGTTCGAGCTGCGCTACCCGAACCGCTTCCTGGAGGAGGGCGCCGATGCCCCGCTCATCCGTGTGGTCGAGGCGGGAATCGACGCGCCCGATGCGGACCAGTTCCTCGAGGGCCTGACCGACGCCCTCCTGCCCGACTACGCGCAGCGCCTGGGGGCATTCCTCGCCCAGACCGACGAGCTCGACGACGGCCCCACCGTGCGAATCGTCCGGCAGGCGCTCGCCGACGTCGAGGAGCAGATCGCCGCGCTCGACCCAGGGGACAGACCCGGGTCAGACCCCGATACGTGGGTGTCACGACTTCGTCACGGCCTGGAGACGCTCGAGCCGCCCGCCGGCACGCCGTTCCGCCTCGCGGAGCAGCCGGCCCGCGACGACGCCTACCTCTCGTCGAGCTTCTACTGGCCCGACGCGATCGTTCCCGGCTACCCCTACGGGGAGGGCGTCGCGCTCCAGGTGCGCTCCGCCGTGAGCCACCTGAACGAGGTCTGGGCCGTCGACACGGCCGGCGCCATCCTCCACGGCCTCGCGCCGGAGCTTGGCTGGGAGTGGATTCGCGACGCGGGCCGCTGGACGTACGACGAGGCACGCCACATGCTGATGGGCAAGCGCCGGCTCGACGCCTGGGGCCTTCCGACCGGGCAGATTCCGCTCGGCGGCTACATCTACGAGGCGTGCGCGGGCCAGGATCCCCTCTACCGCCTCGGCATGCTCGGCTACTTCGAGACGAAGAACATCGGCCGCAAGCGCGAGCGGGCGGCCGCCTTCCACGCGATGGGCGACACGACGAGCGAGACGGACATGGAGTTCGACTGGGCCGACGAGACGCTCCACGCCGAGTACGGCCGCCGCTGGCTGAAGGATCTCCTGGAGCGGCGCGGGGATGATCCAGAGTCGTGGCCGGCGGTGCTCGAGCGCTGCGAGCAGCTCGTGGCCGCGCGCGTCGCGAAGGCGACCGATGACGAGCGCGCGCGGATCGTCGCCGCGGCGGATGCGCTCGTCGCCGAAGCCTCCGCCCGCGCCGCCTGAGACGCACCCCCTAACCCGAGCTTCGGCCGGGCGTCTAAGCGTGTAGACGCCTAGCAAACGGGGTTCCGGCGTACTAGCATCGTCGGGTCCCGACGATCGGGTCGAACGAAAATTAGGAGGGTTCAGTGAAGAAGGTTCGTTTCGCGGCGCCACTTGCGGCGCTCGCAACAGTGGCCGTGGTCGCGGTCGCGCTCGCGGGCACGGGTGCCGCAGCTCCGGCGAAGAAGCAGGCCACGCCGTTCAAGGCCGGGCTCGTCTCCGACGTCGGTCGCTTCAACGACAAGGGCTTCAACCAGAATCAGCTGGTGGGCTTGAAGTACGCCCAGGCGCACATCCCGGGCCTCCAGATCTCCGCGCTCGAGTCGCATTCGGCCGGTGAGTACCTGCCGAACTTCGCGTCGCTCGCGCGCAAGGGCTTCAACATCATCATCGGCGCCGGGTTCCTGCTCGCGAACCAGGAGGCCACGGTCGCGAAGCAGTTCCCGAACACGAAGTTCGCGATCACCGACTACACCGCCTTCATCCCGCCGTTCAGCGGCAAGCTGAAGAACGTGGAGGGCCTGACGTACGCGACGCAGGAGAACTCGTACCTCGTCGGATGCCTCGCCGGCCTCATGGTGAAGCAGAAGGGCGGCAGCCAGACGATCGGCGTCGTGGGCGGCGTGAAGATCCCGCCGGTCGACACCTTCCTCGCCGGCTATCAGGCCGGTGCCGCGAAATGCGACCCGGGTATCAAGGTTCTCGTCGGCTACTCGCAGGACTTCATCGACCAGGCGAAGTGCAAGACGGTCGCCCAGAACCAGATCGACCAGGGCTCCCAGGTCGAGTTCAACGTCGCCGGCCCGTGCGGGCTCGGAACGCTGGACGCCGCGAAGCAGGCGGGCATCTGGGGCATCGGCGTCGACGTCGACCAGTCGTACCTCGGCTCGCACATCCTGACGAGCGCCGTCAAGCGCGTCGACACCGGTGTGTATCTCGCCATCAAGGGCGCGCAGAACGGTCAGTTCAAGGGTGGGGCGGACCTCGTGTTCAACCTGAAGAACGCGGGCGTCGGCCTGGGCAAGATCAGCCCGAACGTGCCGGCCTCGTTCCTCAAGAAGATCGCTGGTCTCCGCGCACAGATCGTCGCCGGCAAGATCAAGCCGCCGACGAAGGTCAAGTAGGGATCTAGTCGACCGCGAGGAGGGCGGGCACTCGTGGCCCGCCCTCCTCGTAGCGCTCTAGAATCGCCAGCGACTGTGGCCGCTGCATCCGATACGCCCGTCCTCGAGCTGCGCGGCATCACGAAGCGCTTCCCCGGCGTCCTCGCGAACGACCATGTCGACCTCGACCTGCGCCGCGGCGAGGTGCATGCGCTGCTCGGGGAGAACGGCGCCGGCAAGTCGACGCTGATGAACATCCTGTACGGGCTCTACCGGCCCGACGAGGGCGAGATCCTGCTGAACGGCAAGCCGGCCGAGTTCACCTCGCCGCACGGTGCGATCGCCGCCGGAATCGGGATGGTGCACCAGCACTTCATGCTCATCCCGGTGATGACGGTCGCCGAGAACATCGTCCTCGCGTCGGAGCCGCGGCGGAACGGTGTGCTGCTCGACACCGCCGCTGCCGAGCGCCGCGTCCGGGAGCTCGCCGAACAGTTCAGCTTCCACATCGATCCGCACGCGCGCGTCCAGGACATCACGGTCGGCCAGCAGCAGCGCGTCGAGATCCTCAAGGCGCTCTACCGCCGCGCCGACATCCTGATTCTCGACGAGCCGACTGCGGTGCTCACGCCCCAGGAGGCGGTCGAGCTCTTCGAGATCCTCCGCCGGCTCGTGGCCGACGGCATGTCCGTCATCTTCATCTCGCACAAGCTCAACGAGGTCCTCGACATCGCCGACCGCATCACGGTGCTCCGTCGCGGCCGGAAGATCGACACGATCCCACGCGAAGGAGCGACCGAGGCGGGACTCGCCCGAATGATGGTCGGACGCGAAGTGCTGTTTCGCGTCGACAAGCAGGCGACGACGCCGGGCGGCCGACTGCTCCAGGTGGACGACCTGCATGTGCGAGACGAACGCGGCCTCGAGACGGTGCGTGGCGTCTCGTTCGACGTGCGCGCCGGCGAGATCGTCGCGATCGCGGGCGTGGACGGCAACGGGCAGACGCAGTTGATCGATGCGATCACCGGTCTCCAGAAGCCGGACTCCGGCCACGTCGTCGTCGCCGGCGAGGACCTCACGGGCGGGAGCGCGCACTCCTTCCTCGAGCACGGCGTCGGGCACATCCCCGAAGACCGGCACCGGCGCGGTCTCGTGCTCGAGTTCACGCTCGCCGAGAATCTCGTCCTCCACGACTATGCGAAGGAGCCCTACGCGACCCGCGGCTTCCTCCACCCGAAGCGCATCGTCGAGGCCGCGCGCGGGCTCCTGAAGGAGTTCGACGTGCGCGGCGGCACCCCGGAGACGCGCGCATCCGCACTCTCGGGCGGCAACCAGCAGAAGGTCGTCGTCGCGCGCGAGGTCGCTCGCGACCCCAAGGTGCTCATCGCCGCGCAGCCGACCCGCGGTCTCGACGTCGGCGCGATCGAGTTCGTGCACCGCCGGCTCGTCGAAGAACGGAACGAAGGCCGTGCCGTGCTGCTCGTCTCGCTCGAGCTCGACGAGGTGCTTTCGCTCGCCGACCGCATCCTCGTCATCTACGAAGGGCAGATCGTCGGCCAGTACGACCCGAGCGTCAGCGAAGAGGAGCTCGGGATCGCGATGACCGGCGGCGCGAGGGAGGCCGTGGCATGAGCAGCACGGAGCCGGAGCAGCCGCAGGGCGGCGAGCCCGGCGGCTACGCGCCGAGCGTCGCCGAGCGGCTCGCCTTCTACCAGCGCGCGGGTGGAATCATCACGCCGATCATCACGGCGGTGATCGCGTTCTTCATGGGCGGCCTCGTCGTGCTCGCGACCGGTCACAACCCGTTCAAGACGTACAGGGCGATCTTCGACGGAACCGGGCTGAACTGGTTCTTCCACTTCGGTCACCACCACATCACCCTGCCGTTCACGCACACGCGCGTCTTCTTCTGGTGGGACACGAACGCGAACGCGAACGCGTCGTACAACCTCTCGCAGACACTGCTGTTGACGACGACGTTGATCCTCACGGGCCTTGCGGTGGCGTTCGCGTTCCGCTGCGGCCTGTTCAACATCGGCGGTCAGGGCCAGTACATCACCGGTGCGATCGTGGCTGTGTGGGTGGGCTCGTCGTGGGCCGGCATGGCGAAGGGGCTCCACGTCTTCCTCGCGATCCTGCTCGCGTGCCTCGCGGGCGCCGCGATCGCCGCCGTCGCCGGCTTCCTGAAAGCCGCGGTCGGCGCGCACGAGGTGATCACGACGATCATGCTCAACTGGATCGCGTACTGGGTGGGCAGCTACGCCCTCGGGCGCGGCGGTCCGCTGCAGAACAAGGTCGACATCTCCGTGCCCGTCTCGAGCGACGTCGTGAAGAGCGGCAAGCTGCCGACGTTCTGGGGCAACCCGGAGCTCCAGGCGCTCCATGTCGGATTCTTCATCGCGCTCGGCGCGCTCGTCGTCTTCTGGCTCATGCTCAACCGGACGACGCTCGGCTACCAGGTGCGCGCGGTCGGCTTCAACCCGGAGGCAGCGCGGTACGGAGGCATCAACGTCGCGCGCAACTACGTCTATGCGATGGCGATCTCGGGCGTCTTCGCCGGCCTCGGCGGCGCGATGGACATCCTCGGGTGGCAGTATCGGCTCGGCGTGCTCGACATCCAGGTGTCGAACATCGGCTTCATCGGGATCGCCGTCGCGCTGCTCGGCCGCAACACGGCTGTCGGCGTCGGCCTTGCAGCGCTGCTCTTCGGCGCGCTCGTGAACGGCACGTCGACGCGTGGCCTCGATCCATCGGTCTTCCCGCCGACGCTCGCCGGCAACCTGACGCTGATGATCCAGGCGCTCGTCCTGCTCTTCGTGGGCGCCGACGTGCTCGTGCTCGCGATCTGGAGCTCGCGCAAGAAGATCGGGCTCGGCCGGCGCGCCGCGTCACCGCCCTCGCCCGAAGGAGCCGCGACGTGAACACGTTCGCCGCATCGATGGACCGCTTCCGCTTCGGGCCCCGCCAGGTCGCTCGTCTCGGGATCGTCCTCGGGATCCTCGCGTTCTTCTTCGCGCTGCCGCCGATCGAGGCGCGCGCGTACGTCGTGCCGCTCCTCGTCGGCCTGCTCGGCGCGGCGTGTGGGATCTGGGCGGTCACACGCGGCGTGGGGCGGATCGCCTGGGGGGCGGTCACCGTCGGCGTGCTGGGGATCGTGCTCGGCGTGCTCGCGACACGGTCGTCGGGCACGCACCTGCACATCGTCGTCTCCTGGGGCGCCCTCGTCGCTTCGACTCTCGTCTGGGCGACGCCGCTGACGTTTGCCGCGATCGGCGGCATGTTTTCCGAACGCAGCGGCGTCGTGAACATCGGGCTCGAGGGGATGATGCTCTCGGGCGCGTTCTTCGGCGTGCTCGGCGCCGACAAGTTCAACTCGTGGGCGATGGGCATCCTCGTCGCCGCGGTCGCCGGTGGCTGCTTCGCGCTTCTGCACGCGTTCTTCGCCATTCAGCTGCGTGCGGACCAGATCGTCGGCGGCACCGCGATCAACTTCCTCGCCCTCGGGGTCACGGGCTACTTCTTCATCCAGGTCTACGGCGACGTGGGCTCGCCCGGAAACCTGCCGCGGATCCCGAACGTGAACATCCCGGGCCTGAAGCACGTGACGTTCCTCGGCGACGCCTTCGGCCAGCTCAACCTCATGGTCTGGCTGTCGTTCGTGCTGCTGATCGTCGCGCACGTCGTCATGTTCAAGACGCCGATCGGGTTGCGCATCCGCGCGGTCGGCGAGCACCCGCGCGCGGCGGAGACCGTCGGCATCTCGGTCTATCTGATCCGGTACGCGTCCGTGACGCTCTCCGGTGTGCTCGCAGCGCTCGGTGGCGCCTATCTCGCCGTCGGCTTCGTCGGGTCCTTCAACGAGAACATGACCGCCGGTCGCGGGTTCATCGCGCTCGCGGCGCTCATCTTCGGCAACTGGCGCCCATTCGGCGCGTTCGCCGCCGCACTGCTGTTCGGCGCGTCTACCGCGCTATCGTTCCGACTCGCCACGTACTCCGACTCGGCAGCAGTCCTCTTCCAGGCGCTCCCGTACGTCCTGACGCTGATTGCGGTCGCGGGCGTGATCGGGCGCTCCGTACCTCCCGCATCCGTTGGCCGTCCCTACTCGAAGCAGTAACCACCGGGCCTCGCTCGCGGTCCTGTTGGGGATCGCGGCCGTCGCCACGATCCCGGTCGGAGTCGTCCTCTCGAGCCGCCTCGCGGGCGTCTCGCTGCTCGACGTGGCCTGGGCGATCCCCGTCGGTGCGGCAGCCGGCGTCTCGGCGCTGCTCTTCGCGCGAGGCGCGCGGGGCCGGATCCAGCGGACGCTGGAGCGGGCCGGCGGAGCCGGACGCGCTCGTACGGGCCGTCTCCTCGGCATCGCCGGGATCTGCATGGCGCTCTCCGGCTCGATCGCGGTCGGCTTCTACGAGCTCCTGGTACGGCTCGAGCACTGAAATAAAGCGGTTCGGGGCGCCTCTACACTGTGCCCGTGTTCGAGATCGGCAACAGCCTGCGCGAGGCTCGGGTCCGGCAGGGACTCGAGTACCCGCAGATCGAGCTCGCGACGAAGATCCGCGCGAAGTACGTCCGCGCGCTCGAGGACGAGCAGTTCGGCGTCCTGCCCGCCCAGCCGTACGTCAAGGGCTTCCTGCGCACCTACGCCGAGTACCTCGGTCTCGACGGCCAGCTCTACGTCGACGAGTACAGCTCCCGCTTCGTCGCCGACGGCTCGGAGGAGGCCACGCCGCGCCGCATCTCGCCGCGCGTGCACCAGAACCGCGGCATCGAGCGCAAGGTGCTGCTGCTCGCGCTCGCCGGTATCGCCGTGCTGACCGCGCTCGTCATCGTCGCCTGGAAGTTCGGCGGGAGCGGTTCCGGGACGCCGGCCGTCGTGAAGCAGCCTGCGCCCCCCGCGGCGATCGGCCTGCAGCTGACCGGTGTGAAGAAGGGCACGTACCTGGAGGTGCGCCGCGGCTCCGCGACGGGCGCCGTGCTCCTGCAGGCGACGCTCGGGCCGGGCAAGGTCCAGCGGCTGGACGGCAAGCGCTTCTGGCTCTACGTCCGACGTGCCTCGGGCGTGCGTGTCTCCCTCGGCGGCAAGGCCGTCTCGCTTCCCTCGGGACGCAACCTGAAGGTGATCGTCACGCCCACCCGTACGGCCCGCGCGGGCGCTTGAGCCGTCCCCGCGCCCTCATCGTCGTCACGGGCAGCGAGCTCGTGCGGGGCGAGCGCACCGACCTCAACGGCCCGTTCCTCGCACGCGAGGCGCTTCGGCTCGGCCTCGAGCCGGCGCGGATCGCGATCGTCGGCGACTCGGCCGACGAGCTCGAGGAGGCACTGCGGGCAGGCCTCGCCGCCGAGGCCTGCTTCGTCTCCGGTGGGCTCGGGCCGACCCATGACGATCGAACCGTCGAGATGGTCGCGAAGGCGCTCGGAGTGGGCGTGCACGTCGACCCGGCACTCGAGAGCCAGATCCAGACCGTCTCGCGCGCCGCAGCCGAGCGGCTGAAGCGCGACTACGCCGACTTCGCGCCCGGGGTGACGAAACAGGCCACGATCCCGGACGGCGCGTTCTCCCTGGGCTTGGCCGGCACGGCTCCGGGGCTCGTGATCGGCCACGGGGACGGGCAGGTCGCGGTCGTCCTGCCTGGGCCGCCTTCCGAGCTGCAGCGGCTGTGGCCGCGCGCGCTCGAGTCGGAGGCCTTTGCCGCGCTGCTCGCCCGGGCCCGGCCACCGAAGCGCCGCGTCCTCCGGCTCTTCGGGGTCAGCGAATCGGCCGTCGCCCGCGCCCTCGCCGAGGCGGGCGGTGACGGAGACGGGGTGGAGGTGACGATCTGCGCCCGCGACTTCGAGATCCACGTCGACCTCGTGATCGAGCCGGACGCGGAGCGACGCGCCGACGAGCTCGAGGCGGCCTTCGTCCCGCCGCTCGAGCAGTGGCTCTACTCCCGCGACGAGGAGCCGATCGAGGCGCACGTGCTCGACCTGTGCCGTGCGCGCGGCTGGACGCTCGGGACGGCGGAGTCGTGCACCGGGGGCCTCGTCGCCGCGCGGCTGACGAGCGTTCCCGGCTCGAGCGACGTCTTCCTCGGGGCGGTCGTCGCGTACGCGGACGAGGTCAAGCAGTCCGAGCTCGGCGTTCCGCCGGAGCTCCTGGCCGAGTACGGCGCCGTCTCTCCCGAGGTGGCGGAGGCGATGGCGAAGGGCGCCCGTACCCGGCTCGGGGTCGACGTCGCGGTGTCGGTCACGGGCATCGCGGGCCCAGGCGGCGGCACGGAGGAGAAGCCGGTCGGGCTCGTCTACCTGCACGCCGAGGGCCCGAACGGCGGCATCGGCCGCGAGTTCAGCTTTCCGGGCGACCGCGCCTCGATCCGGGCCCGCTCGGCCGTGGGGGCGCTCCATCTCGTTCGCCGTCTCGTCATCAATGGTTGATGCCACGGCGGGGTGCACTGTCGTGGCATCAGCCATCAAGTCGTGAGGAAGGCGTATCGCCTCGCCGTCTAGCGTGGAGAGCGATGAACGGCTCCGCCTCTTCCTCGGGCTGCGCCCGCCCGACGCGGCGCTCGACACGCTCGCCGAGTGGCAGCAGGAGCACCTCCAGGGCGTCAGGATCGTCCCGCGCGAGCACCTCCACGTCACGCTCGCCTTCCTCGGCCACCGGCCGGCCTCGGAGCTGCCCGGGATCCTCGACGCACTGCGGGCCGCGGCCGCCGGGGTGGGGGAGCCTCCGCGGCTCACCCCGGTCCGCTACCGCGAGACGCGGAGCGTCGGGATGCTCGTGCTGGACGACGAGGGCGGCCGCGCCGGGGCACTCGCCGGTGACCTCCAGGAGCGCCTGGAGGCGCTCGGTGTCTACCGGCGTGAGGCCCGGAAATGGCTGCCGCACCTCACGGTGGCGCGGTTTCGGGAGCCGAAAGGGCTGCGGCCGCCCTTGCCGAATAGGGGAACATATGTTCTCATTCCGTCCGACGCCTCTGCTTACCTGTCACGACTGCGGCCGAGCGGGGCGCAGTACGAGATTCTCGACAACGTAAGGCTGAGCTGAACCATGGGAGGTTTCTGAAGTGGACAAGAACCAGGCACTCGACGTCGCGCTCGGCCAGATCGAGCGGCAGTTCGGCAAGGGCTCGGTCATGAAGATGAACGACCAGGCCGCCGTCTCGGTGGGCGCGGTCTCGACCGGCTCGCTGACCCTCGACATCGCGCTCGGCGTTGGCGGCCTGCCACGGGGCCGGGTCGTCGAGGTCTTCGG
>JAOPYX010000300.1 GCA_025964535.1 Actinomycetes bacterium | reverse complement strand
GCGGCCTTCGCACCCGCGACGGGCGCGCCGACGTCGAGGCCGATCCGCTCGAGCTCGCGGGTGAGCTCCTCGATGTCCTGGTCGTTGAGATCGAGCTCGAGCGCGAACGCCTCGAGCTCCGTCGGCTCCACATAGCCGCGCTCCTCCGCGCCCTCGACGAGCGCCTTGGCCTGATCAGTCTCGAGCAACTCGGAAAGCTGGTTCTGCGTCAGGGTCTGCTCAGTCCTTTCGGTCCTGCATCGAAAACGTCCGCAAGCCTTCTCACTTTAGGAGCCAAATCCTCCGGCTGCCAGGGGGAACCGTCGGCCCTTCAAGACTTCGAACGTGCCGGCCGCCCTGATATTCCGCCCGAGGCGGACAACCGGTTGGAGCGCGCACGGGAAGCCCCTGCCTGTCCTGGATTCTACGACGTTCTCCGGCCGGCGAAAGTTGGCCGTTCAGGACCCTCAGGAAGCCCTGCGGTCTGACCGGCAACGTCCGCAGGGTCTCCGGCCCGCCATCACGCTGCGCGGGAGTCCGCCGGCGCCCTTATCAAGGCAACCAGCCTTAACAGCGGGCGCCGACGGCCTCCCGCTTGGTGCTGACGACCCGGAAACCGTGGAACGTCCCCGGTCAAACCGCTTTGCGGCGGCGCGCCGTGGTCGCTTTCTTCTTGGCCGGGCCCTTCGCGCGCCGCTCGGCCAGGAGCTCGACGGCCCGGTCGAGCGTGATCTGCTCGGGGTCGTCGCCGGTGCGGAGGCTCGCGTTCGTCTCGCCGTCGGTGACGTAGGGACCGAAGCGGCCGGCCTTCACGACGATCGGCTTCCCGCTCACCGGGTCGTCGCCGACCTCCTTCAGCGGGGCGGCGGCCTGGCGGCCTCGACGTTCCTTCGGCTTCGCGAGGATCGCCTTCGCCTCCTCGAGCCCGATCGTCAGGAGCTGCTCTTCCGTCTCGAGCGACCGCGACTCCTTGCCCTGCTGCACGTATGGGCCGTACCGGCCGTTGCGCGCCTCGATCTCCTCCCCATCCTCGCCGACGCCGATCACGCGGGGTAGCTGCAGCAGCTGCAGCGCCTCCTCGAGCGTGATCGTGTCGAGCGACATCGACTTGAAGAGCGACGCAGTCGGCGGCTTCTCCTTGGAGCCCTCCGGCATGACCTCCGTGACATAGGGGCCGTAGCGGCCGAGACGCGCGAGCACCTCGCGCCCCGTCTCCGGATTGACGCCCAGCACGCGGTCCTGCGAGGGCTGCGCAAGCAACTCCTCGGCTCTTTCGACCGTGAGCTCGTCGGGTACGACGTCGTCGGGGACGTTCGCCCGCTCGCCGTCGCGCTCGAGGTACGGGCCGTAGCGCCCGACGCGGAGCACGATGCCGTTGCCGATCTCGATCGAGTTGATCTCGCGTGCGTCGATGCCGCCGAGGTCGGAGACGAGCTCCTTCAGCCCGTGCCCGTCGTTCAGCCCGTCGGCGTCGTTCGCGCCGTAGTAGAAGCGACTCAGCCACTCGTTGCGTTGCTCGTCGCCGGATGCAATGCGGTCGAGGTCGTCCTCCATCCGTGCCGTGAAGTCGTAGTCGACGAGACGCCCGAAGTGCTGCTCGAGCAGCTGCACGACGGAGAAGGCGAGGAACGACGGCACGAGGGCCGTCCCCTTCTTGAAGACGTAGCCGCGGTCGAGGATCGTGCCGAGGATCGACGCGTAGGTCGACGGGCGGCCGATGCCGAGCTCCTCCAGCGTTCGGACGAGCGTGGCCTCCGTGTAGCGCGCCGGCGGATTCGTCTCGTGGCCCTGCGGCTCGAGCTCCTTCAGCTGCACCGCGTCGCCCTCGGCGACGTTCGGCAGACGGCGCTCGTCGTCGTCCTTCGCCTCGGCCTCGTCGCGACCCTCCTCATAGGCGGCGAGGAAGCCGCGGAAGGTGATGACCGTTCCCGACGCGCCGAACTCCACGTTCTCGCCGGTGGACGAGGCGCCGGCAATACGCAGAGACACCGTCTGCCCCTTTGCGTCCTCCATCTGCGACGCGATCGTGCGGATCCAGATCAACTCGTACAGCGCATGCTCGTCGCGCGACAACTCCTTCTGCACCTGCTGCGGCGTGCGGAAGGAATCGCCAGACGGGCGGATCGCCTCGTGCGCCTCCTGGGCGTTCTTCACCTTGCGCTCGTACTGCCGTGGCTTCGCCGGAACGAACTCCGCGCCGTACAGCTCGGCGGCCTGCGCACGCGCGGCCTTGAGCGCCGACTCCGACAGTGTCGTTGAGTCGGTGCGCATGTAGGTGATGTATCCGTTCTCGTACAGGCGCTGCGCGACACGCATCGTCGTCTGCGCGGTGTAGCGCAACTTGCGGCTCGCCTCCTGCTGCAGCGTCGAGGTCATGAACGGCGGGCTCGGGCGGCGCACGTACGGCTTGCGCTCGACGCGGCCGACACTGAACGACGATTCCTTCAGGCGGTCGGCGAGGCCGCGTGCCGCCGACTCGTCGAGCTGCACGATGTCGTCGCTGCGGGCCTTGCCGTCGGGACCGAAGTCACGGCCCTGCGCCACGCGCTTGCCCTCGACCGTGACGAGGCGTGCGGCGAACGACTCGGGATCGAACGTCGCCTCGATGTCCCACCACTGCGCGGGAACGAAGCGGCGACGTTCGCGCTCGCGCTCGACGACGAGACGTGTCGCGACCGATTGCACGCGACCGGCCGACAGCCGCGGCATGATCTTCTTCCAGAGCACGGGCGAGATCTCGTAGCCATAGAGGCGGTCGAGAATCCGGCGTGTCTCCTGCGCGTCGACGAGGCGCTGGTCGACGTCGCGGGTCTCGCCGAGCGCACGGTCGATCGCGTCGCGGGTGATCTCGTGGAACACCATCCGGCGGACGGGCACCTTCGGGTCGAGCACCTGCAGCAGATGCCAGGCGATCGCCTCGCCCTCCCGGTCTTCGTCCGTTGCGAGCAGGAGCTCGCCGGAGGACGCGAGGAGCTTCTTCAGCTCGCTGACCTTCTTCCGCTTGTCGGGGTCGACGATGTACAGCGGCTCGAAGTCGTGCTCGACGTCGACGCCGAGGCGGGCCCATGCCTTCTTCTTGTGCTCCTCGGGGATGTCGGCCGCGCGCTCGGGAAGATCGCGGATGTGGCCGACGCTCGACTCCACGACGAAGTCGTCGCCGAGATAGCCGGCGATCGTTTTCGCCTTCGCCGGGGATTCGACGATGACGAGACGCTTCTGCTTTGTGGTTCCTGCCACGGGCGGTCACGATAGCGGGAGGCCCGCAGGCGCCCAGGCACCGGCCGGGACAGGCGATACTGGCTCCGTGCGGCCGACCCTCGCCTACAACGTGATCGCGGCGGCGACCTGGCCCCTGCTCTACGGCGTGTTTCGCCTTCGCTCGACGGGCAAGGAGCACATTCCCGAGGGCGGCTGCGTCCTCGCGTGCAACCACCTCTCGAGCTTCGACCCGTGGCCGCTCGGCATGCCGCTCTGGCCGAGGACATTCCTCCGCTTCATGGCGAAGTCGGAGCTGTACTGGTTTCCGCTGAGCAAGATCGTCGACGCGGCCGGTGCGTTCCCGGTGCGCCGCGGGCAGCGTGACACCGTCGCAATGGAGACCGCCGTGCGACTCGCGCGCGAGGGGAACGTCGTCGCGATGTTCCCCGAGGGGACGCGACGTATCAAAGGGCTCGCGAAGAAGCGTGAGGCGCGGCCGCGGACCGGCGCCGCACGGATTGCGCTCGAGGCCGGCGTTCCGCTCGTGCCCGCGGCGATACGCGGCACCGACCGGTTGCTGCGGCTCGGCACGTTGCGGGTCGCCTACGGTGCGCCGGTGGACATCGACGACCTGCGCGGACAAGAGATCCCCGAGGCCGCGCAGGAGGCCACCATCCGCTTGATGGCGCGCATCGAAGAGCTGGAGGCATCGCTCTGACCGTGCTGCTTGCTCTCGACGGCGACTCGCTCGCGCACCGCGCCTACCACGGCGGGCCGAAGAACATTCGCAACAACGCGGTCTCGGGCTTCGCCGCCTGGCTCGGGCAGCTGTGGCAAGCGGAGAAGCCCGATGCGATCCTCGTCGGCTGGGACACGTTGACCGTCCCCACGTACCGGCACGAGGCCTTCCAGGCGTACCAGTCGGGGCGCGAGTTCGACCAGTCGATCCTCGACCAGCTCGACCTGCTGCCGAGCGTCGTACGAGCGGCGGGCTTCGTCGCGGCGAAAGGCGACGGCTACGAAGCCGACGACTTCCTCGCGGCCGCCGCACACACGTGGCCCGGCGAGGTGCGCATCGTCACCTCCGACCGCGACGCGTACCAGCTCGTGAGCGACCGCGTCACCATCCTCCAGCCGACGAAGGGCGTCACCGATCTCACGCGAATCGGGCCCGACGGCGTGCGAGAGCGCTACGGCGTCGACCCCGAGCAAGTCGTCGACCTGATCGCCCTGCGCGGCGACCCGTCGGACAAGCTTCCGGGCGCGCGCGGGATCGGCCCGAAGAAGGCGGCCGACCTTCTCCGGCAGTACGGCACGCTCGACGCCGTGCTCGCGGACGGACGCTTCGCGTCGGAGGCGGAGGACTTACGCCTGTACCGGCGAATCGCGAGGATGGACGCCTCCGCGCCTCTTCCTCCCCTCTCTCCTCATACCCCCACCTGGGCGGAGGCGTCCTCTCTCCTCCGGCAACTCGGTCTCGATGCGGTTGCCAACCGGCTAGCCTCACTCGCATGAACGAGTGGCTCTCGCAGCGCGCGGACGCGCTCGCCGCAGAGACCGGTGTCTCCCGCGAGCTGCTCGAGCTCCCGCCTGCGGACATCGAGCGGCTGCTCGAGCTTGCCGGGTTCGCCGCACACGAGAGCGGCGCGCGGACGAACGCACCGCTCCTCTGCTATCTCGTCGGTCTGTCGCACGGCGCTGCGAAAGGGCTCGAGGAGCTCGACCGGATCGTCCGATCGACGTCCTGACGCATCCCGATCTCGCCCGGCTGCACCCGACCGGGCAGCACCCGGAGCGGCAGGAGCGGCTGACCGTATTACTGGAGCACTTCCAGGAGTGGCACGAGGGCCGCGCCGCCACCGAGGACGAGTTGCTGCTCTGCCACACGCGCGAGCACATTGCGCGCGTGCGCGCGACCGTCGACCCGACGTGGCTCGACCCCGACACGATGGCGTCGGCGACGACGTACGAGGCGGCTGCGCTCGCGGCCGGAACGGCGATCGAGGCGGCGTTGCGCGGAGGCTTCGCGCTCGTCCGGCCCCCGGGCCACCACGCGCTGCCCGAACGCGCGATGGGTTTCTGCATCTTCAACAACATCGCCGTCGCGGCTCGTGCGGCGCAGCGGCAGCTCGGGGTGGAGCGCGTCGCGATCGTCGATTACGACGTGCACCACGGCAACGGCACGCAGGCGGTGTTCGAGGACGACGACACCGTGCTCTTCGTCTCGCTGCACCAGTGGCCGTTCTATCCCGGAACCGGCGGACCCGACGACCAGCGTGAGACGACGCTGAACATCCCGATGAAGGCAGGCTCAGGCGACGCCGAGTACCTGCGCACGTTCGAGGAGACGGTCGAGCCGGCGGTCGCGAGATTCGAACCGGAGCTCGTCCTCGTCTCCGCGGGCTTCGACGCTCACCACGCCGACCCGCTGGCAGACATGAACGTCAGCGAGGACGGCTTCCGCGAGCTCTCGCGGCGCTGCGCCGCGATGGCGCCCCGCGTGGCTGCGGTGCTCGAGGGCGGTTATCAGGTGAAGACGCTGCCCGGCCTCGTCCAGGCTGCCCTCGATGGCTTCGAGGCCTAGGAACCCAGAACGGCGGCAGCCCCCTTCCGGGGGCGCCGCCTGCCGCAGAGAGTTTCCGCCATCAACCCGTTGGTCCGGGCGCTCGCTGCGTACGCGTCATCGACCCGAGGCGATGGAACTTGAGGACCTAGGCGGCTCGGGC
>JAOPYX010000275.1 GCA_025964535.1 Actinomycetes bacterium | reverse complement strand
CGCCAGCATCAGCACTTGCGCCCAGGAGCCGTGCGCGATCATGTGAATCGTCGAGTTGGTGTAGAAGGTCATCACCGGCCACATGCACACGCCGAGCAGGAACATCAGGCCCGGCCAGAGGTAGCGGCGCCAGGGCCGCAGCGCCCAGACGTCCCGGCCGACGAGCGACTCGGCGACGAGCAGCAGGCCGAGCACGAGAAAGCCCGTCGCGAACCACCAGTGCACCATCTCGGCAGGAGGCATGAGACCGGCGGCGATCACGGTGCTCGCCTCATGTCCTCGACGATGCTCGGTGCGAGCACCAGGCGGAAGAGCAGCCCGACGAGCACCACATAGAGGGGCGGCTGGCCGAGCAGCCACCAGACCCCTTGCCCGTGCGGGTGGAGCAGCGTCAAGCGCCACGGCTGCACGAGCGCCCAGACGACGCCTCCGAGGGCCGTCACCGAACCCAGCGCGAGCACAAGCCGCGCGCGAAGCGCCAGCGGCGTGGCCCGTTCCTTCGTCTTCCCCTGTAGATCGTGCGCAATGTCCGCGCTCATGTTTCCTCCTTGTCCCGGCGTCTACTCGAGCGCAGCGTCTCTTCGAGCGAGCGCTGCGCGTGCGGCTAGACCGGAAGCGGTGGAGGCCGAGATTCGAACGCGAGGCCGAACAGCGAACGCGGGGCGCGTCGCGCGGACAAGAGCCACCGGCGCGCGACGAGCGTGCGCGTCGTGAGCCGGCGGACGAGCTCGATCGCCTCGGCGGCGAGCTCTTCGTAGTCGGCGAGCAACAGCTCGACCGTTCGAAAGACGACCGCGACGACGACCGACAAAACGGCGAAGACCGGTAGTGCCGACGAGTGAAGCCAGGGGTCGAGCAGATGCCAGCTACCGCCGGCGATCTGGTCCGCATCGGCTTCCGCCAGGAAGATCGCCGCCGTCACGACGAACGACACGAGCCACAAGCGCGCCGAGAGCTCGATGCGAACGCGGGGCGCGCGACGCACCGGTCGAACGCCCAACGCCGTAGCGATGCGTCCCGCCGCCCGTGCGGCTGCATGCGCCTTGGCAAAGCGCCACGCCAGGCGCGCAAGCATCAGGGCGACCGCGATCTTCAAGCCGGCGAGCAGGAACGGGTAGTACTCGGCGTGCGCGTAGCTGACATGACCGACGCGGCGGCCGACGTCGAGACGGTGAGTCAGGCTCCGGCCGGCGAGCTCAGCGATCAGTGCGAGCACCCCGAGCGCGAGCCCGGCGAGCGACCGCTGACGCCTGCCACTCATGTCACCCCAGCAGCGTGAGCGACCACTCGCTCCGGTGCTCAGCGTCGAGCGAGAAGAGCAGGATCCGCTGGAAGCGCCCGAGGCACAGGCAGCCTTCGGCGAACGGCACCTGCTCGCTGCGTGGCGCGAGGAGCGCGGCGACGAGACGCTCGCGTCCTTCGACGTCGCTCGGGACGATCCGCTCGAGCAGCCCTTCGAGATCCTCGAAGAACCCCGTCTCGCGCTCCTGGATTCGGATGAGCGACTTGCCGTGTGTGGCATGGATGTATGCAATGCCCTCGCGACGGCCGGAGCGTGCAACCGTCTGCGCGACGTCGTTCGTCACGTCCATCACCGATAGCGTCGGCAGCGCCGCCGCGATCGAGTACGGCACCTCGATGCTCGTCATGCGCGCGCAACCTCCCGCGGCAGCCGGAAATGAACGTCTTCACGGGCGACGGTGATCTCTTCGAGCGTCGGATAGCCGCGCAATGCCAGCCGTTCGGCCGTCGCGCGCACGAGCTCCTCCGGCGTCGAAGCGCCGGCGGTGAGACCGATGACTTCGTGCCCGACGAGCAGCGTGTCGTCCAGAGGGCTCTCGCCGTCGATCAGCGTCGCGACGGCTCCGGCCGACTGCGCGACCTCGACGAGGCGCTGCGCGTTCGAGCTCGTCTCCGAGCCGATCACGAGGATGAGCGTCGCGCCCTGATCGACCATTGCCTTGACGGCGTCCTGCCTGTTCTGGGTGGCGTAACAGATGTCGTCGTGATGCGGCCGCCGCAGCGAGCCCCCGACGTTCTCGCCGAGCGCGTCGACGATCGGCGCGACGTCGTCGAGCGACAGCGTCGTCTGCGTGATCACGGCGACCGGCTTGTCGGTCTTCAGGTTGCGCGCTTCCTCCGGCGTCTCGATTACGACCGTGTTGTCCGGCCGTTCCCCGAGCGTGCCGATCACCTCGACGTGGTTCGCGTGCCCGACGAGCGCGACCAGGTGACCGCTGTCGGCATACCGCCGCGCCTCGGCGTGCACCTTGTTCACGAGCGGGCACGTCGCATCGACGATCTTGAGGCCGCGAGCCTGCGCGTTCTCCTTCACCGCGGGCGCGACGCCGTGAGCGGAGAGGACGCAGAACTCACCCGGCGGGATCTCCGACTCGTCCTCGACGAACACCGCGCCAAGCCCCTCGAGGCGTCGCACGACGTGCTCGTTGTGCACGATCTGATGGCGGACGTACACGGGTGCGCCGTGCTGCTCGAGCAAGCGCTCGACGATCTCGATCGCCCGGTCGACGCCGGCACAGAACGAGCGCGGCGCCGCCAGCAGGACGCGCCCGCTGCTCATGCTGCGCAACCTTGCAAGGCGCGCAGGGCGGTCATCGCGTCGCGCATCGAGCGAATCGCGTCGCCGCGCCTCACCGCGACCCAGCGAAGCAGGCCCAGCACGTCTGTCCGGCCGTCCGCGTGGACGGTCTCGTCGACGCCCTCGACCGAGCTCGCCGGAACGTCCGAGATCGCCCGAACGACACCTGCCAGCCTGCCGCTCGCTGCGAGCACGCCGCTCTCCATGTCGACGGCATCGGCGCCGCTGGCCTCGTGCAGCCGACGACGCTCTGACGGGTCGTGCACGAGTACGTCGGAGGCGAGCACCGTCACCTCGCGCGCGCCCGGAACGCCGAGCGTCGCTCCTTCCCAGAGCGTCGCGCCCGCCGCGTCGACGACGCGGGTGGCGTCGAGCAACTCGCCGACGCGCAATCCGTCGTGCAGCGCCCCCGCGAGCCCGAACGACACGAGCCGTCCGTCCGGAAGCCCCGCCGCGCCGCGCACGCCGATGCGCGCGGCCTGCAAGCCGGCGCGGCGCGCAACTCGCTGCTCGGCAGCGGTGGCACAGGCGAAGGTCAACCCTTCAGCGTCCACGCAAGGCTCCGGACCGTTTCCTTGAGGCTGCTCGACGACTCGAATGCCGACGACGGCTCGAAGCCGGAGTGAATGCCGCAATGCTCGCAACGGGGATCGTTGCCAGGGCCGTACGAATCCCACTCCATGCCGTCGAGCAGCGCCTCGTACGTCGGGAAGATGCCGTCCGTGAGCAGATAGCAGGGCCCCTTCCAGCCGTACGGGTTACGCGTGATCGAGCCCCAGGGCGCGCACGACAGCTTGCGCTCGCCGGTGAGGAAGTCCTGGTAGATCGGCGTCGCGAGCCAGCGATAGCCGTGCTTGCGCACTGCCGCACGAATCGCGCGGAACTTCACCTCGTGCTCGGTGCGCGTCATCGTCAGCTCGGGGTCGATCTGCGAGTACTGGTACCCCGGCGCGACGAGCATCCCGTCGATGCCGACCTCGTCGGTGAGGTAGCGCATCATCTCGATCACGTCGTCCACCTCGGTCTCCTTGAAGATCGTGGTGTTCGTCGTGACGCGGAAGCCGCGGGAGCGGGCCGTCTTGATCGCGTCGACCGCGATCTCCCAGAGCCCGGGGTAGTCGCAGACGTAGTCGTGGATCTCACGCATGCCGTCGAGATGGACGACGAACGTCATCCGGGCGGACGGCTCGAACCAGTCGAGGCACTGCTCGAGCCGG
The DNA here is from genome assembly GCA_025964535.1 of Actinomycetes bacterium. GTDB lineage: Bacteria > Actinomycetota > Thermoleophilia > Gaiellales > Gaiellaceae > Palsa-739. The sequence continues at coordinate 9,453 of JAOPYX010000275.1, read as the reverse complement.
AGCGCGTTGGTGCACAGCTCGACGGTCTTGCCCATCTCGATCATCCCGGCGGCGACTTCTTCGATCCCCTTGAAGACGAGCGGCTCCCCGCCGCAAATCGAGACGACGGGCGCGGGGCACTGCAGTCCGGCGTCGAGGCATTCCTCCACGCTGAGGCGCGCACGATTCGACTCGTACTCGCGGATCTTGCCGCAGCCGATGCAGGCGATGTTGCACGCGAGCGTCGGCTCGAGCATCAGCACGAGCGGATAGCGCTGGCCCTTGCGCTGCTGGGTCGCCACGTACTTCCCGATGGAGACCGTGGACTGTAGGGGGAACTTCATGCAGAAAGCCTCTCTCTCATCCGACCGAGTGCAAGCAACGGAAAGCTGATGCGGTACAGGTGGTAGCGAATCATGAAGTCGAGGGGGAATCCGGTGCCGGTGAAATGCTCCTCATCCCAGTCACCGTCAGAACGCTGAACATCACAAAGATAATCCGCCGCTCGGCCTGCACCGGCACCCTCAGCGTTTCCTGCGGACACGTAGCCGAGTAGCGCCCACGCAGTTTGCGACGGTGTCGCGAAGGGGGCGCGCCCGCGCCACGCGGGATCGGCGTACGAACGGATGTCCTCGCCGAAGCCGCCGCTCTCCTGCTGGACCGAGTCGAGCCAGGCAACGGCGCGCCGCATCGCGGGATGGTCAGGCGCAATGCCACACGCCTCGAGCGCCGGGAGGGCGGCGCCGGTGCCGTAGAGGTGGTTCACGCCCCAGCGCCCGAACCACGAGCCGTCGGCCTCCTGCTCCGCGAGCAGATAGCGCAGCCCTCGCTCGACGGCCTCATCGCGGCCCTGCTCGTGTCCGAGCGTTTCCAGAGCGTGCGCCGTGACGTCGGCGCTCGGTTCGTCGGTCACCTTGCCGAAATCGCAGAAGGGGATCTTGTAGAGCCACATCGCCTGGTTGTCCACGTCGAAGGCACCCCAGCCGCCGCTGCGCGATTGCATGCCGACCAGCCAGTCGAGGCCGCGCACCACCGCGTCGTCGCCGAGGCCGAGCTGTCGCAGCGCAAGCGAGATGACGGCCGCGTCGTCGATGTCCGGGTAGACGTCGTTCTCGTACTCGAAGGCCCAGCCACCCGGCGCGAGGTCCGGCATGCGGATCGCCCAGTCGCCCTTCACCGTGACCTCCTGCGACAGGAGATACTCGCCTGCGCGCACGAGCTGCGGATGATCGGCCGGCACGCCGCACGCCCGGAGCGCCAACACGGCGAGGCCGGTGTCCCAGACGGGCGACTGACATGCCTCGGGCCGCAAGCGGTCGCCGTCCTCGACCATGAAGGTGCGCCAGCCTTCGACCGCGTTCCGGAGCGTCTCGTCCTCGAAGCCGTTGCCGAGCGCGCTCAGCGCGATGATCGCCCACACCCACGGCGGCTGGATGCCACCCCACGAGCCGTCAGCCTCCTGCCGCTCGCGGATCCACCGTTCGGCGCGTGCCTGCGCTGCGCGCCGGATCGCGTTCGGCCTGCGCGGCGGTCGCGTCTTGCCCGGCCGAGCGCCGATCGAGCGCAGGTCGACGTCGATGTCGCGGACCGGCCGCAGCGACTGTGCGAGCGACAACGCGACGAACGTCTGCCGCGCCCAGCACGCGAAGTTGTAGACCGAGAACGGCGCCGACGGCGGAAGCAGGATCAGCTCGGGCGGGATCGGCACCATGCGCTGCCACGGCCACTGGCCGAGAAGCGCGAGGAAGCACTTCGTGAAGAGACGCGTCTTCGGGATGCCGCCTTCGCGCTTGATGTACTCGAGCGCGCGCGGGCCCGGGTCGACGCCCGCCATTCGCAGCGCGACGTACGCCTCGACCGACGTCGAGAGGTCGGGCGGGCCTTCGAACCAGATCGACCACGTGCCGTCGTCGCGCATGCGCGCCATCAGCTCGTTCGCGATACGCCGGTCGACGTCGGGCGTGCGAAGCCCGAGGAAGTGGTTCCAGAAGAGGTGCTGCGCCGTCATCGTCACGTTCGACTCGAGCTCGCCGACCCAGATGCCGTCGGGGCGCTGGAGCTCGAGCAGGCGGCGGACGCCGCGGTCGATCGCCTCGTCCATTTGCGTCAACTCGAGTGCGGCGGCGGTCATGTGCTGACCGTACTTCGTACGGTGTCGACTACGCGAGCGGCAGCTGCACGTCCGCTGCGCACTGCGCTCTCCATCGTCGCGGGCCAACCAGTGTCGGTCCATGTTCCCGCACGCACGACGTCGGCGCGTGCGGTCGACACGCCGGGACGTGCGACGTTCGGGCGCAGCGCGACCGTGGCGTACGGCTCGCGGCTCACGCGCGACCACAGAAGCCCCGCCGATCCCAGCCGTCCGGTCAGCTCGCCGGCAATGCGATCGACGAGCTCCTTGCCGCGCACCTCGAGCAGCTCGGGCACCCCGCTCGAGACGACGGTGAGGTACTGCCCGCGCTCCGGCGCATGGCCTGTGAGCGCGCCGCGGTCGAATACCCAGTGCGCGTCGGAGCTCAGGAGCGCAGCGAGCGGCGTCGCGAGCAGAGCGCGGTCGAACCAGAGGTGGACGCTGACGATGGGCGAGTCCTCGTAGCTCGGATCGGGCTCGTCGAGCAGGCGCGCACTCTCGCGCGGCGGCGTCGCGACGACGATCGCATCGGCGTCGACGTCGTCGAGCGACTCCACGCGCTCGCCGAGGCGCACGTTCGCGCCCGCGGCGCCGAGCGCACGGCCGGCGGCGTCGCCGTGCATCTCCCCAAGCGGCTTGATCGGCAGCACGAGATCCGCGTTCGCGCGAGGCCCGAGAAGCGCGGTGCGGACGGTGAAGAGCCCCGCGTGCACATCGACCTCGTCGGCCGGCAGGTTCAGGGCCGGACGGATGAAGACATCCCAGAAGCGCTCCACCGCAGCGTCGGACGCGCCGAGCCGTCGGAGCATCGCGCCGAACGTCTCGCCGTCTCGTGCCCGTGCGGTGCGCAGCCGGGCGAGCACGATCGGAATGCGGAGTCGGTCGCGCATTCGCAGGTGGCTGTATGCCACGAGCGCGGCGGGCGTCGGGCGGATGCTCGAGACCGCGCCGTCCTCCGCGATCACCGGCAGCGCGAGTCGGGTGCGCAACACCGAGCGTCCTTCGCCGATCCGGTCGAGGAAGCGCAGGTACTCGACGAAGCAGCCAAGCGCGATGTGCTGGCCGTTGTCGGGCGGCGGCTCGGGATCGCCGTCGCGCGCGGGCAGCGTCTGCACGGCGCCCCCGAGCGTCGGGCGCGCCTCGTAGACGGTGACCTCTGCGCCGGCGTCGACGAGGTCGAGCGCGGCCGTCACGCCGGCCAGGCCGCCTCCAACGACGGCGACCTTCATCGCACGAGGCCCCTGGCGACGACTGCGAGCTTTGCGGGCGTCGAGAGGCGGCACGACGGGCCGAAGACGTCGAATCCGTTCGCCTCGATGCGGTCGAGCTGTCCCCGGTAGAGGCCGGCGAACGTCGACACGCAGAGCGCACTGCGCCGGTCGAGCGTGCCGAGCAGCTTCAGGCCTTCACCGAGGTGCGCGCGTGCGCGCTCGGCCTGGAAGGCCATGAGCGACCGCCATGCGGGCGTCACCTCGCCCCGTCCCAGGTCGTCCTCGGCTACTCCGTGACCCGCGAGCTCGTCCTGGGGCAGGTAGACGCGGCCGAGCTCCCAGTCCTCCGCCACGTCGCGCATGATGTTGATCAGCTGGAGCGCGATCCCGAGCGTGCGTGCACGCTCGACGTCATCGGAGCCGTACACCGCGACGCAGGCGACGCCGACGGCGCCCGCGACCTTCTCGCAGTAGCCACGCAGCTCGTCGAAGGTCGCGTACCGCGCCTGCTCGGTGTCCTGTAGCCCGCCGTCGACGAGCGCGGCGAGCGCGTGCTTCGGGATGTCGAACCGCGCGCGCGCATCGGCGAGCGCGACGGCCATCGGGCTCGCCGGCGCCTCGTCGTCGAGCAACGCTCGTAGCGCTTCGAGTCGCGAGCGCTTCTCCGCGAGCGGCAGATCGCCGTCGGCGACGTCGTCGACCTCGCGCGCGAAGGCATAGACGGCGGCGATTGCACGCCGCTTCTCGGCGGGCAGCACCATGATCCCGTACGCAAAGTTCTTGGCCCGCTCGCGGGTGACGCGCTGTACCTCGGCATACGCCTGGTCGACGGCGGCCGTGCTCATCGCACGAGAACCAGAGCAGCTTCGCGTGCAAGCCGTGCGCGCGACGGCTTCGGTCGCCGGGTGAAGATGTCCCAGCCTGCATCCTCGAGCGCCTCGAGCGCCGCCAGGCCGCCGCGCGCGAAGAGGCCGACGGCGCGACCGAGCCGGCCGCCGATCTGCGCGCGCAGCACGTCACCCGCAGCGAGGAGGGATGCTGCGCGCTCGGCCTCGAAACGGAGGAGCGCGCGCAGGTCGTCAGTCGGCCGGTCGAGCGGAGGGTCGCCGAACCGGCGCCGATCCTCGGCCGGTAGATAGACGCGGCCGAACTCGAGGTCGCGCGGCACATCCTGGAGGAAGTTCACGAGCTGCAGCCCGGTGCACACCGAATCGCTCGCGGCGACGAGCTCCGAATCGTCAAGGCGCCGCAACACGCCGAGCACGAGCCGTCCGCATGGGTCGGCCGAGTGGACGCAGTACTCCTTCAGATCCGCCCAGGTCTCGTAGGACGCGACGCGCTGGTCGAGGCGATTCGCCTCGATCAGCCTCAGGAAAGGCTCACGTGGGAGGTCGAATTCCTGCACCGTCGGCTGCACGTTGCGAAGCACGGGCCACGTCGGCTTCCCCTCGAAGGTCAACACCAGCTCGTGCTCGAGCTCGTCGAGCGCCGCGAGCCGGTCGCCGTCGTACGAGTCGCCAAGCTCGTCGACGAGTCGTGCGTAGCAATACAAGGCGCGCACGTGCGAGCGCAGCGCGCGGGGAAAGAGAATGGAGCCGACGGGGAAGTTCTCCCCCGCGGCCCTTGCTGCGACCTCGGACACCTCCACGTGCCAAGCATACGGAGCGGTTTGCCACCGATCCGCAGCGATGCTTGAATCTTCGTCTACGCGGCCGGGGGCGTCGCGTCGCACCGTCCATGGAAAGGAGCGGAGTCGTGGCTGAGGGCAACGATGCGACTCGTGACGGAACGTCGGGCATCCGGGAAGATCCGGTTGCCGGAATCAGCCGCAACGACGGCTCGGTGATCGTGAGCCTTGCGGGTGAGCTCGATCTCTACAACGCACACGAGGTGCGCGAGGCGCTGCTCGAATGCTGCGCCGAGGCCCCGAACCGCCTGGTCGTCGATCTGAGCGCGGTCAAGTTCATCGACTCGACGGCGCTCGGCGTGCTGATCGAGGCGCGGACGAAGCTCGAGAACCGCCGCGGCTTCCTCCTCGCGGCGCCAGGCCTGGAGACGAAGCGGGCGCTCGAGATCTCCGGCCTCGACCGCCACTTCGCGGTGCACGACTCGCTCGACGCAGCGCTCGACGCTTCGGTGTAGGGCCGGTCCACCCAATCGAGGACGTACCGCCCCCCGGAAGGGGGATTCGACTCCTGCCCGCGCAGGATTCTCTGTGTTGAGGCGTCTTCTGCTCTGCGGCGGGAGACCGGTTTTGACGACTGAGGGGTCGAAAGCACACACACGGCAAGGATGTCCCGGCGGGATTGCGCGAGCGACCTCCGAGGAGGGCTTTGGCCTGATCGAGATGCTCATGGCCACGACGCTCTTCCTCTGCGTCTCCGCGCCGCTCGTCGGCGTCTTGCTCGCATCAGTGGCGCAGCAGAAGCTCTCGCGGGAGCGCACCCTCGCGACGCAGGCCGCCCAGAGCGCGATCGAATCGGTCCGCGCGCTGCCGTACAACGCGGTGGGGACGCAGAACGGCAACCCGGCGGGCACAGTCGTCCCGAGCCAGCCGGCGAGCCAGTTCGGGATCTCCGGGCTCGACGCGACCGTGACGACGCGCATCTCCTTCATGGACGACGCTCCGTCGACGTCGTACCGCACACGCGCCGACTACAAGCGGGTCGTCGTGACGGTGACCCGCAACGCCGACTCTCGGCGCCTGACGCAGGACGTCACGTATGTCGCCCCGCCCGGAGGCGGCACCTACGCCGGCCAGAACGAGGGCATCGTGCTCGCGCAGGTGATCGACGGCGCGCTGAACACGCCGATCGTCGGCGCCTCGGTCACGCTCGGCGGCGGCCCAACTGCGGCGCGCACCGACATCACCGACACGAGCGGCTCGGTGGTCTTCCCCGCGCTGCTGCCGACGAACGCGTCGCTGAACCATTACGACGTCACGGCGGCGATGACCGGGTACGCGACCAAGCGCGAGGACACACCGCCGAGCAGCGCGGCACGAACGACGATCGTCGGCGGGCAGACGTTCCAGACGATCATCCGCGTCTACAAGCCGTCGAGCATCTCCGTCGTGCCCCGGAACGCGGACGGCACGGCGTACACCGGCCAGGCAACCGTGACGATCTCGTCGACCAGGGGAACGCAGTCGTTCCCCTTCAGCGGCGGACAGTTCACGCTTGCGGCGTCGGACACGCTCGCGGGCGAGCCGATCGTGCCGAACATCCAATACACGGTGCAGGTGTTCGCCGCGACCGGCGCGACGAGCAACGCCGTTGCTCAGCTCGTTCCGACGGCGTACCCGACCGACCTGACGAGGACATTCGTCGTGCCGCTCCCCCCGCTGGTCGCGCCGCAGTCCTTGACGGTGAAGGTCGTCAACGGGAGCAAAGCAAAGGTCACCGGAGCGGCGGTGACGGTTAGCGGGGGGCCCGGGGGATACGTCCTCCTGACCGGGACCTCCGACGCGACAGGCAGCGCCGTGTTCACCGTCCCGAGCAACTCCTCGCCCGGCTACACGATGACCGCGAAGAGCGGCACGCTAACCGGCACTGCGACCAGTGCGGTCACGGGCGCGAGCACGACGACGGTCACGGTGAAATGAGCCGTCTTCGCTCCCAGTCGGGATTCACCGTCGTCGAGCTGCTCGTGACGATGGCCGTGATGGGAATCGTCATGGGCGCGTTCGGCCAGATGCTGCTGACGAGCTCGAAGACGAGCCAGCGCGTCGAGGAGCAGGCGACATTGCAGAACGAGGTGCGCGTCGCCATGGGCCGGCTGAGCACCGACCTGCGCCAGGCGACGAACGCAAACGGCACGTCGCCGGTCGAGAGCCTCAGCAGCACGACCGTGACGTTCCTGTCGCCCGACCGGCTCACGCCGTTCCATCTGCGGCGGATCTCGTACCGGCTCGTCAACGGCCAGCTCGAGCGCAGCGTCGTGACGAGCACCGACACCGACGGCTGGCCGTGGGTCTGGCCGGCGACGCCCGGCACGTACTTCCCCGAGATCGGCTCGGTCACGAGCACGAGCCTGTTCACGTTCTACGACGCGAACAACGCGGTCACGACCGACCCGACCGCGGTGCGCTCGGTTCGCCTCGCCGTGACCGTCGCACCGCGCTTGGCGCAGGGCGGCTCGGCCCAGTATTCGACGCTCGTGACGATCAGGACGCTCCAGTGATGCGGCGGCTGCGAGACAGGATGCGCTCCGAGGACGGCATCGCGATGGTGATGGCGATCGGGATGATCGTGCTGCTCAGCGTGCTTGCGGTGACGCTCATCGACGTGATGCAGGGCGAGGCGTCGCGCAGCCGCACCGAGGTGAAGCGCGATGCAGCGTTCCATGCGGCCGAAGCCGGCGTCGACGACTACATCGCGAAGCTGATCGACGACCGCCTCTACCTCAACCACTTCGTGCATCCGGGCGAAGCGACACGGCGGTCGACCTCCAGCGGACGGATGGTCGCGGCGACCCAGCCCTGGTTGCAGGCGGACGGAAGCGTATGGACGTACCCGAACGGGAAAGATCGTTGGTACGGCTCGGCGCAGCTCGGCAACGGCTACGAGTACAGCCTCGAGGTCTTTCCGCCGTCCGCCCTCTCGCCGCTGATCCGGATCGTCGCTACGGCGCGCCCTTTGAACGACACCGATGTACGCGACTGGCGCGAGCTCGAGACGCTCGTGCGGCCGTCGTCGGTCTCCGACTTCCAGATGGTCGCTGACGCGAACATCACCTACGGAGCGACCGCGACGACGTACGGGAAGATCTACGCCGGCATCGACGCGAACAACGTCGCGCACACCGTCAGGCACGACGGCACGGCGTACGGCAACGTCTATGGCGAGGGAGGCGCGAGCGGCAACACGACGTTCGTGAACGGGGCAAAACGCTACGACGCGACGACGTCGCCGACGATCCGCTCGGTCATCCGCACGCCGATCAACTTCAACAACTTCCTCGCGTCGCTCGTCGACATCCGCAGCGCTGCGGGCGCCGGCGGCCTCGTCGAGGACAACGCCGCGGTCGACGCCTGGTGGCTGACGTTCCAGGCCAACGGCCAGGTGACGGTGCAGTCGTGCATGAAGAGCGGCGGCACGCCGATCGGCGACCGCAAGCCGACCTGCGGGCCGGGCACGCCGATGACCATCCCGGGGAACGGCGCGATCTACGTCGGCCAGCCGGTGATCGTCTCGGGCATCGTCAACGGCCGCGTGACGATCGGCTCAGCCGCCGACATCTATCCCGGCGGCAACCTCGACTATGCGCAGTCGGGCGACGACGTGCTCGGCCTCGTCGCGTCGCAAAGCCTCATCGTCCCGCAGTGGGCGCCGTCGACACTGAGCTGGCGAGCTGCGACGATCGCGCAGAGTGGCATGTTCCGGTCGTACGGAGTCGGGCCGAACGAGCCGGACTACGTCGGCAACGGCACGCTCGCCTCGATGACGTTCACCGGCTCGACCGCGACGTACGGCGGGGGCAGCATGAGCCTCTTCCAGACGCGCACATACCAGTACGACAGCTCGCTCCTGTACCTGCCGCCGCCGTGGTTCCCGACACTCCAGGACGCCTACACGATCGTCCTCTCGCGCGAGCTCACGGCGACGACGAGCTAGCCCCGCGCGTGTAACTTCCTGCGCATGGAGGCAGACCGCATCCTCGAGCCGGCCGAGCTCCGGCGTTACGCCGACGCGATCGTGAAGGCGTCGCTCGGGGTCGGCAAGGGCGACACGCTCGTCGTCACCGCTGAGCCCGCGCACCGCGAGCTCGCCGTTGCGGTCGTCGACGCCGGCTATCGCGCGGGCACGCTCATCTCCGATCTTTCGTACGTCGACCCGCTGGCGGTGCGGGCGCGGCTCGAGCACGGCAGCGCGGAGTCGCTGGGCGTCGTCTCCCCGTGGGCGGAGCGGCGGCTCCGTGAGATCGTCAAGCCGAACGGCGCGCGTGCCGGGATCACGGGCGAGAGCGAGCCCGGGTATCTCGACGGCATCCCGCCGAAGCGGATCGCCGCGGATCGCGCCGGTGTCGCGAAGCGGACCGCGTTCTACCGGCGTGCGAACCTCGACCTGAAGGCGCGCTGGACCAGCGCCGCCTGGCCGACCGACTACTGGGCATCGCAGGTGTACCCCGATC
>JAOPYX010000266.1 GCA_025964535.1 Actinomycetes bacterium | reverse complement strand
GATCGGGTCACACCCCACACGCGCCCGCCGGCGGACGACGATGCCGAGCACACGCTCGTGCGGACGGCGCTCTGCCTCGAAGGGAGCGTCGAGCTCGAGGTGGTCTGCGAGCCGGACTTCGACTACGGACGCGTTCCCGCGAACTGGACGCAGGCGAGCGACGATCACCACACTGCCGACGCCAGCGGTGCGGGCCTGACGATCAGGCTGCAATCCGACTTGGCGCTCGGTCTGGAGGGTGACCGGGTGCGCGCGCGGCACGTCCTCACGGAGGGAGATCGGGCCTATTGCTCACTCTCCTGGGCCGATGAGCTGGCGTCGCCGGCCGACCTCGACGAAGCGAACGCGCAGCTCACCGCCACGAGGCGCTTCTGGCGCGGCTGGCTCGCGCGAGCGCAGATGCCGGATCATCGGTTCCGCCAGGCGATCGAGCGCTCCGCGCTCGCGATCAAGGGCCTCACCTACATGCCAACCGGGGCGACGGTGGCGGCGCTCACGACGTCGCTGCCCGAGACCCCTGGCGGCGAGCGCAACTGGGACTACCGGTTCAGCTGGATGCGCGACTCGACCTTCACCCTGCGAGTGCTGCACTTCCTGGGCCTCGATTGGGAGGCGCAGGAGTTCATGCAGTTCGTCGCCGACCTCGAGCCGACCGAGAACGGGGCGTTACAGATCATGTACGGCATCGAAGGGCAACGGGACCTGACGGAATCGGCTCGCGACGAGCTCTCCGGCTACGCGGGTGCTCGTCCGGTGCGGATCGGCAACGGCGCGTTCGACCAGCGGCAGAACGACGTGTACGGCGCCGTGCTGGACTCGATCCTGCTCCACACCCGCCGGAGCGAGCGCCTTCCCCGCCGGCTCTGGCCGATCGTGCAGTCGCAGGCCGAATGCGCCACCCGCGTCTGGCGGGATCCGGACCAGGGCTTCTGGGAGGCCCGCGGTCAAGCGCAGCACTACGTCTCGTCCAAGCTGATGTGCTGGGTTGCACTGGATCGCGCCGCTCACCTGGCCGCGATTCGCGGCGACCCGGCGCTGGAATCGGAGTGGCAGGCCACCGCCGAGGAGATCCACGCGGACATCCTCGAACACGGCGTCAGGGACGACGTGCTGCGCCAGCACTACGACACAGACGCACTCGATGCCTCGACGCTTCTGGCGGCGCTGTTCGGGTTCCTGCCGGGAAACGACGAGCAGCTGCGGAAGTCGGTCGAGGCGATCGCATCCGATCTCACCGAGGACGGCTTCGTCCTCCGCTACAAGACCAACGAGACAGACGACGGGCTGTCCGGCAAGGAGGGCAGCTTCCTGATCTGCTCGTTCTGGCTCGTGTCGGCGCTTGCAGTCATCGGCGAGCACCAGCGGGCTCGCGACCTGATGGAGCACCTCCTCAGCGTCACGTCTCCTCTCGGGCTCTACGCCGAGGAATACGACACGAGCACGGGCAGACATCTGGGGAACTTCCCGCAGGCGTTCTCGCACCTCGCTCTGATCGAAGCGGCGGGACGAATCATCGTTCCCGAGCTGCTCCAAGAGGGCGGGTTGTAACCGTGCGCCGTACCGGCGCGCGATCCTTTCGCTTACAGATCGAGTTCTTTGACAGTGGCCGGAATGATGCGAACGTCGCCCCCGAGTTGGAGGACCAGGTTGTGCATATCCGCCGCCGCCATTGCGCGCATCGTGGGTAGCTCTGTCGTCGCCTGCTCCTCGTCGAAGACGTTGAGCGGCCAATCGCCGACGGTGCCACTCTGCAGATGCGGGTGGGCGAATCCGCGGCCGAAGTAGGCGCGAATGACGATCGGTTCGATCCCGGCGGCCTGCTGCTCTGGCCATGACAACGCCCAAACGGCATCGATGCCGCCGTCCGCTGAGTCGCGAACTCCCGTGGCGGTCACCTCGCCGGTGCCGAGCAGCAGATATGTGTTGATCTCCTCGAGCGCCTGCCGGGCACGCGGATCGAGTAGCTGAACTGCTGCGGCGAAGAGGCGCTCCTTGTCCGGTCGCGATCTGGCGCCGCCGTGAGTGCCATCGCGCAAATCAGCGAAGTGGCGCAAGAGCGCCGACGTGGGTAGGGAGGATTGCGTCGAGCTCGTCATTGGTTTCTCCTTTGCTCAACATTCATGGCTCGGGGCGCTGCTTGATGGTTTCGTTGTCGTGTCTTGGAGTCCAGTCACGGTCCTCGTTTGGCGCTTGCCCGGATCGGGGTCGCCGCGAGTAGCGAGCAAGACACTCTTCTGTCGTGGTGACCCAGGATTGGGAACGCAGCGAGCATGCGGTCGCAGGGCGGCGCTCGCGTCTAGGAGTGCCGAGCGAGATGCACCAGTCATGCTGCCCGGTCCGCGGTCGCTCGCCGGCACCAGCAGATGCACTTGCCGCTCGATCCCCCGGGTCTATCGTTTCGGGATGCTGCTTTCTTTGCTCCGCGGCGGTTGACCGATGCTGCGCGACCGGCGTGGCGAGCGTGCTCAGCTCGATCGGCTGCTGGACGCCGGGCGGGCGGGCCGAAGCGCGGTCTTGGTGGTACGGGGCGAGTCGGGGGTCGGAAAGACCGCGCTGTTGGCGTACGCCGCCGAGCGCGCCCAGGGTTTTCGGGTGCTGCGGGCGGTCGGGGTGGAGTCGGAGATGGAGCTTCCATTCGCGTCTTTGCAGCAGTTGTTTGCGCCGCTGCTGGACGGCCTGGAGTGGCTGCCGCCGCCTCAGCGTGACGCGCTCGGAACCGCCTTCGGCTTGAGCTCAGGCGCGCCGCCCGATCGTTTTCTGGTCGGCCTCGCGCTGCTGAGTCTGCTTTCTGCCGCCGCCGAGGAGCAGCCGCTTGCCTGCCTGATCGACGATGCCCAGTGGCTTGATCGGTCGTCGGCACAGGTGCTCCCCTTCGTGGCCCGTCGCCTGCAGGCGGAGTCCGTCGTCCTCCTATTCGCGGAGGGTGAGCCGGGCGTGCTCGACGAGCTGGCGGGGCTGCCGAGCTTGCGGCTCGAGGGGTTGTCGGACGCCGACGCGCGCGAGTTGCTCGCGTCGGTGATCAGCGGGCCGCTGGACGATCGCGTGCGCGAGCGGATCATCGCCGAGGCGCGCGGCAACCCGCTCGCGCTCCTCGAGCTCCCGCACGGGCTGTCGCCGGCGGAGCTGGTGGCCGGGTTCAGCGTTCCGCACCAGCTGCTAGGGCGGATCGAGGCGAGCTTCCGGCGCCGGGTGGGGCAGCTGTCTACCGAGACGCAGCGGCTGCTGCTTGTGGCCGCGGCCGAGCCGATCGGCGATCCAACGCTGCTGTGGCGAGCGGCAGCCGAGCTCAGCATCCCGATCGAGGCGGCGGCTCATGCAGCGGCGGACGACTTGCTGGCGATAGACGCGCGGGTCACCTTCCGCCATCCACTCCTCCGCTCGGCGATCTACAGATCGGCCTCGCCGCGTGAAAGGCGTGGCGTGCATCGTGCGCTGGCGGAGGCGACCGATCCACAGCTCGACCCCGACCGCCGCGCCTGGCATCGCGCGCAGGCTGCGTCGGCGCCCGACGAGGCGGTCGCGGGAGAGCTGGAGCGCTCGGCCGACCGAGCGCGGGCCCGCGGCGGTTTCGCCGCCGAGGCCGCTTACCTCGAACGCTCGGCCGCGCTGACGCTCGAGCCGGGGAGGCGTGCGGAGCGC
>JAOPYX010000244.1 GCA_025964535.1 Actinomycetes bacterium | reverse complement strand
CTAGAACTGCCTCAGGAAGCGGAGGTCGTTCTCCCAGAACGGCCTGATGCCGGGGATGCCCATCCGCAGCTGCGCGGTCCGCTCGATGCCCATGCCGAAGGCGAAGCCGGTGTACTCGTCCGGGTCCCAGCCGACGAACTCGTAGAGATAGGGGTCGACCATCCCGGAGCCGCCCATCTCGAGCCACCCCGAGAACTTGCAGGTCCGGCAGCCGGCGCCGCCGCAGATCGGGCACGAGACGTCCGGCTCCATCGACGGCTCCGTGAACGGGAAGTAGTGCGTGCGGAAGCGGACGTCGCGTTCGGGGCCGTACAGCGCCCGCATGACATAGAGCAGCGTTCCCTTGAGGTCGGCCATCGTGAGGCCCTTGTCGATCGCCAGCCCCTCGAACTGGTGGAAGATCGGGTAGTGCGTCGCGTCGATCGTGTCGCGGCGGTACACGCGGCCGATCGAGACCATGTAGATGGGCGGCTTCTGCGCCTCCATCTTGTGGATCTGCGCCGGCGACGTCTCGGTACGCAGAACCGTGTCGTCCCCCACGTAGAGCGAGGCACGCGGCGAGCGCGAGGGATGCCATGACGGGAACCCGAGCGCGTCGAAGTTGTAGCGCGTCGTCTCGACCTCGCGGCCGTCGACGACCTCGTAGCCGAGCCCGAGGAAGATGTCCTCGACGTCGCGGCGCACCTGCGTCGACGGGTGCAGCGAGCCGCGCCGGCGCGGGCGCAGCGGCCGGCCCTGCGCGCGGGCGATCAGCTCGGCGGGAAGCGTGACGTCGACGCGCTCGGACGAGAGTCTCGCGTCGAGCTCCGCCCGCTCGAGCCGATCCTGCTTCTCCTCCACAGCCTGCTCGATCGCCATGCGTGCCGCGTTGAGCGCCATGCCGGACTCCCGGTCGCGCACGTCGCGGAGCGCCAGCTTCAGGTCGCTCTTGCGTCCGAGGTAGCGAACGCGCGCCTCGTCGAGCTCTGCAGGCGTCTCGGCGGCCGCGACAGCGGCCAGTGCCTCGTCCTGTAGTGCCTGCGCGTCCACGGCGGCGACTGTATCTATACGGGATGTCCTCTTACGATGCGATCGCGCGGCTGTACGACCCCTGGAGCTCGGGCGTCATCGAGGACATCTCGTTCTACGTCGAGGAGGCGCTCGCGGCGGGCGGGCCGGTGGTCGAGCTGGGTGTCGGCACCGGGCGGATCGCCATCCCGACGGCGATGGCCGGCGTGCACGTGATCGGCGTCGACTCCTCGGCCGGGATGCTCGCCGTCTGCGCCGAACATGCACGAGACGCTGGCATGGCCGAGCGGCTCGACCTGCGTCAGGGCGATCTACGCGCGCCGCCGGTGACCGAGCGAGTCCGGCTGGTCACGTGCCCGTTCCGCGCGTACCTTCACCTGGCGTCGGACGAGCAGCGACTCGAGGCCCTCGCCGCCGCCCGAGAGCTGCTCGAGCCCGGCGGCCGGCTCGTGTTCGACGTATTCGCGCCCTCGCGGGAGGACATCGAAGAAACGCACGGCCGCTGGATCGAGCGCGAGCCCGGCATCGACGAGCGCGCGGACTGGGATCTGGAGGAGCAGACGCTGACCCTCTCGGTGCGCGGCGAGCAGGGGGCCTCCTCGATGACGCTCTGGTGGCTCGAGCCGTCGCGCTGGCACACGCTCCTCGCCGAGGCGGGGTTCATGGTCGAAGCGTGCTACGGCTGGTTCGACCGGCGGGTGTACGCAGGCGGCGAGGACACGGTCTGGATCGCCTCGCGCGGATGATCTTTCGCAAATTGCGACAAAAATGCAGACGAGCCCCTTGAACTGCGCTCGGGTGCGTCGTAGGTTCCCTCTTGCACCGAGCACGGAGCGCGAGTAGGTCGAAACCACGACCGAGCGGTTCTACGAGGAAGGGCGCAAGCCCCAGGCGGAAGGCCGGTTGGTCGAGGAGGACGAAAGCGCAACCGACTCGGTGAAACTTGGCCCGGCCCCGGCAACGGGGCCGGGCTATTTTTATGGCCGCGCTACGCCCGGCGCGAGAGCTCGTACAGGGCAACGGTGCCGGCCATCGCGACGTTCAGCGACTCGGCGTCGCCGCTCTGTGGGATCGACGCCTGCACGTCGCAGCGCTCGAGAACGTCCCTCGGCAGCCCCTCCCGCTCGGCGCCGAGCACGAAGACGACCTCGCCCGCGAGATCGAGCTCCGGCAACGGCGTGCCACCGTGCGCGACGAGCGCGATCCGCCGGCCCTGCGGCGCCTCGAAGCCGCTCACCGGGACGCGGAAGACGGCCCCCATCGACGCGCGGAGCGCCTTCGGCCCCGTCAGGTCGGCGCACCCCGGCGAGAGCGCGACGCCGGCGCCGAATGCATCCGCCGAGCGGAGGAGCGTGCCGACGTTGCCCGGGTCGGCCACCTGCCACAGCGCAAGCGTCGCGGGACGCAGGCCCCGCGGCAGGTCGTCCCGCCGGTAGACGGCGAGCACGCGCGGCGGATGTGCGAGCGTCGAGACCTCCGCGAGCAGCTCGGGTGCGACCGTCTCGCCGGCGACGAGCAGCTCGACGGGCTCCAAGCCGGCGGCGTTCGCCGCCTCGACGAGATCCTCGCCCTCGGCGACGAGCAGCCCGAGCTTGTCACGCCAGCGCCGGTCATGGAGCTTGCGGACGAGCTTGAGCCGCTCGTTGTCGCGCGAGGTGATCAGGCTGTGGTCGTTCCGAGCGCGGCCTTCGCCTGCTCGGCGATCGCACCGAACGCGGCGGGATCGCTGACCGCGAGATCTGCGAGCACCTTCCGGTCGAGCTCGATGCCCGCCTTGCCGCAGCCGTGGACGAACTGGTTGTACGACAGGCCGTGGACGCGTGCTGCCGCGTTGATCCGCGTGATCCAGAGCCGGCGGAACGTCCGCTTCTTGTTCTTGCGGTCGCGATAGGCGTAGACGAGCGAGTGCTCGACCTGCTCCTTCGCGTAGCGGTAGTGGGTGCTCTTGTAGCCGAAGTATCCCTTCGCCTGCTCGAGCACCTTGCGGCGCTTCTTCTGCGCGTGGACTGCTCGCTTGACTCTCGGCATGGCTAGCGGATCCTCAGCATCTTCTTCAGGGCGTTCGTGTCGGCGCCGGTGAGCTCGCGCTCTTTCCGGAAGCCGCGCTTACGCTTCGACGACTTGTGCTCCAGATTGTGGCTGCGCATCGTCGGCCGGCGCATGATCTTGCCCGTCCCCGTCACCTTGAAGCGCTTCTTCGCCGC
>JAOPYX010000211.1 GCA_025964535.1 Actinomycetes bacterium | reverse complement strand
GTCGTACTCGACGAAACCGCCGGCGGCCTGCGCGTTCAGCCACTCGCGCGCATACCGCTCTGCGACACCCGCGCGCTGCGCGACCTCCGCGGGCTCGAGTGGGCCTGCGCCGGCCATTGCACGATAGAGGCCGAGCTTGTCGCCCATCACGACGAGCGCCGCGTTCAAGGTCGCCCCTACCTCGTCGAGGGCTCGGAAGACGAACGCCTCGAGCTTGGCGGGGTCGACCTCGGTCTGTCCAGTGGTGGCCATGCGCTCCTCCTCGTCGAATGTCGCCCTGACGCTAGGGAGACGCAAGGATAGGCGCATCCGTGGATACACCCAGTCCTCGTCGGTCGTTTCACGCCGCTTCCTTCGTGCAATCACCGCGTCGTCCCAGCCAACGTTGCAGAGGAGACGCGAGATGGCGGAGTTGACGAATCTGGAGGAGAAGCTCGCGGAGGTCACAGGTCTTGCCATGGCCGCCCGGGTAGCCGGAGACAAGGTGACGCGGCTCGCCAAGGATCAAGACAGCGACCTCGTCGCGACGCTCCAGAAGATGGCCGAAGAAGCCTCGGAAACCGAAGACCGCTGCACGCAGCTCGCAGCCAGCTTCGACGGCAAGAAGACGGCGATCCTCGGCGAGGCCGGCGCCGTGAAGAAGAAGGCGTCCGAGATGATGAAGACCTACCTCGACAAGGACGCGGACGCGCTCGACGGCTTCGAGTTCCTGACGATGGCGGAGGCGGCCGAAGTCGGTCACTGGTCGGTGCTCAGGACGCTCAACGAGCGCGCGGGGCATGCAGAGCTCGGGAAGCTGGTCGAGTGGGCCCTCCCGATTCAGGAGCGCCACTTCCAGGACGTCCTCCAGGGATCGCGGAAGCTCGCAGCTGAGGAGGACCCGAACGAGCCGGCGTAGCGGCTAGCGTCCGCCCCATGAGCATCGTCGTCGTCGAAGCGCCCACGCTCGGTGAAGGATGGCTGCGCACCTCGCGCGCCATCCTCGAGCGGGGCGCGCTGGAACGCTACGACGGTCAGGCGACGCGGGAGCTCGCGTTGCTCACGCTCACCGTCGAGCGTCCAGCGTCGGACGATCCGCTGATCGCCGAGCTCGGCGATGCGGAATGGCTCGCATGGATGCACGAGAACTTTTTCGTGCAGAAGGACGTTCCGGAGCTCGGCGACGCCAAGAGCTACGCCGTGCGTCTGTTCAACTACGCAGGCTCCGGGCGCGATCAGATCGCGTGGGTCGTCGAGCGCCTGCGGGCCGATCCGGAATGCCGCTCGGCGACGGTGACCACCTTCCAGCCGCTCACCGACACGGCGTACATCCCCTGCGTGAGCCTGCTCGACTTCTGGATTCCCGGCGAGTCGCTCGAGCTGATCGTCTATGCGCACAGCCTCGACTTCGGCAAGAAGGCCTACGGCAACCTCGTCGAGCTCGCGCGCCTGCAGGAGCACGTCGCACGCGAGCTGGGCTGCCCGGTCGGCCGGCTGGTCGTGCACGCGAAGTCGGCCCATGTGTACGAGCCCGAATGGGCGCTGATGGCGGAGCTCGTCGAGACGCCCGTCCGCACGATCGCCGTTTAGCCTGCCGTTAGAGATCAACGCCTCATCAGCGTCTAATCGCTCTCTAATCCGGCCGTGCCACGATTGAGCTCGAGATGAGAGTTCTCGTGGTTGAAGACGAGCTGAAGATGGCGAGCCTGCTCCTGCGCGGCTTCCGCACCAACGGCGACGCCGCGGACGTGACCCGCACCGGCGAAGACGCGATCTGGATGGCTGCCTCGACGCACTACGACGCGATCGTGCTCGACGTGATGCTGCCGGGGATGGACGGATTCGAGACCCTCGCCGAGTTGCGCAAGCAGGGCCGCTGGACGCCGGTGCTCGTCCTCACCGCCCGCGACTCCGTCGAGGACCGGATCGCCGGCCTCGACGTCGGCGCAGACGATTACCTGACCAAGCCGTTCTCGTTCGCCGAGCTCCTCGCCCGCCTGCGTGCGATCGTGCGCCGCGGCGAGCTCGAGCGTCCGAGCGTCCTTCAGGTCGGCGACCTGCGACTCGACCCGGCGACGCGCCAGGTCTGGCGTGGCACGACCGAGATCGAGCTGACGAGCAAGGAGTTCGCGCTCCTCGAGGCATTCATGCGCCGTCCCGGCGCCGTGCTGTCACGCGACCAACTGCTCGAGCAAGCGTGGGACATGGGCTACGACAACCGCTCCAACGTGATCGCGGTCTACGTCAACTACCTCCGGGACAAGATCGACCGGCCCTTCGGCGCGAACTCGATCACGACCGTTCGCGGCGCCGGCTACCGCCTCCGCAAAGACCCCTGATGATCGGTCGGCTGCCGATCCGGATCCGGCTCACGCTCGCCTTCACGCTCGTGATGGCACTCGTCCTCGCGGCCACCGGCCTGTTCCTCTATCTCCGGCTCGGCACAGGGCTCGCCAACGCCGTCGACCAGGGCCTCCGCGCACGCGCAACGGATGTGGCGGCGCTCGCCCAGCAGGCGGATACGGGCCTGCGTACCGCCGGCAAGGTGCCCGGCGCCGACAGCGGCTTCGCAGAGGTGATCGGACCGGGCAACAACGTGATCGACGAGACACCGGGGCTGTCGACGTCCCCACTGCTGACGGCGAGCCAGCTTGCAGCGGCGCGTCGAGGCCCGCGGTTCTTCGAGCGGACGATCGCCTCCGAAAACGTCCGTCTCTTCGCCCAACCGGTCACTGCGCAGGGGCGCAGGCTTCTCATCGTCGTCGGCGCCTCGCAGACACCGCGCGCCGAGGCGCTCATCGACCTGCGTCGCCAGCTTCTCGTCGGCGGGCCGATCGCACTGCTGCTGACCGCCCTCTCGGGCTACGTGCTTGCGGCAGCCGCCCTGCGCCCGGTCGAGCGGATGGGCGAGCGCGCAGCGACGATCTCCGCCGCCAGTGCCGGCCGCCGGCTTCCCGTCCCCGGCGCCAACGACGAGATCGCACGCCTCGGCACCCGACTGAACGAGATGCTCACCCGACTCGAGGCCGCCCTCGAACGGGAACGGTCCCTCGTCTCGAACGCGAGCCACGAGCTGCGCACACCACTCGCGCTGATGAAGACCGAGATCGAGCTCGCACTCGCCGATCCCACCTCAGCCCCGGCGCTCGCTGCAGCGCTGCGGTCGACGGCGGTCGAGACGGATCGGCTCGCCCAGCTCACCGATGACCTGCTGCTCCTCGCGCGCGCCGACTCCGGGGAGTTGCCGCTCCGCCGCTCCGATGTTCCAGCCGGCGAGCTGCTCGGGACGATCGCGACTCGATACCAGCGGCGCGCTGCGGACGAAGGCCGGACGATCCAGGTCGCCTCACCGGACGGTCTCCTCGTGCGCGGCGACCGGCGACGGCTGGAGCAGGCGCTCGCGAACCTGGTCGAGAACTCACTCCGCTACGGCGCGGGCACCGTGCGACTCGAGGCGTCCGAGCACGACGGCGCGCTCGAGCTGCGAGTCGGCGACAGCGGTGCCGGTTTTCCGCCGGCGTTCGTGGCCCGGGCCTTCGAGCGGTTCAGCCGCGCCGAGAGCTCACGTGACACTGCCGGCGTCGGCCTCGGCCTCGCGATCGTCGCCGCGATCGCAGAGGCGCACGGCGGCACGGCCACCGCCACGAACGGCCCCGACGGCGGGGCTGACGTGACGCTGCGGCTGACGAACTCGCTCGTTGCGGGACCGGCGGGAAGCTCAGCCTCCGGTTAGCCAGAATGACAACTGCGCTCGCGTCGGTAATGGTGCAGTGCAGATGCGATGGCTCAGAGCAGCCGCGCCGCTCGGCGTCGTGGCGAGCATCCTCCTCGGAGCCGGCTGCGGCGGGGCTGCGCACGCGCCGAGGTCGGCGGCGACGACGACCTCGGACCCGATCGTCGCGTCGCTCACCCACCTCGCCCTACGGCAGCAGGCGCAGATCCCAGGCGCTCTGCCGGCCGGCTTCCACAACGCCTTCGCGGAAGCATTCAGCAACTGGCCCGTCACGCCGGTGCATGCGCAACATCCGATTCGCGGCTCCTTTCTCGACCCGCGCGGACAGGACGAGAACGGGCTTGCCGGCTACCACTTCGGCATCGACGTGAACGTCGACGACCGCCGCCCCGAGCCGGGCGCCGGCCCCGGGCTCAGCCACCGCGTCTATGCCGTGCAGGGCGGCAGGGTGATCCGCGTGGCCGGCCCTCCGCAGCCGTGCGCGAACCGAAAGGTCGAGGTCGGCCACTTCTCCTACTGGCACGTCTCCCCGGTCGTGACGCAGTGGGCGCGAATCAAGCCGGGCCAGCTGATCGGCTGGACATGCCTCGGACAGTGGCACGTGCACGTCTCCGAGTGGAGACGCGTCGGCAGCAGGCGCATCTGGCTGAACCCCCTCCGCCCGGGCATCGAGACCGCCCCGTATGTCGACACCGAGCCGCCGATCGTGAGCGCGATGCGGTTCTTCACGCCTCCCACGAGCCCGTGGCACCCGAACATCAGCCTCAAAGGCCGCGACAGCGCAACGCCCCTCACGCCGACGCGGCTGCACGGCCGCGTCGAGCTGCGGGCGGAGATCGAGGACGGCCAGTCGTTCTGGGGCTTCATGGCGCGCCACCCGGACTGGGAGACGCCCCATCATCCATATCGCGTCGGCGTCGAGATCCGGGCGCACGCCACGCGTGCCGTCGTCATGCAGCGGATCACGTTTCAGAGCGACGAGTATCCCTCGACGCCCTACCTCGTCCACTACGCCCCCGGCACGGTCCAGAACGGCTCGATGGACGAGTGCGTCCACAATCCACCTACACAGCCCTGCGCCGGGACCTACTGGTTCCGCCCCTTCTCGCGCTGGCGCCTCGAGTACTGGAACACGCGCACGGTTCGAAACGGCGCGTATGACGTCACCGTCGTTGCCTGGGACACGAAGGGCAACACGGGAACGCTGACCGTGCCCGTCGTCGTCGGCAACACCTGACCGAGCTAGCGCTTGATGAAGCTCATGGAGCCGTTCGCCTCGAGGACGCCCCATTTGATCTGATCGAGCCGCTCGATCTGCTGGCGGCGCGCCTCTTCCATCACGTCGTCCACCGTCATGCGTTCGCTGCGGAGGTTGGGCTCGACCGGCACGCCGTCCTGCACGACGATCAGCGGTATCCCCTCGATGATCCGGCGCATACGACGTGACTTGAACGCGAGATACGACGACCCGAGGGCCAGCAGAGCGAAAGTCGTGACGGCAATCGTCACGCCGGTGACGGACATGTCCGACTGCGTGACGCCGTTCTGGATCAGGTCGCCGATCACGACGAGAAGCACGAGGTCCGTCGGGCCCATCGACGAGAGCTCGCGCCGTCCGGTCACCCGGATGAGCACGACGATGAAGACGTACGCGGCAGCTGCGCGAAGGACGATGTCCATCCGTCAGGGCCAGACCGTGATCGTTCGCTTGACGGCCAGCAGTTGCCGCGACCCGTCGTACAGCCAGACCCGCTGACTCCGGTGGCCGACGTTCGTCGGGTTCACCTGGAGCGAGATGAACAACGTGTAGTGCTTGCCCTGCGGGACGTGACCGAGGACGTAGACGAGCTTTCCGTTGTCCGAGCCTTCACTCACGGGTTGAGGCGCCACGCCGTTGAAGGTGTATTGCTCGGCCCAGCCCGGGTCGAGGATCAACGTGGCTTTCTTCAGCTCTCGGACGGCGTCGACGGTGAATCGCGCGACATAGACGATGCCACTCCTTGCGTGATCGGGCGCGTAGACCTCGAGCCGTGCAGCCGCGGACGATGCAGAGGAGGTCTCGGGCCGCTGGCCGAAGACGTTCAGGAGGGCGAGCACCGGGACGATCGTGAGGAGCATCACCCCCGCTCGCCTGGCCCAGACGCGCTTGCGCCGCCGACCGCGCAGGTCGCGGTTTTCGATCAGGGTCATCGTGTCCGGGGCGGCTGCCAAGCGGGCTCCGATCTCGCGACGGTGAACGGAGGATGAACGGGCGGCCGAAGGGATTGGATACGCGCGCACCTCATCGCCATGTCGCTTTCGGACGGGTGTACCCCTAATACCCCCGAAGTCGCGCGATGCGGCGTAGGCTGCGTAGGACGATGAACAAGACGACCGCCATCACGGACGACACGGTGATCATTCGCGTGCAGGGAAGCGCCGAGATCACCTGGCGCACCCAGCGGATGGTCAGCCTGGGCGCCGATGCGGCGCTCGCAGCGCAAATCGCCGACAGCGACGCCGACGTGCACGACATCGAGCGGCTGCTGAAGGCGGGCTGCCCGCTCGATCTTGCGTGGACGATCGTGCGACCGGTCGACAAGCCTCCGGCCGCGGCCGGCGCAGCAACAGAGTCCGGCGCGGCTGAAGATCCCGCCGAATAGGACACGGGAAATACGTGGGAGCCGGGGCAGGCAGGGGCTGCGGCTCCACTGCCACATCCCCGGCTCCCGCGCCGCAGATCTCCAGCCTACCCACGAAGCTGACTTCGGGCATCGTTCGACAACAAATGGACGCAGGCGTGCTCGGGGCGGCTCAACCGCTGGACGTCGCGCCGACGTAGACGACGACCGTCACGCCCCGCGGCGCCTTGGCTCCGCCCGCCGGCGTCTCGTAGACCACGGTCCCGACGGTCGACTGGTCGCTCACGGGCCACTGCACCGTGAGCACCGAGAAGCCCGCGCTCTGGAGGTCGCTCTGCGCCTGTGCAGCATCCTCACCGCGCACGTCCGGCACGTCGGTCGACGCGCTCGGCGTGGGGCCGCCCGAGACGGCTAGGCGCATCTTCGAGCCGACGGTTCCGTTCGAGACGACGATCCCGGCGGGCTTCGCGGAAGCCACGTAGAGGACGATCGCCTGCTGGCGGCCCTGGGCGATCTTCTCCACCGCACGGGCGACCTGCATGCCGCGATAGTCGTTGCCGGTTCCTTGCGGCGGCGCGAGCGGCAGCGACGACTGCGTGCCGCTCGATCGCGTCGTCGTCTGTTGCGTCGTCGCTTGTTGTGTCGTCGTCTGTTGCGTCGTGCTCTGCTGGGTCGTCTGCTGTGTGCCGCTACCGGCCGACACGTTCAGGCGCACGCGGCTTCCCTGCGCGACCTTCTGTCCCGCTGCGGGACGCTGCGCCACGACCGTGCCCTTGGGTTTTTGCGACGGCACCTGCACGGCTGTCGCGGCGAGGCGCGCCTGCGTCAAGCTCGTCAGCGCTGTCTGCAGCATCTGGCCGGTCACGTCCGGGACTGCGACGCTCGCCTTCGACCTCGCGACCTCGAGGACGACGGGTGTCCCGGGCTGCGCGAGCCCGCCGGCGGCCGGCTTCTGCGCGACGACGGTGCCGCCAGCCTGCTTCGACGCGACCTGCTTCAGCAAGGGCACGACCTTCATCGCCCGCAGCCGCTTCGCCGCATCGGTCGCGGCGAGCCCGACGACGTTCGGCAGCTTTGCGCCGGGCGAGCCGTTCGAGACGACGATCGTGACCGGCGCGCCCTTCGGCACGCTCGCACCCGCCTTCGGCTTCTGCTCGACGACGATGCCGCTCGGCTTCGCGGCGGCGCGCTTCACGACGGTCGTCGCGAGCTTCTGTTGCCGGAGCTGGAACTGGGCGGCCTGCTGCCGAAGGCCGACGACGTCCGGCACGATCGCGTTGACGACGACGGCAGCCGGCTTGGCTCTGTCGTGGTGGTTGCGCACCGCGAACCAGTAGATGAGCGCGGCGATCCCGACGAGCAGCGCGAGCGCAAGGAGCCACAGCGCGAGCGAGTCGCGCGGCGGAGCGGCGACGGGACCGGCGCCGTTCGTCTCCACGGTCGTCGCGGCGACCTGGCGTCCACCGCCGAGACGGCGTACCGCTTCCGCGATCCGGCGGCGGCGCGCACGCGGCCTGCGCGCCCGCTCGACCCAGTCGACCCATTCGTCGACCTGCTCGGGCGGCAGGGCCCAGAAATGCTCGCGCGCGGCGGGCGCGGCAGCCAGCGCGTCTTCGAGATCTGCGGGGACGGGACGAGCCATTGTCTGACTCGCCAACGTCGAACCCGCGTACGCGGATACGCGTCTACGTCAGGTGGACTGGTCGCCGCGCATCTCGTCGAGCGCGGCGCGGCCCTGCTCGTGCACCTGCGCGCGGCGTGCTTGCGGGTCGAGTGGCTCCGCCTCGTCGACGGTCACCTCGCCCGACTCGAACTCGTCCCGGTCGTCGGCCGCCTCGCGGGCCTGCTGGAGCCGGGCCTTCAGCTCTTCCGCGCGCGTGTCCACAGAGGCGACCGGTTGAGGCCGCTTCCCTCTCATCGCGCGGTACGCGGCGAGACCTCCCGCCGCGCCGGCGACCCACGCAAACAGGCGCTTCACGCGGCCGATGCTACACTCGTGGCCGCTTCCTGCCTCGTCATCGCGCCGTCCATTCCCGAGCGGCGCCAGCAGTCGGGGCCGATTCAGACCATGGGAAGTAGTCAAAAGGAGGTATCGGGACTTGTGACTGCGTACGAGATTCTTCTGATGCTGGACCCGGAGCTCGCCGACGAGCGCCAGGACGACCTGATCGCACGCGTACGGCAGCTCGTGGAGGGGTCCGGAGGCACGTGGCGCAGCCACGACGCCTGGGGCCGTCGCCGGCTGGCCTACGAGATCGCGAAGAAGCAGGAGGGCGTCTACCACCTGCTCGTCTTCGAGGCGAGCGGCGAGACGCTCGACGAGATCACGCGCGTGCTGAAGATCGACGACACCGTGATGCGCCATCTCGCGACCAAGCACCTCGAGGGCTCCTCGACCCGCGCTCCGCGCGACGAGACGCCGGTGCCCGCACCGGCCCCCCGCGAGGAGGCACCGCCGCCTGCAGCTGCGGAGCCCGAGGCAACGGCCGACGTCGAGGCTGACGTCGAGGCCGAGCCCGAGGCGGAGCCGGCAGCCGTTCCCGCGGCCGCCGAGTCGGCGACATCCTCGGACGAGGAGTAGGAGGAGCCATGGCAGCGAACATCAACCGCGTCGTGCTCGTCGGGAACCTGACGAAGGACCCCGAGCTGCGGCACACGGGGGGCGGCACGCCGGTCTGCAGCCTGCGGATCGCCGTGAACACGCGCCGCAAGGACGAGTCGGGCCAGTGGGCCGACAAGCCCAACTACTTCAGCATCTCGGTGTTCGGCAACCAGGGCGAGAGCTGCGCGCAGTACCTCTCGAAGGGCCGCCCCGTCGCGATCGACGGACGCCTCGAGTGGCGCGAATGGGAGGCCAAGGATGGCGGCGGAAAGCGCGAGTCCATCGAGATCGTGGCCGACAGCGTCCAGTTCCTGGGTAGCCGCGATGGTGGCGGCGACTTCGGTGGCGGCGGCGGAAACCAGTTCGTGCCCAGCGGGGCGGCCTCCGAGAGCGCCGACTTCCCGGCTGCGGCCGACGACGACATCCCCTTCTAGGAGCAGACGTGGCACCGAAAGAGAGAACGCAGACGAGGAAGCGGCCCGGCGGGCCCGCAGGCGCGATCAAGCGCCGGAACTGCTTCTTCTGCAAGGACAAGGTCAAGGAGATCGACTACAAGAACGTCAACCAGCTGCGGCGGTACATCTCCGAGAAGGGCAAGATCCGTAGCCGCCGCATCAGCGGTGCGTGCCGGCGCCATCAGGTGCAGGTCGCGCAGGCCGTGAAGCGGGCCCGTGAGATGGCGCTGCTGCCGTACGTCGCCGAGGGCGTCGAGGGCAGCGAGCGCGAAGGCCGCGGCCGCGGGCGGAGCCGCGAGGACCGCTGATGGACGTCATCCTGACGAAGGACGTCGACAAGATCGGCCTGCGTGGAGACGTGGTCTCTGTCGCACGCGGATACGCACGGAACTTCCTCTTCCCGCGCAAGCTCGCGGAAGAGGCGACGCCGGCGCGGGTCGCGGAGCTCCAGAAGCGCGACTCGAACCGTACGCGGCAGGAGGCGAAGACGGCCGAGCAGGCGCAGTCGATCGCCGAGACGCTGACGAAGACCGTGCTCCGCTTCGAGGTGAAGGCTGGGCCGACCGGGTCGCTCTTCGGCTCTGTTACCCCGACCGACATCGCCGACGAGATCTGGCGCACGCGCAAGGTCCGCGTCGACCGCCGCAAGATCGGCGTCGACAACATCAAGCGGATCGGGCGCTACGACGTGCCGATCGACCTCTTCGACGGTGTCCGCGTCGAGGTGAAGACGCTCGTGGCCCCGGAGGGCGGCGAGCTGCCGTCGGACGAGGAGCTCGAGGCGATGGAGGCAGCCGAGCGCGCGGAGCAGGATGCTGCTGCGCCCGTCACGGCGGCCACCGCACAGGTCGAGTACGTGGACGACGCGGAGCGGGCGCTCAGCCCGGCCGATGCCGCCATGCAGGGCGAGAGCCCCACGCAGGACGAGCCCGCGACGACGGACGAGCCCGAGTGGCGCGCCGACGCCGAGGCCGCCCTGAACGACCGCGACGCGTAAGCGCAGCGACATCACGGCAGACGAGGAGGCGCTCGGCGCCTTCTCGTCTCCATGGTCCGCGTGCACGTCGTCCACAGCCCGTCCACGGCCTGTGGATGGACGCACGAAGTTCCCGCAAGCACCGGGGGAACTGTCCACAGATGCTCCGTCCGACACCTCTGCGACACTGATCGATTCCCCTGCAAATGGCGCAAAACGACGTGTTCACAACCAACCTGTCACCAGGTGGCGGGCGGGCTCCACGACTGGTTGACTCGGAGCCGATGGCCCAGCTTGCTCCCGTCGCGTCGAACGCGACCGTCCCCCCACAAAATCTCGAGGCCGAGGAATCGGTCCTCGGCGCGATGATGATCTCGCCGGGCGCGATCGGCGCCGTCAGCGAGATCCTCGACGCGAGCGACTTCTACCGGGAGTCCCACGCGAAGGTCTATCGCGCGGCGCTCGCGCTCTACGCGAAGGGCGAGCCGGTCGACGCGATCACGCTCACCGACATGCTCGAGGAGCGGAGCGAGCTGGAAGACGTCGGCGGCCGCGTGCGCCTGCACGAGCTGGCCGCCCTCGTGCCCGCGAGCGCGAACGCCGCCCACTACGCCCGAATCGTCCGCGAGACGGCGACGCTCCGCGGGCTCATCCGCGCCGGCGGCGAGATCTCGCGCCTCGGCTGGGACCGGCCGGGCGAGGCCGGCGAGCTCGTCGACCAGGCGGAGTCGATCATCTTCGACCTCTCGCAGCAGCGCGTCACCGGCGAGTTCACGCACATCGACCAGCTGCTGAAGGAGAGCTTCGAGCGCATCACGCAGCTCTACGAAGCGGGCGTCGACGTCACCGGGACGCCGTCGGGCTATCGCGACATCGACCGACTCACGTCGGGCTTCCAGCCCGGCAACCTGATCATTATCGCGGCGCGCCCGTCGATGGGGAAGTCGGCGCTCGCGCTCTGCATGGCGGCGAACCTCGCGGTGCGGCAGGGCATCCCGGTCGGGATGTTCACGCTCGAGATGTCGAAGTCCGAGGTGACGCAGCGCCTGATGTGCAGCGAGGCGAAGGTGGAGTCGCAGCGGCTGCGCACCGGCAAGCTCGCGCCGGACGACTGGCCGCGCCTCACCGCGGCGTGCGACAAGCTGGCCAAGGCGCCGATCTACGTCGACGACACGGGCTCGATCAACATGATGGAGATCCGGTCGAAGGCGAGGCGGCTGAAGTCGCGCCATCCCGACCTCGGCCTGCTCGTCGTCGACTACCTGCAGCTGATGAGCTCGGCCGGCAACAGCGAGAACCGCGTGCAGGAGGTGTCGCAGATCTCGCGCTCGCTGAAGATCCTCGCGCGCGACCTCGAGGTGCCGATCATCGCGCTGTCGCAGCTCTCTCGCGCCGTCGAGCAGCGCACCGACAAGCGGCCGATCCTCTCGGACCTGCGCGAGTCCGGCTCGATCGAGCAGGACGCCGACCTCGTCGCCTTTATCTACCGCGACGAGTACTACAACGACGAGTCCGACCAGCAAGGGCTCGCCGAGGTGATCCTCGCGAAGCACCGCAACGGCCCGACCGACTCGGTCAAGCTCTCGTTCCTCAAGCGCTACGCGAAGTTCGCGGATCTCGCATCCTCATGAGCGAGCGAGAGCAGGTCGTGGTGAACGCCGCCGCTGCCGCCTCGTACACCGTCGTCTGCGCGCACTGCGCGGAGCTGGACGCCGCCGAGGGCTCGACCGGCTCGACGTTCGCCGGGCGGCTCGACCTCGACCTGCACCACGGGATGTTCCTCTGCCGCCGCGGCCACAGCGTGCGGGTCGAGCGGGCGGAGCCGCCCGAGGAACAGTCGGCGGCCGACGCGGCATAGCAATCCGTTTCGCTCGAGCCCGCGTAGGCGGAGGCATGAGAAAACGGATCTTCATCAGCGTGGGCGCAGTGGCTGCCTTCGCACTCGCAGGAGCGGCCGTCGGAGCGCTCGCGGGCCGCTCGACCGTCGCAAAGACGACCCTGCGGGTCACCGAGCGCGAGTACAAGATCTCCTTGTCGGCGACGAGCCTGCCGGCCGGCACCGTGCGCCTGCTCGTCCACAACGCCGGCCATGTGGCTCATCGCCTGACGATCTCCGGCCCCGGGCTGAGCAAGGCGACGACGCCGACGATCCAGCCGGGCGCGACGAAGTCCCTCACCGTGACTCTCGGCGGCGGCTCCTTCCAGCTCTGGTGTCCACTCGGCAGCCATGCCGCGGCAGGTATGAAGACGTCGCTCTCCGTGCGCGGTGCAGCACTCCCGCCGAGCACCACGTCGACCGATCCGGCGATGGCTCCCGGGGGTGGCGACGGCTACGGCTACTAGTCGCGTCTCCAACCCGACCGCCGGATAGGGCACACTTCACCGGTGCCCGCCACCGTCATCGTCGGTGCGCAGTGGGGCGACGAAGGCAAGGGCAAGATCGTCGACCTGCTCGCCCAGGACTCGGACCTCGTCTGTCGCTACCAGGGCGGCCCCAACGCGGGACACACGATCGTCGTCGGCGAAGAGACCTACAAGATCCGCGCGCTCCCCACGGGCATCGTGCGCGGCAAGATCTGCGTGATCGGCAACGGCTGCGTCATCGACCCCGAAGTGCTGATCGCCGAGCTCGACGAGTTCGAGCGCCGCGGGCATTCGACCGAGAACGTCTTCGTATCGGGCAACGCCCACCTGATCATGCCGTGGCACCTCGCCATCGACAGCGCGAGTGAGCGCCGGCTCGGCAAGCTTGCGATCGGCACGACACGCCGGGGCATCGGCCCCTGCTACGCGGACAAGGCTGCCCGCATCGGCATTCGCGTGCAGGACATCCTCGATCCCAAGATCCTGCGCCAGAAGATCGAGGTCGCGCTCGCCGAGAAGAACCTCTGGCTGGAGCGCGTGTACGAGACGAAGCCGTTCGAGCTCGGCGAGGTCGCAGGACGGCTCGAAGAGCACGCGCAGCGGATCCGCCCCTACGTCGCCGACACCTCGCTGCTCGTCGACCGGGCGCTCAAGGAAGGGCAGTCGGTGCTGTTCGAAGGAGCGCAGGCGACGCTGCTCGACCTCGACCACGGCACGTATCCGTTCGTGACGTCGTCCAATCCGGTTGCCGCGTACGCCGCTGTCGGTGTCGGGATCGGCGCGAAGCGACTCGACCGGGTGCTCGGCGTATCGAAGGCATATGTGACGCGCGTCGGTGAGGGCCCCTTCCCGTCGGAGATCGAAGGGCCGGATCAGGAGCGCATGCGCGAGCTGGGCGGGGAGTACGGAACCGTCACCGGGCGGATCCGCCGCTGCGGCTGGCTCGACCTCGTAGCCCTGCGCTATGCCGTTCGCGTCAACGGGATCGACCAGCTCGCGCTGACGAAGCTCGACGTGCTCTCGCACTTCGACGAGCTACCGGTGTGCGTTCGCTACGAGCTGCCCGACGGCACGGAGACCGAGGACTTTCCCGCGCATCAGAGCGACTTCCACGCGGCACGCCCCGTGTACGAGACGCTTCCGGGCTGGGACGAGCCGCTCGACACCTGCGAGACGATCGGCGACCTGCCCGCCAACGCGCGGAGCTACGTCGAGTTCGTTGAACGCGAGCTGGACGTCGAGGTGCAGCTCGTCGGCACGGGCGCCGAGCGCACCAACGTCCTCACGCGCGCATAGCGCGCGTGGCCCACGCGCGGCCGTGCAGCGTGAACGCCCCGCTCGGCTCGCCGACCTGACGGTGTAGCTCTTCGCGTGCCTTCGCGAGCGTCTCGTCGTCGAGCGCTTTCACCCAGGCACCCGCCGGGCCGGCACCGTCGGCCAGCGCGTCCCAGAGCTCGTCGAAGCCGGCGTACTCGCGTTCGACCTCGAGCAGCTCGGTCTGCACGTCGGTGAATCCGGCTCCCGCGAAGAGGCCCTCGATCTCGTCGCGCGAGCGGTATGCCGTGCGCGCCTCGGTCGTGCCGGAGTCGGCGACCGCACGCTGCGTGCGATGGATCGCGGCGAGCATGTCCATGCCGTGGCGATCCCACATGCAGACCGCCACGACGCCGCCGGGACGGACGACCCGGCGCATCTCCGCCACGCCCGCCGGCGCGTCGTTCATGAACGTGAGGACGAGTTGCGCGAGCACGACGTCGAACGAGTCGTCCGGCCACGGAAGCTCCTCGGCCGTTGCCGCGCGTACGTCGGCGTCCGGCAGCTTGCGCTCGAGCGCCGCGACGAAGCTCGGAGAAGGGTCCGCCGCCGCGGCCTCCGCGCCGCGACGGACGAGCTCCGTCGTGAGTGCGCCGGTGCCGGCGCCGACGTCGAGCACCTTCTGACCCGCCTCAACGCCCGCGAAGTCGGCGAACACCGGGCCGAGCCGCTCGGAGTAGCGGCCCATGAAGTTGTCGTAGGAGGTCTCAGAAACGTCGAACATCGTCCGGAGTATTCACGTTTACCAAGACCGACGCGTCGAGGTCGACCGTCGAGACGTCCAGGTCGCGGATCGCGTCGCGAAGCGAGAGCTCCCCGGCTTCGAGAGCGCGCTCGAGCGCCGGCAGGGCGGTGCGCCGGTACGCGCCGGGCAACGGCCCCGTCGGCGGCGTTGCGACGTCCCGGCACGCATCGGCCAGCTCGTACAGCGCCGCAGGCGTCAATCCCGGCATGTCGACCGGGATGACCACCGTGACGTCGTGACTCGCTGCACGCAGGCCTGCGACGACCCCGGCGATCGGCGCCCGTACGCCGGTGCCGTCGTCGAGCAGGTCGAATGGAAGCTCGAGTCCGTCGGCAGGCTTGCCGATCGCGATCCGTTCGGCGCAGGCCTCGCCGAGCACGCGCCAGGCGCGATCCGCGAGCGTCTCGCCGTCGATCTGTGCAAGTGCCTTCGGCGACCCGAAGCGCGTGCTCGCACCGCCGACGAGCAGGACGCCCGTCAGCTGCCGATCCGCCACGCTTCGGTGTAGACGTTCGCCGTGCCGTTGCGCACGAAGCCGCAGAGCGTGACGCCGCGGTCGGTGGCGAGCGCGACAGCGAGGCTCGACGGCGCGCCGACGGCGACCATGATGGGGCAGCCGGCGACAGCGGCCTTCTGCACGAGCTCGAACGAGAGCCGGCCGCTGACGCAGAGCACCGAGTCGGCAAGAGGTAGCCGGCCCGCACTGAACGCCCAGCCGATCACCTTGTCGAGCGCGTTGTGACGGCCGACATCCTCGCGCACGCACAGCAGCTCGCCGGCAGACGAGAACAGTCCCGTCGCGTGCAACCCGCCGGTGACCGCGAATGCGGCCTGTGCCTCGCGCAGCAGGTCGGGCAGCGACGACACGAGCGAGAGCGGGACGCGAAGCTCAGCCGTGACGCGCGGCGCCTCGACCGCGACGGCATCGAGCGCGCCCTTGCCGCAGACGCCGCACGACGACGTCGTGTAGAAGCTCCGCTGCAGTCGGGCGGGATCGAAGCCCGGCGCGTCGACGTCGACGGTGTTGGCTGCGAGATCGTCGGGCAGCCGCGCGCCTTGCGGTCGCAAGCCTTCCGAAAGACAGAAGCCGAGCGCGAGCTCCTCGTCGTGCCCAGGGGTGCGCATCGTCACCGCAACCGGCGCTCCACCGATGCGGATCTCGAGCGGCTCCTCCACGGCGACGTGGTCGCGCTCCGTGCGGCCGTCCGGCAGCCGGACGACGTCCACGGCCGCGGCCGAGTACGGCGGCGCCTCCATGAGCGGAAGACTAGTAGCGCGCGGGACGACTCACGACTCGCCGGCGTCGGCGAGATCGGCGTCGGCCGACGATCGCTCGGCGACGAGATAGTCGAAGAGCTCGCGATACGCGTTGATCGCGGCCGCGATATCGCCGGGCGAGAGCTCGTCGGAGCCGCTCTCGTACGCCAGCATGATCTCGTGCGCGGCGAGGTAGTCGGCCACGACTTCGCGTTCCTCGCCCTCACGGGCGACGGTATCCGTGAGGTCATAGCCGCTCTCCGCGAGCATTCGTCGGAGCAGCACATCGAGCTCGGAGAGCGCCTCCGCCGGAGCGTCGCGTATGTCGTCCTCGAGCGAGGCCATCTCGCTCTCCCATTCGTGCCGGCTCAGCCCCGGGTCGTACACCGGTCCCGTTTGCGCCGTATTGCGCCGCGTCAAACTTCCGCCCCGGCGGTCGCTCGCATTACGATCGCCCACGTGAGCGCGACCCCATGAAGGTGCTCGTCGTCGGATCCGGCGGCCGGGAGCACGCGCTCGCTTGGGCGCTCTCCCGGAGCCCCCGCCTGAGCGAGCTGCACGCCGCACCCGGCAACCCCGGCATCGCGGCCCTCGCGAATTGCCACCCCGTCCACGCCGACGACCAGGCCTCCCTCGTGCCACTCGCGGGCGAGCTCGGGATCGACCTCGTCGTCGTCGGACCTGAGGCTCCGCTGGTCGCGGGTCTCGCCGACGAGCTTCGCCACCGCGGCGTTGCCGTGTTCGGCCCGGGCGCCGGCGCCGCCCGGATCGAAGGCTCGAAGGCCTTCTCGAAAGAGGTGATGGACGCGGCGGGCGTGCCGACGGCGCGCTCGCTCGCAATTGCGCGCCCACCGTGCGTCGTGAAGGCCGACGGGCTCGCCGCGGGCAAGGGTGTGTGGGTCTGTCACACCCAGGCGGAGCTCGACGCAGGGCTTCGCGCTGCCGAGTCACTTGGGCAGCCGTTCCACGTCGAAGAGCTTCTCGAGGGCGAAGAGGTCTCGCTCTTCGCCCTCTGCGACGGCACGAACGTCGTCCCACTGCCGGCGGCGCAGGACTACAAGCGGATCGGCGAGGGCGACGAGGGTCCGAACACGGGCGGCATGGGCTCCTATTCCCCCGTGCCCCGCCTCTCGGAGGCCGAGCTCGCAGAGTTGGCCGACGCCGTCTGCAGACCGATCATCGAGGAGCTCGCACGGCGCGGCTCGCCGTTCGTCGGCGTCCTCTTCGCGGGCGTGATGCTGACCGACGACGGCCCGCGGGTGCTCGAGTACAACTGCCGCTTCGGCGATCCGGAGACGCAATCGCTGCTGCCTCGACTCGAGGGCGACCTACTCGAGACGCTCGCGTCGGCCGCGGCCGGTCGGCTGAGCGAGGCGTCCTTCACCGCATCGGAGAGCTCGGCAGTGACGCTCGTCCTCGCAGCCCGCGACTATCCGGCGCGCGGCGACTCCGGCAGCCCGATCACCGGCATCGAGGAGGCTGAGGCATCGGGAGCGCTCGTCTTCCACGCGGGAACCGCGCTCCACGATGGGCGACTCGTCACGAACGGCGGCCGGATCCTCAACGTCACCGCACTCGGGGACTCGATCGCGTCGGCACGTGATGCCGCATACGCAGCCGCCGCACACATACAGTTCCCCGGCATGCGCTACCGCACCGACATCGCCGCCTTCAGCCGTGCCTGACACCGTGATCGGGATCCTCGTCGGCTCGGAGTCCGACCGCGAGCGGATGCAGGGCGCGTTCGACGTGCTCGACGAAGCCGGCGTCGCCTACGAGTTCGACGTTCGCTCGGCGCACCGTGCCCCGGATTCGGTCGCGGAGTACGCGCGCAGCGCCCGCGAGCGGGGCCTGAAGGTGCTGATCTGCGGTGCCGGCTTGTCGGCCGCGCTGC
>JAOPYX010000193.1 GCA_025964535.1 Actinomycetes bacterium | reverse complement strand
GATTCGCTGGCGCTGCAGACGGACGGCGCCGATGTCGGCCGCTTCCTTTCGCAGCCTGAGTAAGGAGATCCTCGGTCTAACCGAGCCGTCCTCACAACAGAACGCATCACACGCTTCAATGAGGAAGGCTCCGCACACTCTGACGCCCACGAAAGGCTGTGACGCAATGGCACGCATCAGCTACGTCGAGCCTTCCTCGCTCGACGATCCTGACGCTCGCGAGCTCCTCGAGCAGGCGCGGTTGCACGGGACGCCAAGGCCGGAGAGCCAGGCTGTGCGCGCCCACGTGCCGGATGTCCTGCGCACCTTCTCCGCCTACTGGAATGCGACCTTCGCCGACGGTCTCGTGGACAATCGGCTCAAGGAGCTCTGCCGGCTCTATGTGTCGAAGACCGTCGAGTGCTCATACTGCGGCGGCCAACGCTCGGAGGCGGCGCGTGCGCAAGGACTCTCCGAAGACCTGGTTGACGAGATCCTGGTCTTCGAGAGCTCCGACTCGTTCGACGAGCGGGAAAAGACGGCGCTGGCATACACGAGGGCGATTGCCTGGAACCCGGACTTGGCCGACGATGCGCTCTGGGCGAAGTTGCGCCAGCATTTCACGGAGGGGCAGCTCGTCGAGCTCGGCTCGTTCGTATCGTTGACGGCCGGTGCTCAGCGCTGGGTCAAGACCCTCGACCTCGGTCACCGCGAGCTGCTTGGCGATACGGTGGCAGGGCTCGCCGCTGAAACCGCCTGAGACCAGTCGTTCGGTTCACGTCCAGGGCGCGCTCATCGTGCCCGGATGCGGCCATGGTGATTCCCATGCGCACCGGGGTATGGGAAAAGAGGAGCCTTGCCATGACGACGAACGCACGCGACGACACGAGCACCTTCGCCGACCTCGGGCTGCGTCCCGAGCTCGTGAACGCGCTTTCCGCCCTCGGCTACGAGGAGCCCACGCCGGTTCAGCGTGAGGCGATTCCGCCGCTGCTCGACGGGCGCGACCTGCTCGGGCAGGCTCCCACGGGGACGGGCAAGACGGCCGCATTCGCCCTGCCCGTGCTCCAGCGGCTGCCGGCCGGCCGAGCGGATCGGGAGCCGATCGCTCTGGTGCTCGTGCCTACGCGCGAGCTCGCCGTCCAGGTCTCGGAGGCGATCCACCGCTACGGCCACGCTCTGGGCGCGCGCGTGCTCCCGATCTACGGCGGGCAGCCGATCGGGCGACAGTTGAATGCGCTCGAGCGCGGCGTCGATGTCGTCGTGGCGACACCGGGGCGAGCGCTCGACCACCTCGTCCGCGGCACGCTCGCTCTGCACGGCGTCCAGGTCGTCGTCCTCGACGAGGCGGACGAGATGCTCGACATGGGCTTCTCCGAGGACATCGAGGCGATCTTGAAAGAGATCCCCGAGCAGCGCCAGACCGTCCTCTTCTCGGCGACGATCCCGCCGCGCATCGACCTGATGACGCGGAGCCACCTCCGTAACCCGGTCCGCATCGAGATCGGGCGCGAGGCTGCGGCTCCCGGCGAGGCTCCGCTGGTGCGACAGCGCGCATACATCGTCCCGGCCCCACACAAGGCGGCCGCGCTCGGGCGCGTGCTGGACGTGGAAGCGCCCGAGGCCGCCCTCGTGTTCTGCCGCAGGCGCGTCGAGGTCGACGAGCTGACGGAGACGCTCAACGGCCGCGGCTACCGCGCGGAGGCGTTGCACGGGGGAATGGATCAACAGCAGCGCGATCGCGTGATGGGGCGGCTGCGGAGCGGCGCGGCCGACCTGATCGTTGCGACCGACGTCGCGGCCCGCGGGCTCGACATCGGAGAGCTCACGCACGTCGTGAACTACGACGTGCCTTCGTCACCCGAGTCGTACGTGCACCGGATCGGACGCGTGGGCCGGGCCGGGCGCGGCGGCGTCGCGATCACGCTCGTGCAGCCACGCGAGCACCGGCTGCTCAAGGCCATCGAGCGCGTGACCAAGCAGCCGATCGTCGTCGAGAAGCTGCCGACGATCGCCGACCTGCGCGCCCGGCAGCTGGAGCTGACCCGCGCAGCGCTCCACGAGAGCATCCTCGAGGACGAGCTC
Source organism: Actinomycetes bacterium (assembly GCA_025964535.1). Taxonomy (GTDB): domain Bacteria; phylum Actinomycetota; class Thermoleophilia; order Gaiellales; family Gaiellaceae; genus Palsa-739. The sequence continues at coordinate 5,692 of JAOPYX010000193.1, read as the reverse complement.
GACCGCTTTCGCGTCGTGGTGGAGCCTCTCGCCGAAGAGTTCGACCTCATGGACATCGCGCTCGCCGCCGTCAAGCTCGCTCATGAGGCCAGCGGCGCCGCGGCCGACGAGGAGGAGATCCCCGAGGCCCGGCCGGCCCCCGACGACGGTCGTCAACGCGCCGAACGGGGCGCCCAGCGCGCCCGGACCGCGCCCGGCGGCGTGACCCGCGTGTTCATCGGCGCGGGGAGGACGTCCGGAATTCGGCCGCAGGACGTCGTCGGTGCGATCGCCGGGGAGTCGCGCTTGAGCGGACGCGACATCGGAGCGATCGAGATCGCCGACCGCTTCACGCTCGTGGAAGTACCGGATTCCGCAGCCGACGAGGTGATCGCCGCTCTACGTGGCAGCACCATCAAGGGCAGGAAGCCCACCGTGCGTCGAGAGCGCTACGAGCCGGGTGCCCGCCGGCGCTAGGCGCCGCGAAGAGTGTCGAGACTCAGCTCGGGACGACGTTGCCGGTGCCGCTCCAGCCGCTGGATCTGCCTCCAGCGCTGTAGTGCCACCGCACGTTCATCTTGTCCGTGCCCTTCGAGATGACGCCCGCCGAGAAAAGCCCGACGTGCAGCCGCACGAGGCTGCCGCTCGGACAGACATCCGGTACGGCGAGCGAGCCTTGGTTCACGGACGGGTCGCGCTCGTCGCCACTCGGATACCAAGCGGTGCTGTTGGCGCCGTCGAGGATGCCGACCGCGTCCGGGACGGTGACCGTGAAGATCCCCACGTTCCGGCCCGTCGTGCACGTGTAGCCGAACACGACCTTCGCGCGCAGGACCGACACCGATGCGGCGGGATGCCTTCCCGGGATCTTGAAGTCGTAGCCGACCCGCAACGTCGCTCCCGGCGCGACCGTGAGGTCGCTGTTGTCCATCTCCTGCGAGCCGATAACGACCAGCCGCGCGACCTGGAACGACTGCGTAACGGGTTGGGCTGCCGCGTAGGCGGCGTTCCCGGCCTGGCTCGCCGTGAGCGTGCACGTCCCGACAGCCTTGACCGTAAGCGTCCACGTCGTCTCGCCGCCGGCGAGCGTCGGGTTGCCGACCGTGCAGACGCTCGTCGTCGACGAGTTGACCGTTACCTGCAGGCCGGAGTTCGCGGTGGCCGTGATGTGATCCGGCAGGGCGAAGTTGTTCCTGTCGACGACGTGAGCCGGGATCGTCGGGAACGTGATCGTCGACAACCGCAGAACCGTGAGCTGCGACGTGCCGCTCGTGCTGCTCTGGTAGACCGCATCGGCGGGCAGTGCAATCGGCGCGCCCGAGCCGAAGTAGGCGCTGACCGCATACGTCCCCGGCGGGAGCTGAGAGACGACGTCGAGCGACGCCCGGCCCAGAAGATCGGTGATCCGGGTCTGGATCACTGCCGTGCCTCCGCCGGTGGGCGTGAGCACGAAGGCGATCGTGCGCTGCGGTAGCCCCACGGCGCCGCTCTGCAGCGTCGCCTGGATACCGGTGCTCGCCCCATCCGTGACGGTGGCATCGCCGTTGAGCGTCAGCGTCGTCGCGAGCTTGCGAATCTCGAACGCGGCGGAGGCGGACGCCCCGACCAGCGTCGTGTCACCGTCGAAGCCGACGCTCAGCTGGTACGGCCCCGGCAACGCGACGAGCGGGAGCTGGGCGGTTGCGACGCCGCTCGCGTCCGTCACGGCCGTCGACGTCGAGCCGCCGATCGTGAAGCTGACCTGGGCGCCCGGAACCGGCGCACCGGCGCTCGTCAGCGCCGCGCTGACCGGGAGCGACGAGCCGTAGTCTCCACCGGCCGGCGGCGAGGCGAGCACGAGGGTCGTCGCGGCTCGCGTGGCGCTGGTCGTCTGGAGCGCCGGCGAAATCTGGTCGGGCCGGTAGTAGTTGCCCTGGTTGTCGTCGAGGCCGACGAGGCCGACGCCGTTCACGGCCTGCACGACGAAGCGCAGCGCCGCCACCTGCGCGGAGGTCAGGCCGCCGAGAGTCCCGGTCCAGAGCGTCGAGTCGTGGCCATCCTGTGTCAGATCGAGCGACTCCCACGTGTTCGCATGGACGCCGTTGTACGTGACCCAGACCTCCTGAATGCCGGCCGAGGGATCGCCGACGACGTGGAGCTTGAAGGTCACGTCTGTGCCGGTTGCGGTCGCATCGACGCGGGAGATCGTCGGTGGGGCAGCAAGCGCCGGTGTGTTCGCGCCGTACGTGCCCGTGTTCGCGCTGTAGAAGAGACGCAGGTCGACGTGCGAGAACGTGCGCTGGACGTCGGTGAGCGATCCGGGCGCGTCGGACCGGTACTGCGCCGGCATCAGCATCAGCCGCGTCGCTCCCGCGCCCCCGGTCAGCCCGCCGAAGTAGTTGACCGTCCAGGGCCGCGACGGGAAGAACGCGCTCGAGATGAACGGGGAGTGCACACCGCCGAGCTCGGTCCCGGGAGCGCCTGTCAGCGGCGTGATGCCGGACTGGTCCGTGTAGGTACCGCCCCTGAAGCCGACTCCCCGCAGCACGTTGCCACCGCCGACGCTCACGTCGGTCGCCTCGAGCGGCAAGGCGGGCGCTCCGGGGCTCGTCGCGACGTCGTCCCGGCCGCTGAGGTATGTGGCGGTCGGCTGTCCCGCGGCGCTGCCGTTCTGATCCACGAGCTGGCGCGTGTGCGTGATCAGGGTGGGCGAGAACACGTGGTCGAAGTAGCTCAGTCCGAGCGTTGCGCCCGGGTCGCCTGCGAACGGCGTGGTCGAGCCGACGATCGAGGAGCTCGAGGGTGCCGCGATCCGGCCCGAAGGCAGATCGACGCTCAGCATCGGCAGCCCGTAGAGCGTCGACTCGAGCAGCGACTTGACGTCGATTCCCTTCAGGTTCGGCGTGTCGGTGAGGTAGGTCGCCTTCGCCTGCACCAGCGCATTGCCGACGGCGACTGCGCCGGTGCCGAGGCGGAGTGCGTGGGCGAAGTCGGCGTAGAGGCGCTCGCTGTATTCCAGGAAGTCCGTGTCGCCGTACTGGTAGCCGGTGCCGGCGATCAGCGTCGCCCGCTTCTGGGCGAAGGCCTGTGTCCAGTCGAGCGGCTCCGTCACGTTCGGCACGGCGTCGCCGTTGACGATCGTGTAGCCGGAGTGGCATCCGGCGCTGAAGACGATCGAGTTCGTCAGGTCGACATTCGAGGCGGCGAGCTCGGTCGAGTTCATCGTCGTCGAGTAGTCGGCCGCGAGCGTGTTGTTCGCGCTGAAGTGCCCGGCGAGGAAGATCAGGTCGTGGCGTCGACCGAGCAGCGCCGTACGAAGCTGATCCGCGGTCCAGGAATGGCGGGGCGGGCTGCCGGTATCGCTCGGGGCGACGCCTTGGTCCGTGATCAGGTGGTCGTTCGTCGAGGTACCACCGAGGCCCGCGCTGAGATCGCCCTGCACGGACTGCGCGCCGCCGGCCATGAAGTCGTAACCGGTGACGAGTGACGAGCTCGGCGTCGGAACGACGCCGTTCGTGAGGCCCATGTAGGCGTCGAGCATCCCGGAGATCTCGGCGGGCGTCTCGACGAGCCGGCCGACGGGGAGATCCGGGATCGGCAGGTCGGCTCCCTTGAGATGGAGCACGTTGGTCGACCCGTACGCATCCTGCGAGAGGACGTCGTTCGATCGAAGGTTCGCCTGAGAGGCGGTGTTGTCGAGCACCGGCGGCGCGTAGTTGGACTCAGGCCCCAGGCCCGCGGTATCCGGATAGCGGAAGAAGGGGATCACGTGGTCGTCGCCGACGATCACGATGTACTTGAGGTTCGGGTTCTGCGCGCGGTAGGCGTCGACGACGTCCTTGATCGCGCCTGCGACGAGGTTCTTCGCATACGGGCAGCCGGCGTGCGCGTCGGCCTGGGCGTTGAGCGCCGCCACGCGTGGGCTCGCCTGGGCGACGTCGACCACGGTGCCGCCGACCTGGCCGGAGAACGCCGTCACCTTCGATTCCATCGTCGACAAGTCGCTGCCGGCTGTCATGCGTCCGTAGTCGGCGAGGACGAGTGTCTTCAGGCCGGAGCTCGGGACGTTGTAGCCCGAGGAGAGCAGCGGGTCGCTGCTCGGCGCGACGCCGCCGCACGTGCCGGTGTTCTCGTGGACGTTCAGCGTGAACTGCGTGCTCGGGTCGTAGGTTCCGTTGCGGCCGTTGACCCGGATGTAGAAGCTGCCGGTGTTGTTCCAGATGTTCGCGAACACGTGCTCGCTCGCACTGCCGTCGTTCGCCGAGATCCCGATCAGGCTGCGCAGCTGCGCGCCCTGGTAGGCGGTCGGATCCGGGCTGAACACCGACGGACTGAAGACCGACGGCGAGAACACCGAGGGACTGAACACCGACGGCGAGAACACGGACGGGCTGAAGACCGACGGGCTGAAGACGGACGGCGAGAACACCGACGGACTGAAGACCGACGGGCTGAAGACCGACGGACTGAACACCGACGGCGAGAACACCGACGGGCTGAATGCGTCGCCACTGAACTCGGCCGACACGGTCTGCAGGTCGTTCGGTGCCGTCAAACGGTTGAACGCCTGCCCGATGTCGCTGAAGACCGCGAGGTCGTAGTTCGCCGGCAGGTTCGAGAGGTCGACCTGGAGGTCGCCGCCGGGCGTGACGTCGACCTTGTACCAGCGGGCCTGGCCGGACAGCTTGATCGCGCCGGTCGCGCCGCCGTTTCCGTTCCCGTCGAGGGAGATGGGGAGCGCGTTTGACCAGGAGTCGTTTCCGGGAGGCGTGACCGTGCTCGACTCGTTCGCCGCGCCGCAGGCGTCGTTCGCGCCGACCGTGCTCGTCGCCGGATCGCCGGAGTAGCTCGCCGTCCAGTAGTACGTCCCCGGCTGGGTCGGCACGAAGCCGGGGTCCGAGTACACGCCGTCGCCGTTCACGGTGACGTCCTGCGTATGGATCGCCGGCGTCGAGCACGCGCTGTCGGTGTAGGTCTTGAACGTGATGGTTCCGTGCGCCCCGGGTGCGGTGCCGCTGAGCGTCGCCGAGTCTGCGATCGTGCCGCCGAGCTCGACCGGCCCGGTCGCGGTAGTGGAGATCGTCGCGGCATTGCCGGTGACCGTGCTCGACTCGTTCGCCGCGCCACAGGCATCGATCGCGCCGAGCGTGTTCGCGGTCGGGTCGCCCGAGTAGCTTGCCGTCCAGTAATAGGTGCCCAAGGTGGCCGGCGCGAAGCCGGGATCCACGTAGGTGCCGTCTCCGCCCACCGCGACGACCCTGGTGTGGACGGGCGACGTCGCGCACTGGCTGTCGGAGTACGCGTTGAATGTGATCGTTCCGTGCGCTCCCGCGCCGGTGTCGGCGAGCGTGGCCGAGTCGGCGATCGTCCCACCGAGCCCGACCGACGGCGTCGCGGAGGTCGCGAGGTGCGGGCCGACCGTCAGCGATCCCTGGAGCGCGTAGGTGCCGTCGAAGTGGCTTCCACTCATCGTGAAGCCATACGTGTCGCCGTCTGCCACGTTCAGCGTGGTCGTTCCGGTGTAGTTGAAGCCCCCGGACGGGTACTCGCAGCAGTTCACGGGCCCGGCGCTGACGAGGGGGTAGGTCGTTGTGACGAAGAGGTGTGTGACGAAGGCGCTGAGGTTCACCCTGACCTGGAAGAACGAGTGGAACCCGGAGTACGTATAGGGCAGGCTGATCGAGCCGGAGAAGTTCGAGGTCGTCGAGAACGACCAGCTTCCGGAGAAGTTGCC
>JAOPYX010000191.1 GCA_025964535.1 Actinomycetes bacterium | reverse complement strand
CCGATCGCCACGTAGATGCAGTGGACGTCCGTGTCCTTCTGATTGAGGATCGTGTCGATCAGGATCGCCGTCTTGCCGGTCGAGCGGTCGCCGATGATCAGCTCGCGCTGGCCGCGGCCGACGTTCGTCATCGAGTCGATCGACTTGATGCCGGTGGAGAGCGGCTCCTTCACGGGCTGGCGCGCAATCACGCCCGGCGCCTTGAACTCGAGCGGCCGCGACTCGGTCGACTCGATCGGGCCACGGCCGTCGAGCGGGTTGCCGAGCGAGTCGACGACCCGGCCGAGCAGACCCTCACCGACCGGAACGCTGGCGACCTTGCCGGTGCGGCGGACGGGCTCGCCCTCCTTGACCAGCTCCCAGTCGCCGAAGAGCGCGGCTCCGACGTCGTCCTCTTCGAGGTTGAACGCGAGGCCGACGACGCCGTGCTCGAACTCGAGCATCTCCATCGCGACCGCGTTCTCGAGCCCGTAGATGCGGGCAATGCCGTCGCCGACCTGCAGCACGCTGCCGACCTCGGCGAGGTCGGTCTCGACGTCGTAGTTCTCGATCCGCGAACGCAGGATCGATGTGATCTCTTCGGGGCGCAGCTTCAAGGTGTCTCCTTAGCTCCTCACGAGTTCTTGTCTGAGTCGTTCCAATCTTCCGCGCACGCTCGCATCGGCGCGAAGCGAGCCCGCCTGCAGCACGATGCCGCCGACGATGTCCGGGTCGACGGTGCGGGTCGCCTCGACCTTGCGGCCTGCGGCCTTCTCGATCTGGGCCACGATCATCTGGGCCTCCTCGTCGCTGAGCTCCCGCGCGGTGGTGAGTGCGACGGTGAGCCTGCGCTCCTCGCGCGCCATCAGCCGCTCGAACTCCCGCGCGATCTCGTCCAGCTCGCCCGCACGGCCCTTCTCGGCCACGACGCGCAGGAAGTTCTTGAACAACGGCTCGTCGTCGCCGGCGATCTCGGCCAGGATCTCGGCCTTCGCGGTCGACTCGAGCTGCGGGTTGCGCAGGACCGAGCGGAGCTCCGGCGACTCCTCGAGTGCGACTGCGAAGTCCGAGAACGCCTCGTGGACCTCTGCAACCCGACCGGTCTCCTTCGCCGCGCCGAACAGGGCGTCGGCGTAGATGCGGTGCGCGACGGCTATGCCGACTCCTCGAGCCGCGAGAAGTCGAGCGACCCGATCGCCTCGGCGATCAGCTCGCGATCGCGTTCGGCATCGAGCGTGCGGCCGACGACGCGGGACGCCGCCTCGACGGTGAGCTCGGCGACCTCGGCGCGGATCTGCTGGAGCGCGCGCGCCGTCTCGGCCGCGATCTCCTTGCGCGTCTCCTCGAGCCGGCGCTGACGCTCCGTCTCGGTCTCCTCGCGCATCCGCTGTTCCATCGACTCCCGCGTCTTGCGGGCCTCGGCGATGATCTGCTCCGCCTGGCCGCGAGCCTCGTTCATGAGGGCCTTGTGCTCCTCGAGCAGATTGCGCGCCTGCTCGCGAGCATTGTCCGCCTCCTCGATCGAGCGGCGGATCTGCTCACGGCGCGCGTCGATCATCGACTGGATCGGGCCGAAGGCGTACCTCTTCAGCACGAAGAACGTGATGGCGAAGCAGACGATCGTCCAGATCATCAGCCCCGGCGTGACCGAGATGAGGGGGTTGGCTCCGAGCACGGTCGGCACTAAACGAGGACGTACGCCAGGATCGAGCCGAGCAGGCCGTAGAACACGACGGCCTCCGTGAGTGCGAAGCCGAGCCACTGGATGCCCTGGAGCTCGCCACGGAGCTCGGGCTGACGGGCGACCGACTGGATCATCGAGCCGAAGATGTTGCCGATGCCGACGCCTGCGCCGAGCGCGCCGAGGCCGACGCCGAGTGCAAGACCGATCGCCTTTCCGGCCTTCGTCACGTCGCCCGTAGTAGCGGCGAGAAGGGAATGCATGTGGTTCCTCCTAGTGTTCCGGCTCGATTGCCGAGCCGATGTAGATGGCGGACAGTGCAGCGAAGATGAATGCCTGAATCGAGACCACGATCACGACCTCGAAGACGTAGAAGACGGCCGCGATCGGGATCACGAAGACGGCCAGGACGACGGATTGCAGGATGAACAACAGGCCGATGAACGTGAGGATCAGGATGTGGCCCGCGAGCATGTTGGCGAAAAGCCTGACGCTCAGCGAGATGAGGCGCATGAACTGGCCGAGGATCTCGAGCGGCACGATCAGCGCGAGCAGCGGCTTCGGCGCTTCCGGGATCCAGCTCTTGAAGTAGCGCACGGGGCCGTTCCAGCGGATGCCCTCGACGTGCGTGAACACAAAGGTGAGCAGCGCCAACGCGAGCGTCACCGAGAGCGACGACGTGGCGGCATAGATCCCCCAGGTCGGCACGCCGTGCCAGGTCTCGCCCGTGAGCGGCAACGGGATGAAGCCGAGCATGTTCACGACCCAGATGAAGAGCATGATCGTGGCGACGTACGGGAACCAGCGGCCGATCGCCTTCGACGGCAGCCCCTGCTCGGCGACCTGCGTCTGTGCGATCTCGTAGATCTGCTCGCCGAGCGCCTGGCGACGGCCGGGTGTCTTGACCCGCATCAGCGTGACGCCGAGCAGGATGGTCAGCACCATGCCGATGAGCAGGTAGGCGACGGCCTTCGTGATCGAGAGGTTCAGCGGCCCGAGGTGGATCGGAATCCACTCGTGCTGCTGGAACTCGACCGTCGGGTCGAACGTGCCGCGCGCCGACGCCGCCGACGGGGTGGCGAGCGCGAGCATCACGAGGATCCCGAGGCGCTTCATCGAGTGGCTCCCAGATACGTGACGATCGAGAGGCCGAGCTCGAACGTGTACGCGAGCGCGTACGTCAAGGCCGCCGCCACCGCGAGGTGTGGGTTCGCCACCGCGGCCACCAACAGCACCACGAGAAGCCCGATCGCCTTGAAGAAGAGTCCGAATGCCTGCACGCCCGAGGCGGCGAGGTTACCGGTGCGGGTGCGCGCCTGCGTCAGCACCAGATCGATGCCGTGCACGGCGCACCAGAGCACGGCCGCGAGCGCCCAGCCCGCGATGCTCAGGTGGAAGACGACGAAGATCGGCAGCGCGAGCACGATCAGGAGCGCGCCGCCGAGCGCGGGCAACAGGTGCCCCGGCTCCGGCCGCGGCGTCGAGAACAGCGCTCCGAACACTCAGATCACGCCTCGGTAGCGGCGATAGACCGCGAAGATGCCCCCGAGGATGCCGACGACGGCGCCGATCAGGACACCGACTCCCGTCGAGCCGGCGAGCCAGCCGACCAGCAGCCCGGCGCCGACGAAGAGAACGAGAACGGCAAGCAGCAGGCCACCGGCGCCTGCGGGCTCGAACGACGACGGGGAAGCGGCCTGCATCGGCACGGCGACAATACCAGAGTCGCTCCGGCGCTTGTAACACAGCGGAGGGGCGTCGTTCTGCGGAAAATCGGCGACTTCGTGCGCGTCTCTACGATGACCTCGGTGCCGCGCCCCCGCGTCCTCCTCGTGCACGGCAGCGTGGTCAACGGCGACGCCACCTGGGCCGCGCAACGGCCCCTCGCGGAGCATTTCGACCTCGTGATCCCGAACCGGCGCGGCTTCCCGCCCGGCCCCGACATCGAGGCGGTGGACTTCGAGGACGAGGCGGCGTGGCTCGACACGTTTCTCGAGGCGGGCACGCATCTCGTGGGCCATTCGTACGGCGGTGTGATCGCGCTCCTCGCTGCGGCACGGCGGCCCGAGCTCTTGTGCTCGCTCACGGTCGTGGAGCCACCGGCGCTCGCGGTCGCACGCGGGAATCCGGCCGCAGACGAATTCGCAGCCGGCGCGACGCAGCTATGGGAGGCCGGGCCGCAGGAGCCGGAGGCGTTCCTGCGCGGATTCCTCGCCGCCGTCAACGCGCCGGCCCCGCGTGGCACGCTCTCCCCCGCGCTCCTGCAGGGAGCCCGCACGCTGATGGTGGAGCGCTACCCGTGGACGGCCGAGATCCCGCTCGACGAGCTGGCGGCGACGCCGTTCCCGAAGCTCGTCGTCTCGGGAGCCCACAGCGCGGCGTTCGACGCGGTGTGCGACGTGCTCGAGGACCGCCTCGGCGCGCAGCGGGCGGTGCTCCCCGGCGCGGGTCATGCCGTGCAGCTCCTCGGCGAGCCGTTCAACGAGCTGCTCGTGGCCTTCGTCGAGCAGGCGGAGCGGGGTCTCTAGGCGCTCTTGCGCAACCGCTCGTCGCGGCGGCGGTGGTAGGGGTTCGCCACCTTTACGATCTCGAGCACGTACACGACGTAGACCGAGAAGCCGACCGCCACGAGCGCGATCGCGGCGGCTGCCACCGTCGGCCAGGTGTGCCAGACGCCGTGGGCGCGGAACGGGATGAAGCGGGTCGCGAGCGCGGCGGCGGCGAGCGAGCTGCACCAGAGCCAGATGGTCACGGCCGCCCGCGGTTGCGAGAACCCGCGCCGCAGGAAGCGGTGGTGCAGGTGCGCCTGGTCGCCCTCGAACACCTTCTCGCCGTGCAGTAGACGGCGCGCGACGACGAACGTCGTGTCGACGATCGGCACCGCGAGCACGAGCAGCGGGAAGAACAGGGCGACGGTCGCGGCGGTCTTCAGCAGGCCCTGCACGGAGAGCGCAGCGAGGACGAAGCCGAGCAGCAGGGCCCCGGAGTCGCCCATGAATATCCGGGCCGGATAGAAGTTGTGCCGCAGGAAGCCGACGCAGGCGCCGAAGACGATCGCCGACATGATCGCGGCCTCCGGCTTCGCGAGCGAGAGCGCGATCACGGCGAAGGTCAGTCCGGCGATCGCCGCCACGCCGGCCGCGAGGCCGTCGAGCCCGTCGAGGAAGTTGACCATGTTCATGATCGCAACGATCCAGAGGATCGTCAGCGGGACGCCGAGCCAGCCGGGCACGGTGTGGATGCCGATGAACGGGAACGTGAAGCGGTCGACCCAGATCCCGAACCACGTCGGCACGCCCGCAGCGAGCAGCTGCCCGGCGAGCTTCTCCCACCAGCGCAACCCGCGGAAGTCGTCGATCGCACCGACCGTGACGGCGACCGCGGCGCCGAGCAGCAGGCCGCGGGTCTCCCGGCCGAGCGGGAGGAATGCGAGCGACGGCACGAAGATGCCGAGGAAGAGCGCAAGCCCGCCGAGCCTCGGCACGGGACGCAGGTTCAGCCGCCGGCCGCCTGGCGTGTCGACGGCTCCGATCAGCCGGGCCATCCCGCCAACAGCCGGAGTCAGCAGCATCACCACGACGAAGGCCACGAGCGCCCCCCAGACCACCTGCAGGTGATCCCCGAGGACGTGGAGAACGCTGTGACGCGTGGGGCCGAGGTCTCGCGCAATCGCGACGACGCTCATCATCACGCAACCCTACTTCGTGCCGTAGAGACGGTCTCCCGCGTCACCGAGGCCGGGCACGATGAATCCCTTCTCGTTCAGCCCGCGGTCGACCGCGGCGCAGACGATGTGGACGTCCGGATGACGCTCGTGGATGTGGTCGATCCCGGGCGGCGCGGCGACGATGCACACGAGCGTGACGCTCTGCGCCCCCGCCTCCATGACAGCGTCGACGGCCGCGGCGCTCGAGTGCCCTGTCGCCAGCATCGGGTCGAGCACGATCGCATCGCGCTCGTCGAGGTCGACGGGCAGCTTCGAGTAGTACTGCACCGGTTCGAGCGTCTCCTCGTCGCGGTACATGCCGATGAATCCGACCCGCGCACTCGGGACGAGCGAGAGCACCCCGTCGAGCATGCCGACGCCGGCGCGCAGTACCGGGCAGACGGCGACCTTCTTGCCGGAGATGCGGCGCGCCGTCATCTGCTCGAGCGGCGTCTCGATCTCCCACTCCTCCGTCTCCATGTCCTTGGTCGCCTCGTACGTCAGCAGCAGCGTCACCTCGTTGACGAGCTTGCGGAAGTGGACGGTCGGCGTCTCGATGTCGCGCAGGTACGCGAGCTTGTGCTGCACGAGCGGATGCTCGACGACGGTGAGGCGCTTCGTTCGCGCCGGTGCGGTCATGTGACGTACGTCGTATACCCGCGGAATCCCGGGTAGAGCGGGCGCTTCACGCAGAGCGCATGCACCCGGCTACGGAGCCCGTCGAGGTCCGGCGTCTCCTGCAGTGCGTCGACGATGATCCGCCCCACCTCGCGGAAGTCGTCCTCGCCGAAGCCGCGCATGGTCATTGCCGGCGTGCCGATGCGGACGCCGGAGGCGACCGTCGGCGGCCGCTCGTCGAAGGGAACGGTATTGCGGTTGACGGTCACGTCGACGTCGTGCAACCGCTCCTCCGCCGCCTTGCCCGTCCACTCCGAGTTGCGCAGGTCGAGCTGCATCAGGTGCGTGTCGGTGCCGCCGGTGACGAGCTCGAGCCCGCCCTCCTGCAGCGTCTCGGCCAGCACGTCGGCGTTCCGCCGGATCTGCGACTGGTACTCGCGGAACGCGTCGGTCATCGCGATCTTGAAGCAGGTCGCCTTTGCGGCGATCGTGTGCTCGAGCGGCCCGCCCTGCAT
>JAOPYX010000183.1 GCA_025964535.1 Actinomycetes bacterium | reverse complement strand
GGTGGCATGCTGCTGGGATGGTCGTAGGGATGCAGTCAGGGCGGTTGCTCGGAAGGCAACGCGAGCGCGCGGCGCTCGAGCGGCTGCTGATCACCGCGCGGGACGGTCATGGCGCGGTCCTCGTGCTGCATGGAGATCCCGGCATCGGCAAGACTGCGCTGCTCGAGCGCGCCGTCGAGTTGGGTGAGGATTTTCGCGTCGTTCGAGCTGCGGGCGTCGAGGGGGAGATGGAGCTCGACTACGCGGCGCTGCAACAGCTCTGGTCGCCGATCCTCGAGTTCATCGAGCGTCTCCCCAATCCACAGCGTGATGCCCTTTGTGTCGCCTTCGGACGCAGCGCAGGACAGCCGCCGAGCCCGTTTCTCGTGGGGCTTGCGGCTCTCGGTCTCCTCTCCGAAGCTGCCGAGCAGCAGCCGCTGCTCTGTGTGGTCGACGACGCGCAGTGGCTCGACGGTGCGTCGGCTCGAGCGCTCGCGTTCGTGGCTCGCCGCTTGCTGGCAGAGAGGATCGCGCTCGTGTTCGGGACGCGTGACGTGGGTAGCGGATTGGCCCGCCTTCCGCAGCTCCGCGTGGAGCCGTTGGGCCATCGGGATGCGCGGGCACTGCTCGAGTCCGTCCTGGTGGCGCGGCTCGACGATCCCGTGTTCGAGCGGATCATCGCCGAGACGGGCGGGAATCCGCTCGCGCTCATCGAGCTGCCGCGCGGGCTTACACCGGGCCAGCTCGCAGGTGGTTTCGGGCTGCCGGCGGCGCTACCACTGTCCAGCGGGATCGAGCAGAGCTTCACGCGGCGCCTAGCGCGGCTTCCGCGCGACGCGCGGCGGCTGCTGCTCCTGGCGGCGGCAGAACCAGTCGGCGACCCCTCGCTTCTCTGGCGCGCCGCACAGCAGCTCGGGATCCCGGAAACGGCCGCGCACGCCGCGGAGTCGGAACGTTTGCTGACGGTGGACGGTGCCGTGGTGTTCCGGCATCCGCTCGTTCGCTCGGCGGTCTACGGGGCGGCTGAGCCGAGCGAGCGGCGCGAGGCTCACCGCGCGCTGGCGGACGCAACCGATCCTCGGATCGACCCGGATCGCCGCGCGTGGCACCGCGCGCAGGCGACGTCCGCACCCGACGAAGAGGTGGCCACTGAGCTCGAGCGCTCGGCGGCGCGGGCGCAAGCGCGTGGCGGCTTCGCCGCTGCTGCCGCCTTCCTCGAACGCGCTGCCACGCTGACACCCGAGCCCGTTCGCCGTTCACAACGGGCGCTGATCGCAGCTCAGACGAAGTTCAGAGCGGGCGCACTCGACGACGCGCTCGCACTGCTGTCGTCAGCGGACGCCGGCACGCTCGACGATCTCGATCGCGTCAAAATCGACTTGCTGCGCGCGCAGATCGCATTCGTCTCCACGCACGGGCGCGATGCGCCCAAGCTGCTGCTCAGCGCCGCGCGTCGGCTTGCGCCGTTATCGCCGACGCTCGCGTGTGAGACGTATCTCGAAGCTCTGTCGGCGGCGATGTTCGCGGGGCGACTGGCGGCGCCGGGTGCAGGCACGCTCGATGTGGCGCTGGCTGTGAAGGCAGCTTCGCGCCCCCGCCTTCTCGTCGGCCTCGCGTTCTGGCTGGACGGACTCGCGACGCTGTTCGCCGAAGGCTATGAGGCTGCCCTCCCGATCCTGCACCGGGCACACAGCGGATTTGACGCGGGCGATACGCCCCCGAGCGAGCAAGTACGTTGGAAGTGGCTCGCGACCGTCTTGGCCGTTCACACGTGGGACGACGACCGCTGGCAAGCGATCTCAGAAGCGCACGTGCAGATCGCGCGTCAGACCGGCGCGCTCAGCGAGCTCCCGCTCGCGTTGAGCCAGCGCGTCTTTGCACATCTCTTCGCAGGCGAGCTGTCGACGGCGGTGTTGCTCGTTGATGAGATCCGGGCCGCGACCGAGGCGATGGGCAGCAATCTGACTCCGTACGGGGCAGTGGGACTCGTCGCATTCCGCGGCCGCGAGCCCGAAGCGATCTCTTTGATCGAAGAAAGCCGGAAGGGCGCGATGCAACGAGGTGAGGGAATCGGGCTCTCGGTGCTCGATTGGGCTCAAGCGGTGCTCTTCAACGGCCTTGGCCGCTACGACGAGGCTCGCGCGGCCGCGCTTCGGGTCGCCGAGCATCCGCACGACCTCAGCACCTCGAACTGGGGGATGGTCGAGTTGATCGAAGCTACTGCCCGAGTTGGGACACCCGAGCTGGCCGCCGACACCTGCTCACGTCTCGCCGAGATGGCCAATGCTGCCGGCACGAACTGGGCCCTCGGGATCGCAGCGCGCTCGGAGGCGCTTGTGGCGGAAGACGACCGAGCCGAAAGCCTCCATGTCCAGGCGATCGACCGGCTCGGTCGAACGCGCATGGCGGCCGAGCTCGCTCGTGCTCACCTCCTCTACGGCGAATGGTTGAGACGTCAACGCCGACGTCGCGATGCGCGCGAGCAACTGCGAATCGCGTACGGCCTCTTCTCCGACTTTGGGATGGAGGCGTTCGCCGAGCGTGCGCGCGTCGAGTTGGAAGCGACCGGCGAGCA
>JAOPYX010000145.1 GCA_025964535.1 Actinomycetes bacterium | reverse complement strand
CTCGAGCCGATCTACGCCGAGCACGTGCAGATCCTCGGCACGGTCGTGGGGGTCTTCAGGACGCTCTGATGACTGTGTCCTCCGTGCACCGGACGCTCGAGCACGAGCTGTTCGCCCTCCTGCGGGGGGCCTCGCTCGAGTGCCCGGTGTGCGGCGAGTTCGTCCTCCACGACGGAGCCGCGGTGCGCTGCCCCGAGTGCGAGATGCTCCTGCGCGGAAGGCTCGAATCGAACGTTCTCCAGGTAGAGTTCGGCTCGCAGGCCGGGTGACCGCGGTCGTCGCGCGAGCGACGCTCGAGGAAAGTCCGGACACCGCAGGGCAGGACGCTCCCGCGAGGGAGGCGGCGAAAGCCGACGGAAAGTGGCACAGAGAACAGACCGCCGGCGACGTGTTCTCCGGAGACGTCGCCGGTAAGGGTGAAACGGTGGGGTAAGAGCCCACCAGCGACCGTGGTGACACGGCGGCTCGCCAAACCCCGTCCGGTGCAAGGCGAACAGGCTCCGCCAAGACGGCCCGTCAAGGAGCCGGGTAGCCGCAAAGATGGATGGTCACCCTCGACAGAATCCGGCTTATATGGCCTGCTAAGGGAAAACCCCGCAAAAGCGGGGTTTTTCTATTCATGGGCATTGCCCAGATGTCGGGTCTCTCGGACCCATGCATCACCGGTGCATCACATCGGCGGAATCGACAACCTCCACAGGCGTAACAGCGACGTGGCCGTCAGCTTTGCGCTTGGTTAAGCGAAAACACAGACCGCGACTCCGACCCGCATCGGCTCAGAAAGGCGGCTGTTACTGAGGAAGTGCCGACGTGGCGGCGTGGCGGAGCCCGATCGACCCCCTCGTTACCATGCGCTCCGAAACGGTTGCCGTGGGTTGCCACCGGTTGCGGATCGGCCTGTTTGAGCGGTTTTCGAGCGCGTCCCATTTCCCACCGGTTGCCACCGGTTGCGCCCGCTGGGCTCCATAAATGCTCTATCCATTCGCCGGGAATCGCTGATGGCCAAACGGCTTCGGCGTCCAGCCATCCGCGGGTCGAGTGTTGAGCCCTTCATCCGCAGAGAGGGGGTCATTTGCCTATCGGCGATCGTCGATCGCTCGTTACGGCGATGAAGGTCGAACTCGGGTCGCTTACGAGTAGAGAGAGTCATCTGAATCGCCGGGAGAGGACCGCATTACCCGCTCGTCGACTAAAGGACTTCTACGTGGGCGTCAAGGTTCGTGACCTCCCAGACGCGCAGATGCATCAGCACCTCGCGTCGTTCCTGTTCTCGGTTCGACGCATCGGGACGCGCGATTTCGATCATGCCGCCGTCGACGCTCTGGACATGGAAGCCCGAGCGTCGATAGTGCGCGCAGAGATCATCCACGAGCGAGTGGTCGTCGGTTCGAATTAGCATCAGCCGCAGTTCTTCGTGCCCCGTCGGCCGAAAAGCGTTCTTTGCCCATCCCTCGGTCGAGGACGCCTGCTCCTCGGGAGCGGGTTCGTTAATTCGCTAGACCGACAGGGGCTTCGCTGGCCTCTCGCAGTGCGCCGTTAGGTCTTCGGCGGCAGCTGCCCATCGCTTGGTCGATCTTCTTGGCGATCCAGTAGATGTCGGTTCGGTCGATGATGGGTCGACGTCAGGCCAGGCCTTAAAAGACCGAAACGAACAAACGCTACGTCTTTGAGGCGTCACCATGTCCCCCGGAGCGGCGACCACGGCTGCGCAGCGAACTCGCGAAAGCGGGGTTCAGCTGCCGTTCGGTTTCTGCGCATCGGGGGGTGCAGCCCCTGGTCGGATGAGACCAAACTCGTACGCCGCGACGACTGCCTGGACCCTGTCGCGGATTGCGAGCTTGGCGAGGATGTGGCCAATGTGGCTTTTGACGGTCGTCCCGCCGAGGAAGAGTTCGGTGCCGATCTCGGCGTTCGATAGTCCGCGTGCAACGAGCCGCAGTACCTCGAGTTCCCGCGGGGTGAGGTCGGCGAGGCCGGCCGGCACCGCCGCGCCGGGCGGCGGGCTGCTGACGTAGGACTCGATCAGCTTTTTCGTGATGTGGGGGGCGAGCAGGGCTTCGCCGCCGGCGACGGTGCGGATTGCGCGAGTGAGTTCGTGTTGGCGGATGTCTTTGAGCAGGAAGCCGCTCGCGCCTGCGCGGAGAGCTTCGTAGACGAGTTCGTCGTCGTCGAACATCGTCAGGACGAGCACGCGAGGCGGCTCGGGCTCGCGCATCAGGCGCCGCGTGCTCTCGACGCCGTCGAGCGTGGGCATGTGGATGTCCATGAGGACCACGTCCGGGGTCAGCTCGCGGCTCAGACGGAGTGCCTCGAGGCCGTCGCCTGCCTCGCCGACGACCTCGATCTCGTCGTCGTGCTCAAGGATCAGCCGAAAGCCGTCACGAACGAGCGCTTGGTCGTCGACGAGTAGCGTGCGGATCACGCAGGCACCGGCAGCTCGGCGTGGACGTGGAAGCCGCCGGCCGAGCCCGGGCCTGCCTCGAGTGTGCCGTTGAAGAGCGCAACTCGCTCGCGCATCCCGGCCAGGCCGCGGCCTCCCGTGACGACTGCATCGGATCGGCCTGGTCCGTTGTCGACGACGTCGATCGCTACGCCATGCTCGCGGTAACGGAGACGCACCTGGACGCTTGCATGTCCGGCGTGCTTGAGCGCGTTCGTCAATGCCTCCTGGACGATGCGATAGGCGGAAAGGTCGATCGCTGCCGGCAGCGGTCGAGGCTCCCCCTCGATCGTGAGCTCGACATCGAGCCCGGCTCCGCGGATTCGCTCGAGCAGCGCGTCGAGGTTGGCGAGCTTGGCGGGAGCTGTCGCCGAAGGCTGGTGCTCGTCGAGCAGTCGCACAAGGCGTCGCATCTCCTCGAGCGTCTCGCGGGCCGTGGCCTCGATCGTCGCCAGCGGGCCGCGGACTGCCGCGGTCGACTGTTCGTTGAGCGCAGCCGCCTGCGCTGCAACGGCGTGGAGCACGACAATGCCGACGTTGTGCGCGACGACGTCGTGCAGTTCGCGCGAGATCCGGGCGCG
>JAOPYX010000103.1 GCA_025964535.1 Actinomycetes bacterium | reverse complement strand
TACGGAAGCAGCTCCGCGTCGTCCGCCTTGAGGAACTCCCACACCTCCGGCGCAAGCTCCGTTCCGACGCGACCCGACCAGAGCGTCATTCGCCACTCCCGAGCTCGAGTGCGGGCGCGTCGAGGTGCAAATGGCGGTACTGCGCGAGCATGGCCCGTGAGTCGGCGATGTCGTTGATCTGCACTGCGAGCTGGCCGATCCGGTCGCCGGCGGTGAACGCGGTGGAGCTCCGCTCCATGCTCAGCCGCTCGGGGTCGTACGTCACGGCATCGCCGCGCGTGTCGAGGATCGTGTAGTCGTCGCCGCGCCGCAGCTCGATCGTGACCTCGCCCGTGACGACGGACGCGACCCAGCGCTGCAGCGAGTCGCGCAGCATCAGCGCCTGCGTGTCGAACCAGCGGCCTTCGTAGAGCAGCCGTCCCAGGCGGCGGCCGTCGACCGCGTAGCGCTCGAGCGTCGACTCGTTGTGGATCGCGCTCAGCAGCCGCTCGTACGCGATGTGCAGCAGCGCCATGCCCGGCGCCTCGTAGATGCCGCGACTCTTCGCCTCGATGATCCGGTTCTCGATCTGATCCGACATGCCGAGTCCGTGCCGGCCGCCGATCTCGTTCGCGACCTGCACGAGCTCGACCGGATCGGAGAGCAGGACGCCGCCGATCGCAACGGGAAGGCCGGCCTCGAACGCGATCGTCACGACCTCTGGCTCGATCTCGACGCCGGCGTCCCAGTGCGCGACACCCATGATCGGGTCGACGATCTTCATGCTCGTTTCGAGCAGCTCGAGATCCTTCGCCTCGTGCGTTGCGCCGAGCAGGTTCGCATCGGTCGAGTACGCCTTCTCAGTCGACGTGCCGTGCGCCAGCCCGCGTGCGGCGAGCCACTCGCTCATCTCGGTGCGCCCGCCGAGCTCCGAGACGAACGCTTCGTCGAGCCACGGCTTGTAGATGCGCAGGTTCGCGTTCGCGAGCAGCCCGTACCGGTAGAAGCGCTCGATGTCGTTGCCCTTGTACGTCGATCCGTCGCCCCAGATGTCGACGCCGTGCTGCGCCATCGCCTGCACGAGCAACGTCCCGGTGACGGCACGGCCGAGCGGCGTCGTGTTGAAGTACCGCTTGCCCGCCGTCTGGATGTGGAAGGCGCCGCACTGCAGCGCAGCGAGACCCTCGCGCGCCAGCTGCTCGCGGCAATCGACCAGTACCGCTTCCTCTGCGCCGTACTGTCGCGCGCGGTCGGGGACCGCGGAGATGTCCGGCTCGTCGTACTGGCCGAGATCGGCGGTGAACGCATAGGGAATCGCACCCCGCTCGCGCATCCAGGCGAGCGCGCAGCAGGTGTCGAGACCGCCGGAGAAGGCAATGCCCACGCGCTAGCCGACGGGCAGCGAGCTGAGGATCACGCGCGCGAACGACGGAGAATCGACGCTCATGCCGCTCCCCGCATGGACCGGTCCTGCAGCTCCTCGACGAGCTGCGCGCCCGTCACCGGCTCGCGGGAGATGAGGAGCACGGTGTTCTCGCCTGCGATCGTTCCGGCAATGTGCGGATGCCTCGCCACGTCGATCGCCTCTGCAAGCGCGCTCGCATAGCCGTGCGGCGTCGTCACGACGACGAGGTTCCCGCTCGGCTCGAGGCCGAGCGCCCAACGTCCGAGCGCAACGGAGAGGGCCTCGTTCATCCCGGCCTCGGCGGCCTCCGGCGGCGCGTAGACGAGCCGGCCGCTCTCGTGCCGGATCTTGATCAGGCCGAGCTCGTGGATATCGCGCGACACGGTCGTCTGCACGACTTCGTGGCCCTGGCTCCGTAGAGCCTCCGCGAGCTCGCTCTGCGTCCCGAGCGGCCGCTCGGCCACGAGCCGCAGGATCGCGCCATGACGCTGCGCGCGATTCATCGTGCCGCTGCCTCGGTCAGGATCTCCAGTGCCCGGTCGACGTCGTCGGAGCTCGCGACGAGCGGCGGCGCCAGGCGAAGGACGTTGGGGCCGGACGTCAGGCAGACGAGCCCTGCGTCGAGCGCCGCGTCCACCAAGGGCTGCGCGGGACCCGCGAGCTCGGCGCCGACGAGCAGGCCTGCACCGCGCACCTCCACCACCCCCGGCAGCGAGGCGAGACCGGCCTGCAGCCGCGCGCCGTTCGTGCGCACCTGCTGCAGGAGCTCGTCGTCGATCGCATCGCACACCGCGACGGCCGCAGCGCAAACGACCGGGTTGCCGCCGAAGGTGGAGCCGTGGTCACCGGGCTGGAACGCGCCCGCGCTGTCGTCGGCGACGAGGAGGCAGCCGATCGGCAGGCCGTTTGCAAGCGCCTTCGCGAGCGTGATGAGGTCCGGGCGAACGCCGAGCTGCTCGAACGCGAAGAAGCTTCCGGTGCGGCCCATCCCCGTCTGCACCTCGTCGAAGGCGAGCAGCGCTCCCAGTTCTTCCGCGAGCGCCGCGGCCGCAGCGAGAAACGCCGGCTCGAGCGGGATGACGCCGCCTTCGCCGAGCACAGGCTCGAGCAGCACGAGACCGACGTCGTCCGACGCCGCGGACCGGAGCGAATCGAGGTCGTTCGGGCGCGCAAACCGAGCGCCGGCAAGCAGCGGCTCGAATGCCGCTCGCTTCGCCGGCTGTCCGGTGACGGCGAGCGAGCCGGTGGTCCGTCCGTGGAAACCCTGCTCGAGCGCGAGCACGCCCGGCTTGCCGGTCGCCTTGCGCGCGTACTTCAGCGCGGCCTCATTGGCTTCGGTGCCGGAGTTGCAGAAGAAGGCTTGGGCGCCGCCGAACCGATCCGACAGGCGCCGCGCGAGCACTTGTGCGGGCTCGGTGCCGTAGAGGTTCGACGCATGCCAGAGCTTGTCGAGCTGCGCGTGCGCGGCAGCGAGCGGCGCGGGGTGACGATGGCCGAGCCCGACGACGGCGATGCCGCCGGCGAAGTCGAGATAGCGCTTGCCCGCCTGGTCGACGAGCCAGACGCCGTCGCCTTCGACGAACGTGACGCGCGTGGCCGGGTAGGTCGGGAGGAGCGCGCTCTCGAGAACGGAGCTCATGCGACGACCGCCGTCGCGCCGATCTCGGCGACGAGGCCGCTCTGCGCGGCCTGCGCAGCGGCGAGCAGCTTGGGGACGATTCCTCCCTCGAACGTGCCGTCGCCGATGAGCGACTCCGCGTGACCCGCGCTGATCGAATGCACGAGCTCTCCGTCGTGGAAGACGCCGGCCACGTCGGTGAGGAAGTGGATGCGCGCTGCGCCGATTCCGACAGCCAGCGCAGAGGCCGCCTCGTCGGCGTTCACGTTCAGCGGTCCGCGCGCGAGCGGCGAGAGCACCGGGACGAGACCGGACGCGAGCGCCGACACGACACCCGCGGGCGCCGACGGAACCGGGCGACCCACGAGCCCGAGCTCCGGGATCTGCTCCGCCTCGAGCCCGGCCTCGTCGCCCGCGAGAGCGACTGCGTCGGCGCCGATCGCGGCGCAGACCGCCGCGTTCACCGCGGCGAGGCTGTCCCGCACGACCTCGAGGCCCTCGGCCGTCGTGACGCGGCGCCCGCCGACGAACTCGACGTCGAGGCCACGCCGTGCCATCTCCTCGGAGATCTGCGGGCCGGCGCCGTGGACGACACAGACCTGATAGCCCGTTGCACGCAGCTCGGCGACGGCCTCCGCGACGCCGCCGGTCGATGCGCCGCCGACCTTGAGAACGACGACGCTCATGTCCGATAGTCCGCGTTGATGCGCACGTAGTCGTACGACAGGTCGGTGGTGAGGTAGTTCGCGCTGCCGGTCCCGAGCGCAAGGTCGAGCTCGATCGCGCAGTGGCCGTTCGCCAGCACCGGCTCGTCACCGGTCGGTGTGCCGTCGACCAGCACTTGGACAGAGTCGATCGTGATCGAGAGCTTGTCGGGGTCGAGCTGCGCATAGCCGCCGTTGTATTTCGCAGAGCCGGCAGCGGCAGCGATGCGGCCCCAGTTTGCGTCGTGACCGTGCAAGGCCGTCTTCACCAACGGCGAGGTCGCGACGCGCTCGGCAATCGCGCGTGCCTCGGCTTCGTTCGTCGCTCCGCGCACCGCGATCTCGGCAAGCACCGTCATGCCCTCGCCGTCGGCGACGATCAGCTTCGCGAGCTCGCCGCAGACCTTGCGAATGCAGAGCGCGAACTCGGCGTCCGTCTCAGGCGTCCGTTCGATCTCGCTTGCGCCGTTCGCGAGCAACACGACGGCGTCGTTCGTCGAGCATTCGCCGTCGACGGAGATGGCGTTGAAGCTGGTGTCGACCGCGGGGCGCAGGAACTCGATCGCCTCGCCGGGCTCGAGCGGATAGTCGGTCGTGATGACCGCGAGCATCGTCGCGAGATTCGGATGGATCATTCCGGAGCCCTTGGACATGCCGCCGACCGTGAAGCCCGTCCCGAGCGCGATCGACTCCTTCGGGCGCGTGTCGGTGGTCATGATCGCCTCGGCCGCGGTCGCGCCTCCCCAGTGGGAGAGGTGCAGCGCCGCGTCCTGAATGCCGCTGAGAACCTTCTCGAGCGGCAGCGGCGCGCCAATGACGCCCGTCGAGAGGACGATCACCTGTTCCGGCTCGATCCCGAGCAGCCGTGCCGTCTCCACCGCGCTCGCCCGCGCGTCGGCGACGCCCTGCTCGCCTGTGGCCGCGTTCGCGACGCCGGAGTTCGCAACGACCGCCTGCGGCTGCGCGAGCTCGAGATGCTCGCGCGACACGACGACCGGTGCGGCGAGAAAACGATTGGTCGTGAACATCGCCGTGCCCGTTGCGGGCACGAGCGAGCGCACGAGCGCGAGGTCACGGCGCCCGTTCTTGCGGATGCCGCAATGCACGCCGCCGGCGACGAATCCCTTGGCGGCGGTGACGCTCATACGAGGACTCCAGCGAGACGGAGGCCGAGCGTCTGGTCGAGACCGAGCGCGAGGTTTGCGTTCTGCAGCGCCTGTCCAGCCGCACCCTTGCCGAGGTTGTCGAGCGCGCAGATCACGACGGTGCGACTCGTTGCGCGATCCGCGAAGACGGCGATCTCCGCACCGTCGGTGTGTTGCACGCGGGCGAGCTCCGGCACGACGCCTTCCGGGAGCACGGAAACGACGTCGCTGCCGGCATATGCGTCCTCGAGCAGCGAGCGGATGTCGCCCACCGGTTCCACGTAACACGTCGCGAGCAGTCCGCGGCGCACCGGCAGCAGGTGCGGGACGAAGCAAACGGGAAAGCCGAGCGCCTGCGCGATCTCGGGCGCGTGCTGGTGCGCGCCGATCTTGTACGGCGAGAGATTCTCGAGCACGAAGCCCGCGTGGGAGCTCTCCTTCAGCTGGCGACCCGCGCCCGAGACGCCCGACTTCGCGTCGACGACGACGCTCGCAGGATCGATCGCATCCTTCAACGGCGCCAGCGCGAGGATCGCCGCCGTTGCGTAACAGCCGGGGTTGGCAATCAGCGAACCGGTCGGCGGGAAGAGCTCCGGCAGCGCGTAGCTCCACTCACCCAGCGTCGCGGCCCCTGGATGCTCGAAGCCGTACCACGCCGGATAGAGCGCGGAGTCCTGCAGCCGGTGCGCGCCCGAGAGATCGACGACGACCGCGCCGGCCGGTGGATCGAGCAGTGCCGCTCGGTCGTGCGAGAGACAGGCGAAGACGACGTCGGCGCCGGAGGCCAGCGCCTCGTCGTTCGGGACGAACCGCGGCAGAGAGCCGTTCAGGCGGAAGTCGAGGGCCGCCGCCGGCTCACCGGCGAGCGAGTCGGAGCCGAGCGCGACCACCTCGAGCTCCGGGTGCCGGAGCACGCGGTCGAGGGTCTCCTGTCCGGCGTATCCGGACGCACCGAGGATCGCAACCGTGGCCACGGCTGCATAATAGTCTAATTACTGCGTAATATGCAAATCAAGCCGAGAAAGTCTCGATTACGGCCTCCGCGATTACGCGCATAGGACGCCCCGAGACCTGGCTCGCCTTCCGCAGCCGCGCGAACGCCGCATCCTCCGTGAGCGCCTGCTTCTCCATCAGGATCCCCTTGGCCCGCTCGATCGCCTTCCGTGCGGCGAGCGCGTCCGCGAGCGTGTCCACCTGGTCGCGGACCGCGGTGAGCTCGCCGAAGCGTGCCCGGGCGGTGGCGATCGCAGGCAGCAGGTCGTGCTCGCGGAACGGCTTTGCCAGGTACCCGAAGACGCCCGCGTCCGCCGCGCGCGCGACGAGGCTCTGCTCCGTGAACGCGCTCACGATCACAATCGGGATCGGTCGCTCGTCGAGCATCCGGCGCGCCGCCTCGATCCCGTCGAGACGCGGCATCTTCACGTCGAGCACCGCAAGATCCGGCTGCTCCGACCGGGCGAGCTCCAGTGCCTCCAGGCCGTCCCGCGCCTCGGCGCAGACCTCGTAGCCGGCCCGTTCGAGCATCGCCTTCAGGTCGAGGCGGATCAGCGTCTCGTCTTCGCCTACGAGCACTCTCACGGCCGAGCGCCTCCCTCGTCGACCGCGTGCACCTCGAGCGCGCCGTCCTCGTTCCGCTCCATGCGCAAAGGCCAGTCGTTGCCGCTCGGCGACCGGACGGAGATCACGACAGGGCGCAACGGCTTCTCTCCGACCGCCCGCCTGGCCGTCAGCAGCTCGGCGTGACGAACGACGGCGGCGCGCAGCGCCGGCACGAGGTCGCTCTCCTTGAACGGCTTGACGAGATACGCGAAAACGCCTGCGGCGATCGCCTTCTCGACGACCGCGCGATCGGAGAACGCGGTCAGCATCACGATCGGAATCGGCCGCTCGGCATACATCCGCCGCGCAGCTTCGATCCCGTCGAGCTTCGGCATGCGCATGTCGAGGAGCGCGACGTCCGGATGCGAGGTGCGCGCGAGCTCGACGGCCTGCTCGCCGTCGCCTGCTTCCGCACAGACGATCAAGCCGTGCTTCTCGAGGATGCCGCGCAGGTCGAGGCGAATGATCGCCTGGTCTTCTGCAACGA
>JAOPYX010000091.1 GCA_025964535.1 Actinomycetes bacterium | reverse complement strand
CGGCCCTTTAAGCTGCGTATCCAGGTCTAGCAGTTGATCGTCGGCGGCCATGGCGCCGCGACTTGTCCCGCGACGGAACGCACAGCAGACCCAGAATGCTCCCGGCCGGAGCCGTCGACGATGATCCCTGACACCGGGGCTATCCTAAACATAGGTTCGGCGCGCGGTTGAGACAGGGCTCTGTGGCACGCTTGAAAGCGAAGTTGAACCCAATACACGGCATTCCGGCGGTTCCTCAAGGCCGAGAGCGCCGAAGACCGCAGATAGAACTCAAGCGAGCGCGCGAGGTCGCGGCCCATCGATCGATCGACGCGACCCGACAAGCACTAACTCAGGTCTAGCGTTGCTGAAACCGCTGATCGCGATTCTCGGCGACGCGCAAGAGCGCGTCGTGTAGCGCCGCCCGCGCCTTCTCGTCCAGCGGCTCGAGGAACGAGTCCTCGATCCGCTCGACGATCGACCGCATCTTGACGAGCCGCTTCTTTCCCGCCGGCGTCAGGCTCACCGTGTGCCGGCGACGGTCGCTCGGGTCGCGGCGCCGTTCGACCAGGCCTGCTTCCTCGAGGTCGTCGAGGATGCCGACGAGCTGGCCCCGGTCGAGCGTCAACGTGTCGGCGATCTTCGCCTGCGTCTCCACGACGCCCTCGGCGAGGACCGCGAGCACGCTGAACTGGTACATGCTGAATCCCTCGCGCTCGAACTCTTGGATCGTGATCGCCTTCATCGCGTAGCCGAGGCGCGCGAGCAGGAAGCCGGTGCAGGCGCGCAGCTCGGCGGGCAGCGCAGTGGGCTGCTTCAGCTCAGGAATCGTTGACATATCCACGGGAATAAGCGTAGCGCGCTTCATCGTTGTTAGGCTTCATCGTAGATCTGTTCAACGATTGGAGCCTTCTATGACTTCCCTCGATTCCCGCAAGCGCTGGTTCGCCCTCGCCGTGATCGTCGCCGCCCAGTTCATGGTCGTCCTCGACGTCGCCATCGTGAACGTTGCGCTGCCGTCGATCAAGACGGACCTGCACTTCAGCCAAGAGAGCCTCCAGTGGGTGATCACCGCCTACTCAATTCTCTTCGGTGGGGTGCTTCTCCTGGGCGGCCGGCTGGCCGACCTGCTCGGGCGCCGTCGGCTCTTCGTCGCGGGTCTCGTGCTCTTCACCGTCAGCTCGCTGCTGGACGGGCTCGCCTGGTCGGAGAGCTCGCTGATCATCTTCCGCTCTCTGCAGGGGCTCGGCGCGGCGATGCTGTCTCCGGCTGCCCTGTCGATCCTGACGACCACGTTCAAAGAAGGCCGCGAGCGCAACATCGCACTCGGCATCTGGGGCGCGGCCTCGGGCAGCGGCGGCGCGGCCGGCGTACTGCTCGGCGGCGCACTGACGAGCGCGTTCAGCTGGTCGTGGATCTTCTTCATCAACGTCCCCGCCGGCATCATCGTGCTCGCCCTCGTCCCGTTCCTGCTGCGCGAGAGTCGCGCCGAGCTCGACCATCGCCACTTCGACGCCGCGGGTGCGGCTTCGATCACGGGCGGCCTGATGCTGCTCGTGTACGCCATGACCCGCGCCACGCAGCACGGCTGGGGCACCACCGAGACGATCGGCCTGCTCGCGGCCTCCGTTGCGCTGATCGTGGCCTTCGTCGTGATCGAGGTGCGCTCGACGGCGCCGCTCTTGCCGATGCGGATCTTCCGCCTGAGAACACTGACCGCGTCCAACATCAGTGGCCTGCTCCTGGCCGGGGCGGTGTTCTCGCAGTTCTTCCTGCTGACGCTGTACATGCAGCAAGTGCTGCACTACTCCGCACTCAAGACCGGCGTTGCGTACGTCGCGCTGACCCTGTCGATCATCGCGTTCTCGGGCGTTGCCCAGGCGCTGGCGACACGGATCGGCGTCCGGCCCGTGCTGACGGCCGGCCTCGCCCTCTCGGCGGCCGGGCTCGTGCTGTACGCACAGCTCCCCGTGCACGGGCACTACTTCTGGGATCTGTTCCCGGCGTTCATGCTGAGCGGGATCGGGCTCGCGCTCGCGTTCGTGCCGATGTCGATCGGCGCGCTGACCGGCGTGCAGCAGTCGGACGCCGGCGTCGCCTCGGGCTTGATCAACACGAGCCAGCAGATCGGCGGCGCCATCGGCGTGGCCGCATCGACGACGATCGCGACCACGTTCACCGGCCACTACGTGAACGCACACCGCGGCGCATCCGCGCTCGGGGGAGCCGCCTTGACCCACGGCTTCCAGGTCACGTTCTACGTGCTCGCCGCGACCGCGGCGGCCGGCGCGGTACTCGCAGCGCTCCTGACGGAATCGCGATCGGTCACCGTCACGGCGACCCACGAGTCGACCGAGGCCGAGGTTGCGCTGGAGGCAGCGTGAGCGCGCTCGCGACCTACGAACGGAAGTTCCGCGAGGTGGACGATCGGCTGCTCCACCTCAAGGGCCTCATCCTCGTTCGCGCCCTGCTGGAGGAGCGGGGCGCGAGCGAGGCCGAGCTCCGCAAGCACAGCGACGAGATCACGCGCGTCCGCACACGACTCGCGGAACTCATCGAGAGGAGCGGCGGCCTGCTGAGCACTCCCCTGGCGAGCTAGAGCCGGGCGTCCCGCGCCGCCGCCACCTCGAGCCGGAACCCGTCCGGGTCGAGGAAGAACGTCGCGTAGAAGTCCGGGTGGTACTGCGGCCACAGCTTCGGCGCGTGCAGCACCTCCGCCCCGGCCTCGACCGCCGCGGCGTGCGCGGCGTCGACGTCGGCTCGCGTCTCGACCGCGAGCGCCAGGTGGTGAAGCCCCGGCGCGTAGAGCTCGAACACCTGCTCCTCGAGCGCCTGCCGTAACCCGATCGAGCCCGAGCCCGCCCGCGGGAAGCGCAGATAGTGGATCTTCTCGCCGCGCTCGCCGTCGAAGAGCGCCGGCTCCTCCAACCCGAGCGGCCCGAACACCCCGCGATAGAACGCGAGCGAGCGCGCGAGGTCGCGGCACACGAGGTCGACGTGACCGAGCCCGACGAGCACTAGAGGCTCGATGCGGATCCGCCGCACGCACGGATGGTGTGCCAGACGCGGCGCGCTTCGCCCGAGCCCGCCTTGAACGTAGAACCACTATGTCCCGCGTTGGGCTCGGCCGAATCGCTTGGTCTGGCCCATCCCCGCGCGCACGTCAGATCCACATCAAACCTCTAGCGCAGGATGTTCACGGCGCGCGCGACGACCATCAGGCCGAGCGACAGGCTGATCGCGGACTGGACGAGCATCAGCACCTTCGCCCACCGGCTCAGCGGCATCGTGTCGGTCGGGCTGAATGCCGACGAGTTCGTGTACGAGACGAAGAGGTAGTCGATGAAGGTCGGCTGCCACCCCGTCCCGAAGACCGCCGGATCGCTCTGCTGCGGGAAGTAGAAGTCCCGCTCGCGGATCGCCGTCTTCAGCCGCGTCATGGGGCCGCCGCCGTCGAGTTGCCAGAACCAGAGCGCGAAGACCAGCACGTTCACGCACCACAGATGGACCGCGGCGCGCAGGAGCGGCGACGCCACCACCTTCCCGCCGTTGACCAGCACATGGACGAGCAGGTAGATCGACGCTGCATTCGCCACCGTCAAGATCGCGATCATCGCGAGCGTCAGGATGCGCCGGCTGACCCGCGTGCGCTGCGAGCCCCACCCGAACGCTCGCGCGACCCGCCCTTCCGGGACGGTCACGAGCAGCGCGGCCAGGAGCACAACCGTCAATCCGGCCACGATCCAGCGGAGATCGCCGAACAGGCCACCCGAGGGGCCGACGATGAACCGTCCCGGCAACGTCACGTACAGCAACGTGGACGACACGATCGCCGCGGCTGGCCACAGCGGCGATTCGCCGAGCTCCGACTCCGGGACCAGCGAGACGCCGTACGTCCCTTCGCCCCCTGGGAACCGCGGCCTCGCCAGTCGATTTCTCCGCATCGTTGCGAGCTTAGACCTACAGAACGCACAGCGTGCCGCGACAACGAAGCGAATCGACACGCTCGAGGCGAGAAGCCCGTCACCCTGGCGGGATGACGCGGGCCTTGCGCGAGTTTGCCAACGTCGTGAGCCGCCCCCACACAGGAGGAACGATGCTTCGCTCACTGTTGTCCACACGCCTGGCATGCGCAGTCGTCCTTGTTGCCGCAACGTCCGCCGTCGCCGGTCCGGCGCTTGCCTCGCGCGCTCATACGACAGCGACCGTCACCGTCACCGGAACCGAATTCAAGTTCGCGTTCTCGCCTGCGAGCGTGAAAGCCGGCAGCGTCACCTTCAACTTCATGAACAAAGGCAAAGTCATGCACGACTTCCAGATCGCCGGCAAGAAGACACCGGTCATCGGGCCGGGCAAGTCCGCCAAGCTGACCGTCACGCTGAAGAAGGGCACCAAGTACCCCTACAAGTGCACGGTCGACGCGCACGCGGCCGCCGGGATGCAGGGGACGCTGACTCCCAAATAGCAACTACCGCATCGCGCTTTACACGACTTTTACCGAGGCAGGCGCAAGCATGGCCGCCAAACGGGCATCTACATCGAAGACCAAACAAACTAGGAGGGTTCGATGCGCAAGTTGATGCTCGTGGCGGCCGGCGTGATGATGTTCGCAACGACCGGGCTCGCGGTCGCACGCGGGTTCGACAACGGGAAGAGCGTCAAATCGGTGGTGGGCACGTTCACGGCCACCACCGTCACGGACAGCCAGACACGTTCGTGCACGACAGCCGACGGCAAGACGATCACGTCGACCAACGCGACGTATTCCGGCACCGCGAGCGGCGATCCCGATCTCAGCGGTGCGGCCACGGTGCAAGTTCGCTCCACGATCAACTCGACCGACGGCGTGGGCGTCCTCAGCGGCAAGCTGAAGATCGCCGCAACGGGCGGCGACACGGCCGCCCGCTTCGACGCCGTCTATGACCACGGCGCGATCGCCGGCCTTGCCTCGGGCCACGCCGCAACGCACGCGGCCCTCCTCGGAAACCTCTCCGGCAGCTTCAGCGCAACGGGCGGGCTCACCGGCGGGAAGATCGGCGGCAACACGACGGGCGGCTCCGCCGTCGAGGTCGGGCCGGCCAAATGCGCCTCCTCGAAGGCGAGCACCGAGCGGAGCGAGGCACGCGGAAGCGTCTCTGCGCTCACATCCACCTCGATCACGGTCGGCGGGCTGACGTGCACGATCCCTTCGAGCCTGACCGCACAGGTGAGCAGCGCGATCAAGCTCGCCGGCCGGGCAGAGATCAAGTGCTCGCTCGTCAACGGCGTCAACACGCTCGTCAAGGCGTCGGCCAAGAGCTGACCGAAGACGGACCGCAGCAAGTGCGACGAGGGGCCGCAGCGCGGCCCCTCGTCGTTTCAGGCCCCCAGCGACTCCGCGAGCAGCGTCGCCACATCCGCGACGCGCATGTCGGAGCCCACGCCCTTCACGCCGTCGTCCAGCATTACCGTGCAGAACGGGCACGCGACGGCCAGCGTCTCGGCACCCGTCTCCGTCGCCTCTCGCGCGCGCTCCTCGTTGATCGCGTTGCCGCGCTCCTCCATCCACATGTGCGCGCCGCCGGCGCCGCAGCAGAAGGTCTGCTTGCCGCTCCGCTTCATCTCCGTCGGCTGGCCGATGACCTTGAGCAGCTTTCTCGGCTCCATCCGCACGTCGTTGTGGCGCGCGAGGTAGCAGCTGTCGTGATACGTGATCGACTGCGTAC
>JAOPYX010000081.1 GCA_025964535.1 Actinomycetes bacterium | reverse complement strand
GGGTTGTCGCCCGCCTGAATCGAGAGGATCGCCTCGACCATCATCTCGCGGTACGCGAGCTCGTCGCTCGACAGCTCCTTCAGCTTGTTCGCGATCGGGAGGAAGAGCAGGTTCGCGCTGCCGACGCCGTACAGGGTCGCGACGAACGCGCCGGCGATCGAGTGCCCGAGCGATGCGGGCGAGTCGAGGTTCTCGAGCACGTGGACGAGGCTCATGACCGTGCCGAGCACGCCGAGCGTCGGGGCGAAGCCACCGGCGGTGGAGAGAATCTTGGCGACCTGCGCGTGGCGCTCGGCCATGCCGTCGACCTCGGACTGCAGGATCCCGCGGACGAGGTCGGAGTCGGCGCCGTCGACCACGAGCTGCACGCCCTTCTTGGCGAACTCGTCGCCCAGGGCGTCGACGTCCTCCTCGAGCGCGAGCAGGCCGTCGCGGCGCGCCTTCTCGGAGAGGACCACCATCTTGTCCGCCGCGGCGCCGACGTCCAGGTCCTGGCCCTTCAGCGCCAGGATGATGGCCTTGAGCGCGATCTTCACGTTCGAGAAGCGCGTCGAGGCGACCGTCGCCGCCAGTGTTCCCCCGACCACGATGATCCCGGCCGGGATGTTGATGAAGGACATCGGATTGCCGCCCTCCATGATCACGGCCAGGAGCAACAGCACGAATGCTGCACCGATTCCGATGCCAGTGATCGCCTTCATTGGGCTCCGATCCTTCGGTTCTTTACGGTGGCCGTCCATGGCCACGCGTTTCGAGCTCGTCGTTCGTCCCGGGTAATCGACCGGGCGCCTCTCGCATTGAGGGGCGCCCGGCGATCAGTCTCCGCGGGGGCCGAAAGGCAGTACCTGCGCCAGTTCGGGCGTCAGCAGCTCCGGGATCCCGAGGCCGCGCGTCACGATCGACGCACGCCACGCGCAGATGAGATCGGTGACCTCTTCGGCGCTCTCTGCGACGACGAGCTTTGCGTGGTTCGTCATCGTCACGACCGTGTCCGGCGTCGACTCGACCGTCTGGATGAGGTCGGGGTTGACGTGGATCGGGTGCTCGGGATGGGTCAGTCGGTGGAGGGGAATCATCGGTTCTCCTTCGTGGGGCGGTACATGGGAGACGGCGGGGGGCGCGCGGGGCGCGCTCCCCGCCGTCAGCGGGGCTAGCGGCCCAGGTTCACCAGGTCCTGCAGCATCTGGTCGGCGGTCGAGATGACGCGTCCGTTGGCCTGGAAGCCGCGCTGCGCCTCGATCATGTTCGTGAACTCGGCGGCGAGGTCGACGTTCGACATCTCGAGCGAGCCGGCCGCGAGCGTGCCGAGCCCGTTCGTGTCGCCGGGGACGCCGACGGTGGGTGCGCCGGAGTTCGGCGACACGACGAACTTCGTGCCCGCGACCCGCTGGAGCCCCTGCTCGTTCGGGAACTTCGCCAGCGTGATCTGGGAGAGCACGACTTGCGAGCCTGAGGACGGGTTGATGTAGCTGACGATGCCGTCCTGACCGATCGAGAGCGCGGTCGCGGTTGCCGGGACCGTGATCTGACTGTCCGTCGCGGCGAACACCGGGGGCGGGCCCTGGGCGGTCGCCACATGGCCGAGAACGAAGGAGCCGTCCTGCGTCACGAGGTTGCCGGACGCGTCCGTGGTGAAGTTCCCCGCGCGGGTGTACTGCACGGTGCCGAACGCGGCCGGGTTGCCGCCGCCGGCCGGCGTCGCAATGCCCGCGACGCGGAACCAGCCCGTGCCCTGCACTGCGAGGTCGAGCGGGTTGCCGGTCGACTGGATCGCACCGGAGCCGGTCATGTTCGAGATGGCGCCCGTCTGGACGCCGAGCCCGATCTGCTGGGCGTTCGTGCCGCCGAGCGTCGGGGACGGTGCGCTGGCACCGGCCTGTGTCTGCGAGAGCGCGTCCTTGAAGCTCGTCCTTGAGCCCTTGAAGCCGACGGTGTTGACGTTCGCAATGTCGTTCGCGGTCACGTCGAGCATGGTCTGGTGGGCGCGCAGGCCGCTGATTGCGGCGAACAAGCTTCTCATCATGGTGTGGTTCGCTCTCCTTCCGGCGCTCAGGCCGTGGGTGTCGTGGTGGAGGTGGGGGATGCTGCGGGACCGACCGCGGTGATGTCGGCGAGTGCGACGCTCTCGCCCGCGACGTCGATCGTGACGTTGCCGTTCAAGAGGGCGACGCCGTCGGCGATGCCGTGACCCGCCGAGCCGTCGGCCCGGGCGAAGACCAGCTCATGGCCGAGGAGGCCGACGCTCTGCGTCACCGAGTTCGATGCGGTGAGCTTGTCCACGGCCGTCGCGACGTTGGTCATCTGCTCGAGCGACGAGAACTGGGCAAGCTGGCCCATGAACGCGCTGCTGTCCATCGGGTTGCCGGGATCCTGGTGCTGGAGCTGCGCGACGAGCAGCTTGAGGAACGCGTCCTTGCCGAGCTGCGCGCCCTTGGTGTTGTTGACGGCCGAGGTCGGGGTCGTCGGAGTCGTCGGGGTCGTGGTGGCGGCGGCGTTGGTCTGTGTCATGGCGTGTGCCTCCTAGGCGAGGACGTCGACGCTGCTGCCGGCGAGCGGCAGGCGCGAGACCTCGATCGAGATTTCGTCGAGCGCCTCGGGCGCGGTCTGCGGGCCGGGGCCCTGCCCGGCTCGGCTCGGGGTCTCGCGCTGTGAACCGCGCTGCTCCTCGGGGCCGGCCTGAGAGACGTCGAGGGAGAGAATCGAGACGCCGTGGCTCTCGAGCGCGCGGCGCAGCTCGCCGATCGACTGCCCGAGCGCCTGCGCTGCCTCCGGGCGGTCGGCGACGACCGTGGCGCTGACGCCGCTGTCGCTGTAGTGCAGGCGAATCTCGACATGGCCGAGCTCCGGCGGTGCGAGGACGATGCGCGCAGTCGTGGCGCCTCCGCGGGCCGCGATCTGGATCACCGATTGCACGGTCTCCGGCAGGTCGGCGAGCCGAGCGGTCGCATGGGGCGGTGTCGGGGCCGCAGGTGCGGGTGCCGGCGCGGGCGTGCTCACCGGCGCGGTCGCTGCGACGCCCGCCGGGCCGGGCGCCGGGGTGGACGCCGTCTCGGCGGCCGGCCTGGTGGGTGCGAGCTGTGCGGCCGACGGGTTCGTGTCCGGATTCGTGCCGGGGCTCGTGCCGGAGCCCGTGCCGGGCCCCTGGTCGGTGCTCGGTGCGGCGGGGCCGGAGAACGCAGCCGCGCCGGGCGTGGGTGCTGTTGCCTGCGACGGCGAAGCGGGCTGGGCGGCAGCTGCTTGGGTCGTTGCCTGGACGGCCGTCACGGCGGTGGTTGCCGGCTGCGAGGCCGGCGGAGTAGCGTCGGCCTGCGGGGACGGCGGTTCAAACGGAACGACCTGCGCCGCGGTCTGTGCGGTCGGCGCCGGATCCGGGGCGGGTGCGGGGTGTGCGCCGGGCGCGGGCGTCGGGTTCGTCGGGGGCGGCGAAGACGGATCCACCGTCACGGCGGCGGGTGGCGGTACGGCGACGTCGGGCGCCGCGGCGGCCGGGGTCGCCGTGTCCGCGGCGTCGGCTTCGCCGGCGCGGTCCTTCCGCGCGTGCGGCTCGTGCGGGAGCGAAGGGTCGGCTGCCGCAGTGGACGGTGCCGCAGTGGACGGTGCCGGTGGCGCGGCGACGGCGGCGTCGGGCACGATCGATGTCGCTGCGACGGCGTCCGTGACGGAGGCGGGTGCCGCCGGGACCGGGGTACCCGGCTTGGCGGCGGGTACCGGCGGAAGCAGGTCGGCCGTCGGGTCGGTCGCTGCGGGAACGGGCGGGGCGGCGGCTTGGGCGGCGGGGGCGTCTGCCGCCAGCGCAGCGAGCAGCGGCGCGAACGCCGAGAGGTCGGTGGCGGCCGTGGTGGCCTGGCCCGTCTGGCCGTCGCCGGTCGGGACGGTTGGCACGCCGGGCGCGACGGCCGGCGGCGTGGCGGGGGCTGCGCTCATGCCGCACCGACGCGCGCGAGGATGTTCTGGACGTACTTCTGCGTCTCCGCGTAGGGCGGCACGCCGCCGAAGCGGTCGACTGCGCCGGGGCCGGCGTTGTACGCGGCGAGGGCGAGAGTCGTGTCGCCGTTGTAGCGGTCGAGCAGGCTCTTCAGAAAGCGCGTGCCGCCGTCGATCGCCTGCGTCGGGTCGTACGCGTTCGAGACGCCGAGCGTCTGCGCGGTGGCCGGCATCAGCTGCATGAGCCCGGCAGCTCCAGCCGAGCTCGTCGCATTCGGATTGAACCCGGACTCCTGCGAGATGACGGCGCTGATCAGCTTCGGGTCGACGCCGTAGCGGTCGGCCGCGGCCTGGATCTCGCTCGCAAACGGCGCGCCGGTCGCAGTCGCAACCGACGTCGTGCTCGTCCCGGACGTCGCGCTCGCCGCGGTCTGCAGGGCCTGGGCGAAGCTCGTCTGCGGGGTCGCCGCGGGCGGTGTCGCCGCGGGGGTGGGTGCCAGCTGTGCGTTCAGCGCAGCGACGCGCTCGAGGGTGGTCGCGATGCTCATGCCACGTTCTGCGATCGCGAGCGGAGATGAACTGCGAGGCCGATGTCCTCGAGCAGCCGGCCTTCTGCGCGCTCGTTGGCGAGCAGGTGCGCGCGCTCCTGGCGCTTCTTCAGGCGCTCGACCGCTTCGCGGTTGCGTGCTGCAAGCTCGAGCAGCTGCCGCCCCGCCTCGATGCGCTCGGCCTGGGTCTCGGAGTCGAGAGCGCTGATGGCCCGCTCGAGCTCGCGGCGCTCGACGAAGGCCTGGCGCGTGCGGAGGTCGGCGCCGTCGAGCGGGCGCACGCTCGGGGCAGCCGCTGCGGCGCGCGCAGCGGCGAGCCGGGCGTTGGCCTCTTGGAGCGCGGCGTCCCGGGTCCGGCCGAGGGCCAGCTCGCGGGCGTACGCCTCCTTGGCGGAGGTCTCAGCCTGTTCGCGAAGCCTTCGGACAGCCTCGAGCTTGAATCGAAAGCGGCGCATGACGACGCCGCCGTAATCGACTGGGCTTGCAGAAGCTTGAGGTGGGCGCGGCGCTACGCGCTGCGGCGCTGTGACGCGCGCCGGTCCCGCAACGCGGGAACGGCGGTGAGCGCGACGGGTGCGGGAGGTGCAGGCTCCGGCTCGGGGTCCGGCTCCGGCGAGTTCGCCGGGACGGCATACCGGTAAAGGACGCCGTCGTCGGCAACCGAGTAGGTGTCTCCGTCGTCGCCGTGCTCGTGGAGGATCATCCGCTCGTAGTGCTCGGCGATCGACGCGAGCGCCTCGATGCCCGCGAGCTCGACCACCTGCTGCGACGGCTGCACCTGCGCCACGGGCACGATCAAGCGGCGATATCGCGCCTGAATGCTTGCCGCTGCGCGCGGGCGCCGGTCCCGCCCCAGCGCGATCGCGAGCGTTACGCCGACTAGCGCGCAGAGCGCTGTGACGAGCGCCCGCAGCGCGACCGAGCGGGCCTCGGTGACCCGGACTCGGAAGATCTTGAAGGAGAGGACGTTCGGCTGGCTGCGCGAGCCCGTCGCCGTCCCCGGCGAGGAGGGCGTAAGCGGATTGCCGGCGCTTGCGTTCGCGGCGCCGGCTGGGGGAAGCGCCGGCTGGAGCTCCAGATCCGTGAGCGAGAAATCGAGCGGAGTGGCGAAGACGGCCCGGAGCGGGAGGTCGCCTGCCTGG
This sequence comes from Actinomycetes bacterium, assembly GCA_025964535.1. Classification (GTDB taxonomy): domain Bacteria; phylum Actinomycetota; class Thermoleophilia; order Gaiellales; family Gaiellaceae; genus Palsa-739. The sequence continues at coordinate 5,621 of JAOPYX010000081.1, read as the reverse complement.
CCCTTCACCCGTACGTGGGGAACAAGCTTGAGCGAATAGGTCGACGGCACGGAAGTGCTGGCCTCGAGCTTGTGCAGCAGGCTTGGCAGCGAGCGCAGGTACAGGGTTCCGCCTAGGACGGCCCGGTCCCCGGTGAAGCGCTTCGTTCCCTGCAGCGCGATCGTCCGCTTCCAGCCGGTCGAGGACGTGATCCGGGCGGAGAGCGACGTCGTTCCGGAGATCCGGTGCGCGCCGGCAGCGTCGAAGCGGTACGCCATGCGCACCTGCAGGGTGTGTACGAGGCGCAGGAACAAGGGATCGCCGGTCGTGGCGCGTCCGTGCGGGTATGCGGCCCCCCAGGCCGTGTCAGCTGAGTATGCGAACGTGCCGTGCTGTGTGTACGGGACGCTCACCGGAGCGAGTGTCGTCACCGGCCGGGCGTATGCGATGACGGCAAGGGCCAGAAGTGGCGTGAACACCGCTGCGCCGATGGCGACGAGGTGGTGCGGCCAGTCTGCGACCGGTGCGGTCAGGGTTGTCGGGTGTGCGCGGGGGAGCGTTGCATCGGGCCGGCGCCGCCCTCGTCGTTTGCGGCGCTGAGTGAGGGCGCCGCCGCCGAGCAGCAGCACGCCGAGCGCGACGAGCGAGCCGATGGTGGCCGGGCCACGGAGCGGCGCGAGCCGTTGCGCCAGCGTAGGCAGACGCACCCAGAGCGCACCGACGAGCTGGCTCCGCCGGGGATGCTCCGGGTCGATGAAGTCGTTGTTGTCGCCCTTGAAGAGGTATCGGTCGCCGGCTTTCCCCACGATGCGGTGCAGGACGATCGTGTTCAGCGTCCTGCTGCGGTAGGCGACGATCTCCCCGACGTGGTAGCTCGGTCGGCCCCGAACGAGCGCGATGTCGCCCGTGTGAAAGTGGGGCTGCATGCTGACGCCGTCCGTGACGACGTAGGTCGTCGAGCCCCCGATGAACGTCGGCGCGAGAAAGAACCAGGCCAGAGCAAGCGTAAGCAGCGCGAGTGCGCCGGCGACGAGCTTCTGAGCGGTAGAGGGAGTCCGCATGGTTGTGAATGGTGGTACGGAGCGGCCGGGCTACGACGGGCCCGGCCGCTCCGTTAGAGCGAGAAAACGGTCGTACTACTAGGCGACCGTGGCCGTTCCGGCCTCAACTGCGATGACGTGCAAGCTCGTTGCCGAAGCGACGGCAACGGGCGTTGCGAAGGTGCAGGTGACGAGGAACGTGACCGCGGCGGCCGCACCGCAGTCCTGCCAGTCGGCGACGACCGGCGTTCCGGTCAGAGCCGCCTTCACGTCGTTCGCCGCGGCGTCCAGGTTGAACGTGGCGCCGGTGATGGTCGTCCCGTCCGCATTGAACGTGTAGCTGGCGTTCGACACCGTGTAACCGGCGATCGCTCCGGCTCCGGAACCGGCCTTCTTGGCGGGAACCGTGTTGCTTGCAGTGAACGCATAGGCGCTCGCGCCGGCGATGCAGGCGACCATGATCGCCACCATCCCGGTCGTGCGGCGCTTGCCAATGAACTTGGACACGTCTATCTCCTTTGCGGTTGAAGGACACGAACGTGTCCTCTCCCGCGGGGGAATCGACCGTCTGCAGCGAAAATTCAGTTCCCAGGGGTGAGATCCCGGGCGGTTTTCGACGCGAAGGGCTACCCGGTCGAGGCGACGAGCACCACGAGTTGCCGGGGGCCGTGGACGCCCTCGACGCGGCTGAGCTCGATGTCGGACGTCGCCGAGGGGCCAGACACGAGCGTCAACGGCCGTTGCGCCACCGGGCCTAGGTGGTCGAATGCCGCCGGGACGCCGTCGACGATTTGGCTCTCCTTCACGACGCAGATGTGGAGGTCGGGCACGAGCGTCAGCGCCCGACGCCCTTCGCCGGGGCCGGCGGCGAGGACGAGCGTGCCGGTCTCCGCGATCGCGAGCGTGCAGGCGGTGACGACGCCGTCGAGGCCGTCGAGCTCCCGTGAGGTCAGGCCCGTGTCCTCGACGATCTCGATGCTCGCGGGCCGCCATTCGTGCGGCAGCCCGTCCGGCACGCCGAGTCGTGAGACGGAGCGAGCGGCGCAGACCTCCGCGATCGCTGCCGGCAGGTCGCTCTCGGCGACCCGGCGCACCTCGGCCTTGTAGTCCACGAGCCGGTCGCACAGCAGCTCCACGGCCTGCGAGCGGTCCCCGTCGCCGGCGCGCCGGTACGCCCGGACGACCGGCTCCGGCGCCGTCGATCCCTCGAGCGCGTCGCGGACGCGACCGAGGATCTCCTCGCGGGCAGTGCTCATGGCCGCCGGCTCCACCATCGGCGGAAGCTCTCGCGAGCCACCGGCCGCATCGTCCGCCCCTGCGTCCAGCCGGCGAGCGGCCCCGGCAGGCGGCGGATCGACCCGCCGCGCACGAGGGGCCTTTGTGCGACCCGGCCCAGGCGCTGCGCGAAGCGGAGCCGGCGCGCGCTCCCGAAGACCCAGCCCATCGCGCGCATCGCGAGCCGCTCGGGGGTCGCGCCCTTGTGCTCGACGACCTTCGAGCGCAGGTGCAGGAGTACTGCCGGAATGTCGATCTTCACCGGGCAGACCTCGTAACAGGCGCCGCAGAGGGTGGATGCGTACGGCAGCGACGGCGCCTGGTCGACGCCGATCAGCTGTGGGGTGAGGATCGCGCCGATCGGCCCCGGATAGACAGAGCCATACGCGTGGCCGCCGGTGCGGGTGTAGACGGGGCAGACGTTGAGGCAGGCGCTGCAGCGGATGCAGTGAAGGGCGACGCGGCCGACCTCGTCGGCGAGCACCCGCGTGCGTCCGGCGTCGAGCAGCACGATGTGCATTTCCTGCGGCCCGTCGCCCGGCGTGACCCCGGTCCAGAGCGAGGTGTACGGGTTCATCCGCTCCCCGGTGGACGAGCGCGGCAGGAGCTGGAGGAAGACCTCGAGGTCGGCGAACGACGGCACGAGCTTCTCGATGCCGAGGATGCTGACGAGCACGGGCGGCAGCGTCGTGCACATGCGCCCGTTGCCTTCGGACTCGACGATGCAGATCGTCCCGGTCTCGGCGACGCCGAAGTTCGCGCCGCTCACGCCCATCCGCGCGCCGAGGAATTTCTCGCGCAGATAGACGCGCGCCGCCTCGGCGAGCTCGCTCGGATCGTCGGTCAGGGGGCCGTCGGCGATGGTGCGCGCGAACAGATCGCGGATCTCGGTGCGGTTGCGGTGGATTGCCGGCACGAGGATGTGCGAGGACCAGTCGCCGTCGAGCTGCAGGATCAGCTCTGCGAAGTCGGTCTCGAGCGCCGAGATGCCCGCCGCCGCGAGCGCGTCGTTGAGGTGGATCTCGTCCGTCGTCAGCGACTTCATCTTCACGACCTCAGAGACGCCGTGGTCGCGGGCGACCTCGACGACGATCGCGTTCGCCTCGGCCGCGTCGCGTGCCCAGTGCACCTGCGCTCCGGCCGCCTGCGCGGCGCTCTCGAACTGCACGAGGTACTCGTCGAGCCGTGCGAGGACGTCGGCCTTGATCCCGCGCCCCGCCTCGCGCAGCTCTTCCCAGTCGGGCAGCTCGGCGACGACGCCGGCACGCTTCGCGCGGATCGTCTGGGTCGCGTGGTGCAGGTTCGCACGCAGCTGCCCGTTGGCGAGCTCGACTCGTGCGGCCGCAGGAAAGTCGGTCATGCGTCTTCCGTCGAGGCGAGGATCTCCGCGAGGTGCAGGGCCCGCACTTCGGTTCCCTGACGCTCGAGGCCGCCACCGATGTGCAGCAGGCACGACCCGTCCACCGCGCTGCAGACCGAGGCGCCCGTCGACACGATCGACGCACACTTGTCGGCGAGCATCGCGATCGACGTGTCGGCGTTCTTCACCGCGAAGGTGCCGCCGAAGCCGCAGCACTCGTCCGCCGCCGGCAGCTCGACGAGCTCGAGCCCGCGCACCTTGCGCAGCAAACGGAGCGGTGCGTCGCCGACGCGCGTGACCCGCAGAGAGTGGCATGTCGGGTGATAGGTGACGCGGTGGGGAAAGTATGCGCCGACGTCGTCGACCCCCAGCTCGTTCACCAGGAGCTCGGAGAGCTCGAAGACGCGCGCGCCCACCCTCGCGGCCTCCGGCACGAGCTGCGGGTAGAGCTCGCGCACGGTGCCGACGCACGAGGACGACGGCGAGACGATGGCGTCGTACTCGCCGAAGACCTCGACGAAGCGGCGCGCCAGCGCGGCGGCGTCGTCCCGGTAGCCGCTGTTCAGGTGCAGCTGCCCACAGCAGGTCTGCTCGGCCGGGAACACGACCTCGTGGCCGAGGCGCTCCAGGATGCGGACGACCGCTTTGCCCGTTTCCGGGAAGAGCGTGTCGCCGAGACAGGTGACGAAGAGGGCGATACGCAGGGCGGCTGCGAGTCTAGCCCGGCGTCGATGGAGGTGCAGAAGGGCCCCGCTGCCGGGGCCCTTCGCACGTCAGGTGATCCTCAACCGTTGTTGCTGCAGGTGCCCGTCGCGTCGTCGAAGTTGACGTTCGAGCCGGCCGGGTCGACGCCGGCTGCCTTACAGGCGGCGTCCTGCGCTGCCGTGTCGGCAGCGCTCTCGGGTGCCGAGCTGCTCTCGGACGAGGGGCTCTCGCCGGGCGTCTCGGTTGCGGCCTTGCGGACCTGGTGCTTCGAGACCTTCGCGAGCTTCACGACGTGCGCGTGCTTCGCAGCCGGCTTGGGCGCATTGCCTCCGGCGACCGCGAGCGAGGTCCCTCCGACCGCAAGCGCCGCGACGGCGAGGAACGTGGCGATGAAGCGCATAACGCTCTCCCTTCGGTGGATCGAGTGAACGCCCAGACCCTAGAAAGGACAGGTGAACTGGCGGTGACGCGCGCCGCGAAACCCCCGGGGACAGACCCGGGTCTGTCCCCGGGGGTTGGCGCGAGCGCGAGCTAGCCGCGCAGCGACGCCCAGGGCTCTTCGCCGGAGACGTCTTCGAGGCCGTAGCCGGTCTCGCCGCCGAGCGAAGGGCCGATCACGACCTGCAGGTGCGCGGTCTCGTCGCCGTCGTTGAACGACGCGTGGACGACGCCCTCGTCGAGGTACACCGAATCGCCGACGCCGAGCGACGACGACTCCTTCTCGATGTACTGGGTGATCCTGCCCTGCTTGAGGATGATCATCTCCTCCTGCCCGGGGTGCCGGTGGAAGTCGTGGCCCTCGCCGGGCTCGAGCGTGACGTCCATGATCACGAGGTGCTTCGAGCCCTTGTCGGGCGTGAGGCGCCAGCCGATCACGCCCCAGTCGAAATCTTCCTGCCGCACGTCCCCCTGCTTGACGAAGCTGCTCATCGTCTCTCCTCAGTCGACGGGAATCGCCTTGAAACGGCGCATGTTCTCGGTCATCGCAAGCTCGGTCGGCAGGCGCTCCATCGACGATGCGCCGAAGAAGCCGACGACGCCCTCGGTGTTCGCGAGGACGTAGGCGGCGTCGTCGGGCTCCGCGATCGGGCCGCCGTGGCACAGCACCAGGATCTCGGGATTGACGCGCTTTGCCGCGTCGTGCATCGCCTGCACGAGCTTCACCGACTCGTCGAGCGTCTTCGCCGACGCGGCGCCGATCGCGCCACCGGTGGTGAGGCCCATGTGCGGCACGAGCACGTCGGCGCCCGCTTCCGCCATCG
>JAOPYX010000076.1 GCA_025964535.1 Actinomycetes bacterium | reverse complement strand
CGGAATTCGTGGTGTGCGCATGGAGCGCGCAGCGGAGCCAGACGCCGTCGCCCTCGAACGGGGTCATGCGCCGAGCCTACCCTTCGCGACCCCAAATACTGCAAGTCGATCCACCATCTGGAACAGATGGTGAGTTCCATTGCAACAGGGTGGTAAGTGCCATTGCGGCAGCGTTCCAGACGTGCTTCGATCCGGTTCGTCACCACTTATTCGACTGGGAGGTCAGATGGAGGACTACGAGGCGCAAGAGCAGGAGTTCTGGCGCAAGCTCGAGGAGAGCGAGATGAGCCGCTCGCAGATGCTGAAGCGAAGCGTCGCCGCGGCCGCCGGCCTGACGGTTCTCGGGAGCACCGGGGCCGCTTTCGCCTCGAAGGCAGCCGCGGGCGCCACGCCGCCGCTCATGGGCTCGAAGATCTCGATCAAGGAGCTCGTCGCGGAGGCGAAGAAGGAAGGCAAGCTCAACACGATCGCGCTGCCGCCGGACTGGGCGAACTACGGCGAGATGATGTCGACCTTCTCGAAGAAGTACGGGCTTCCGATCGACAACCAGAACCCGAACGGCAGCTCCGCCGAAGAGAACCAGGCGATCCGCTCCCTCAAGGGCGACTCGCGCGCCCCTGACGCGGTCGACGTCGGCGTCTCGTTCGCCGTCGCCGGCGCGGCCGAAGGCCTCTACGGCAAGTACTTCGTGTCGACGTTCTCGACGATCCCCCGCGCGATGAAGGACACCCGCGGCCTCTGGTGGGGCGACTACTGGGGCGCCATCTCGATCGGCTACAACGGCAACCTGATCAGCAACCCGCCGAAGACGTGGAAGGACCTGCTGAAGCCCGAGTACAAGGGCAAGGTCGCGATGAACGGCAGCCCGCTCACGTCGAACTCCGCGGTCTCCGGCGTCATCGCCGCGTCGATCGGCAACGGCGGCTCGGTCAAGGACGTCGGTCCCGGCATCGAGTTCTTCGCTGCGCTGAAGAAGTCGGGCAACTTCATCCCGGTGGGCACGACGCCGCAGACGGTCGCGTCCGGCCAGACGCCGATCTCGATCGACTGGGACTACAACAACCTCGCGTACACCAAGGAGTTCCCCGCGGCGAAGTGGGGCGTCACGATCCCGAGCGACGGGGTCTACGGCGGCTACTACGCCCAGGCGATCAGCGCGACCGCGCCACACCCGTGGGCGGCGAGGCTCTGGCAGGAGTTCATGTACTCCGACCAGGGTCAGGTCATCTTCCTGAAGGGCTTCACGCACCCGGCGAGGTTCAACGACCTCGCGAAGCGCAAGAAGCTGCCGGCATCGCTGCTCAAGGCGCTCCCGGCACCCGCGCTCTACGCGCAGGCCAAGTTCGCCAGCATCCCGCAGCAGACCGCTGCGAAGGCGAAGATCGCGTCGGACTGGCCCACGAAGGTCGGGTCGTAGTCCATCGCGATTGACGTAGCACCCGAGGCGCTCCGGCCGGACGTGAGGTCCGGCCGGAGACGCCTCAACCTGGCGTGGCTCGCGACAATTCCGTTCTTCGCGTACACGTTCCTGTTTCTGTTCCTGCCGGCAGGCTCTGTGCTGCTCGGCGCGTTCAAAGGCGTGCACGGCGGCTACACGCTCGGCAACGTGCGGGTGCTCTTCCACCACCCGTACATCGACGCCTACAAGACGAGCATCGAGGTGAGCCTCGTCACGGCGCTGCTCGGCGGCATCATCGGCCTCGCGACCGCGTACGCCGCGCTCCGTGAGGGCACGCCGAAGTGGGTGCGCTCGATCATCACGACGTTCTCGGGCGTCGCAGCGAACTTCGGCGGCATTCCGCTCGCCTTCGCCTTCATCGCGACGCTCGGCACGATCGGCGTGATGACGCAGTTCCTGAAAGACCAGCTGCACATCGATCTCTACGCGCACGGCTTCACCTTGTTCGGCAAGACCGGGGTCGAGATCGTCTACCTCTACTTCCAGCTGCCGTTGATGATCCTCGTGATCGCGCCCGCGATCGACGGCCTACGGCGCGAATGGCGCGAGGCGGCCTCGAACCTCGGCGCGAGCTCGTGGCAGTTCTGGCGCTACGTCGGCTTGCCGGTGCTGATGCCCTCGATCCTCGGCTCGATCATCCTGCTGTTCGGCAACGCATTTGCCGCATACGCGACGGCCTACAGCCTCACGTCGGGCACGGTGAGCCTCGTGCCGATCCTGATCGGTGCGTACTACACCGGCAACGTGCTCGACAATCCGCACCTTGCACAGGCGCTGGCCTTCGGCATGTTCGTCGTGCTCGCCGCGATGATGGTGGCCTACATCCCGCTGCAGCGACGGGCAGCGAGGTGGGCGAAGTGAAGGCGCGGCGCGGCACGGCTCCGACCTCGTATTTCTGGCTGCTGATCACCGGCGCCTACTTCTTCGTCCCGCTGCTCGCGACGTTCCTCTTCAGCCTGAAGAGCAACCAGACGGGCAAATGCTGCACGGCCGCGAGCTACACGTGGGTGCTTCACCAAGGCGACTTCTGGCACACGCTGAAGATCTCGCTGCTGCTCGCTCTCGAGACGATCGTGATCAGCCTGCTGATCTTCGTGCCGACCATCTATTGGGTGCACCTGAAGGTGCCGCGGCTGCGCCCCGTCGTCGCGTTCCTGGCGTTGATTCCATTCGTCGTGCCGCCGATCGTGATGGTGGTCGGGCTGCTGGACGTGTACCGGGGCACGCCGAGCTGGTTCTACGCGCAGCCCTGGGGCTTCCTCGCCGCGGCGTACGTGATCCTCGCGTTCCCGTACATGTTCTTCTCGCTCGACGCCGGCTTCCGGTCGATCGACGTCCACACGCTCACGGAGGCGTCGCAGAGCCTCGGTGCGAGCTGGCCGACGACGCTCGTCAAGGTGATCCTCCCGAACATCCGCTCCGCCGCGCTTGCCGCGTCGTTCCTCACGCTGGCGATCGTGATGGGCGAGTTCACCATCGCGAACCTCTCCGCGTTCTCCACCTTCCCGCGTTTCATCCAGGCCGTGAACGAGGCGCAGGCGTATCCCGCTGCCGCCCTGACGTTGATGAGCTTCGCCCTCACCTGGGGCGCCATGTTGTCCCTGCTGCTCGTCGGGCGCAAGCGCGGCACCCGAGCGGCCGTCCTCACAGGAGCCCGCTAGATGGCCTATCTCGAACTACAGAACCTGCACAGGGAATTCGCCGGCGGCGTCAAGGCGCTCGACGGAATCGAAGTACAGCTCGGCCAGGGCGAGTTCCTCTCGCTGCTCGGACCGTCCGGCTGCGGCAAGACGACGGCACTGCGTCTCGTCGCCGGCTTCGATCGTCCCGACGAGGGCAGGATCGTCATCGACGGCAAGGACATCACGAACGTCGCGCCGAGCAAGCGCGACATGGGGATGGTGTTCCAGGCCTATTCGCTGTTCCCGAACATGTCGGCTGCGCAGAACGTCGAGTTCGGACTGAAGATCCGCGGCAAGCACAAGGGCGAACGCGCCAGCCGGGTGGGGGAGCTGCTCGAGCTCGTCGGGCTCGGCCATGCGGGCGACCGCTACCCGCATCAACTCTCGGGAGGCATGCAGCAGCGTGTCGCGCTCGCGCGCGCGCTCGCGATCGAGCCGCGTGTGCTGCTGCTCGACGAGCCGTTGTCGGCGCTCGACGCGAAGGTGCGCGTGCAGCTGCGCGAGGAGATCCGGCGCATCCAGCTCGAGCTTGGGATCACCACGCTCTACGTGACGCACGATCAGGAGGAGGCGCTCGCCGTCTCCGACCAGGTCGCCGTCATGAACCGGGGCCGCATCGAGCAGATCGGGCCGCCGGCGGAGATGTACAGCCGGCCGGCGACGCCGTTCGTGGCGGAGTTCATCGGCACCATGAACCGGCTCGAGGCGACGATCGCCGACCCGGACAGCGGCACCGTCGAGCACGGCGGGGTGAGTCTCACCGTCGATGCCGCCCGCGGCCGGAGGAGGGGCGAGCGCGTGCTCGTGCTGATCCGTCCCGAGACGGTCGAGCTCACGCCTGCAGACGGCTCGGGGGGCGAGAACACGCTCTCAGGCGAGGTGATCGCGCAGACGTTCCTCGGCCCGGTGACTCGGTTGAAGGTCGTCGGCCCGGCTGCGGATCTGATCGCGGACGTGTCGACCGCGAAGGCGGCGACGCTGCCGATCGGGATGAAGGTGACCGCTGCGTTGCCGGCGACCGACGCTCGCGTGCTCGAGCTCAGCGACCCTGTGGCTGAAAGAGCGCCAGAGCTCGATCCGGTCGGTCAGTGAAGATGCCGGCGACGCCGGCCTCTGCGAGCTCGCGCATGCGCGCCGGCTCGTTCACGGTGTAGACGAGCGGTACGAGACCGAGCACATGAGCCGCGGCGAGCCCGCGCTGCGTGACGCGGCTGTTCGAGAAGCCGGCGGCCCATGCGTCGCGCGCGGCGCGGATCGAGACGCCGTAGCCGACGTGCTGGCACGTACGGACGTCGGCGCGTAGCGCACGCGCTTCTTCGAGCGGAGCGCGCTGGAAGCAGACCACGACGTCGGCCTCGCCGAGCTGGCGCATCGTGCGGGCGACGACGTCGTGGCGCCGGTAGCGGCGCGGCGTCTTCAGCTCGGCCATCACGCCGATACGGCCGCGGCAGAGGTCGAGCGCCTCCTCGAGCGTGGGATAGGAGCCGCCGCGCCTCGGTGGATCGTGCGTGACGACGAGCCGGCCCTCGGTGTCCGCGTGCACGTCGAGCTCGACGAAGTCTGCGCCGAGCTTGATCGCCCGCTCGAATGCCGGGAGCGTGTTCTCGGGCCGCTCCCACGACGCGCCGCGATGGGCGATGACGATCACGGAACGAACCGGCGGATCACGTCGAGGTCGATCTGCGGTACGAGGTGGTCCGCGTGGGCCAACCGCTCCGGACTCAGAGTCCGGGTCAAGGCGACGACCTGCATGCCCGCGGCCTTGGCCGAGGCGACGCCGGCCTCGGTGTCCTCGAATGCGAGGACATCGCCCGGCGGGAGCTCGAGCAGCTCCGCCGCGCGCTCGTACGGCTCGGGGTGCGGCTTCCCCTGCATGACGTCTCCCGAAGAGACGACGACGCTGAACAGGCCGGCGAGCCCTGCTGCTGCCACGACCGGATCGATCTCCTCGCGCGTGGCAGCGGATACGACGCCGATAGGGACGTGGTCGGCGGCGTAGCGAACAGCCGCCCGCACGTCGTCGTCGACGGTTCTGCCGTCTGCTGCGCGCCCGACGTAGCGGGCGATGCGATCGGCGATCAGGTCGTCGTCGACGCGGCCGAGCCAGCGGCGGATGATCTCCTCCTCGGTGTTCCCGGCGAGCTCCTCGAGGTAGGCCTCCTCCGTGAGCGGCCGGCCCTGCTCGGCGAAGATCTCGGCGTAGACCTCATAGAGGAGCGGCTCGTCGTCGGAGAGCGGTCCGTTGAAGTCGAAGACGATCGCGCGGACGGCAGTCACGAGTTGCTGAGTATCTCCGACTCCCACACGACGCGTGTGCGGTCGCCGCGGAAGACGTCGCGCGACCGCTCGAGCGGCCGCCCGGCGGCGGA
>JAOPYX010000031.1 GCA_025964535.1 Actinomycetes bacterium | reverse complement strand
CGCGCGAGCGGCTCGGCATCTCGGGCCGGCGCACGATCCTCTTCCTCGACGAGATCCACCGCTTCAACAAGGCGCAGCAGGACGCGCTCCTCCCAGCCGTGGAAGAGGGGCTTCTCACGCTCATCGGTGCGACCACCGAGAACCCCTACTTCGAGGTCAACTCCGCGCTGCTCTCGCGCACGCAGGTCTACGAGCTCGAGTCGCTCTCGCCCGCGGCGCTGCGCGAGGTCGTACGGCGCGGCGCGAACGAGCTCGAAGCCGATCTCTCACCGGAGCTCGAGGACCTGATCGCGCGGCGCGCAGGCGGCGACGCGCGCTCCGCGCTGAACATCCTCGAGCTAGCCGCCGACACAGCGCGCGCGGAAGGCGGCGCTCTCACGGAGGAGCACGTCGAGGACGCGGCCCGCAAGCGACCCGTCGTCTACGACAAGAACGCCGATGCGCACTACGACTTCACGTCGGCGTTCATCAAGTCCATGCGCGGCAGCGATCCCGACGCGGCCGTGTACTACCTCGCGGCAATGCTCGAGGGCGGCGAGGACGCGCGGTTCATCGTGCGCCGCATGATCGTGCTCGCCTCCGAGGACATCGGCAACGCCGACCCGCGCGCGCTGCTCGTTGCCGTCGCGGCCGCACAGGCGGTCGAGCATGTCGGCCTGCCCGAGGCCCGCCTCAATCTCTCGCAGGCGGCGATCTATCTCGCGCGTGCACCAAAGTCGAATGCCAGCTACACGGCGATCAACAAAGCGGCGGAGGATGTGCGCGAGCACGGTCACGTGAAGCCGCCGAGGTCGCTGCGCGACGGCAGCTTCTACGGACGTCAGCTCGGCAACGGCAAGGGTTACGTCTATCCGCACGACGATCCGCGGGCCTTCGAGGTCGACTATCTGCCGGAAGAGCTCAAGGGACGCACGTATTACGAGCCGTCAGGGAACGGCGAAGAGACAACCGAGTGAGACTGCACGTGCACGAGTGGGGCGACGCCGGCGCCCCGCCGCTCGTCTGCCTGCACGGCGTCACCGGCCACGGCGAGCGCTACCGCCGGCTCGCGGCTGAACGCTGGGCAGCACGCTTCCGCGTCGTCGCACCCGACCTGCGCGGGCACGGCCGCTCGGGCTGGGAGCCCCCGTGGACCTTGGCGACGTACGTCGCCGACCTCGTCGAGACGCTCGACGCCCTCGGGATCGAAGCGGCCGACTGGGTCGGCCACTCGTGGGGCGGACGACTCGTGCTGGAGCTCGCCGCCGCGCACCCGGAGCGAGTACGCCGTGCGGTGCTCCTCGATCCGGCGATCGACCTGCTGCCGCACGTGGCGGAGTACGTCGCAGAGCAGGAACGCGAAGATGCGGTCTACGCGTCGTACGAGGAGTACGCCGACAAGCGCGCCGACGGAGCCGCCACGCCGCGGGCCCTGGTGCTCGAGGACGCAGAGCTCCACTGCGACCGCCTGCCCGACGGCCGCCTCCGACGGCGCACGTGCCAGTCGGCGATCGTCTCGATCTACGGCGAGCTCGCGTCCGCCGCTCCCGCCCCCGTGACGCTGCCCGCGCCGGCGCTGCTGCTCTACGCCCCGGCCTACGGGCTCGTGCGCGACGAGCACCTCGCGGCGTACGCCGATCGCACCGAGCTCGTCCAGGTCGAGGGCATGCACATGGTCATGTGGGATGCGTTCGAGGACGTCGCAGACGCGGTCGACCGCTTCCTGACGTGAGGCCCCGGCTAGAGGATCCGGGCGCCGAGCGCTGACGCGACGAGCTCGACGGCGAGCTTCGCGGTCGCGTTCTCGCGATCGAGCACCGGGTTCACCTCGACGACGTCGAGCGAGTCCGCCAGCCCCGACTCGGCGACGATCTCCATCGCGAGATGCGCCTCGCGGTACGAGAGCCCGCCGCGCACGGGGGTGCCGACGCCGGGCGCGTACTCCGGGTCGACGACGTCCATGTCGAGACTGACGTGAACGAAGTTCGGCCCGGACGCATGCGCGAGGGCTTCGCGCATGCACGACTCGATGCCGACACGATCGATCTCGCTCATCGTGAAGACCCGCGCGTCGATCCGGTCGAGCAACTCGCGCTCTCCGGCGTCGAGCGACCGGACGCCGACGAGCGAGATCCGTCCCGCCTCCACCGCCGGCAGCGTCCAGCCCTCGCGCGCGAACTCAGGCCCGCCGAGACCGAGCGCCGCCGCGAGCACCATCCCGTGCACATTGCCGCTCGGCGACGACTCCGGCGTGTTCAAGTCGCCGTGCGCGTCGATCCAAACGACACCGCCGGGACCGTGCGCATTCGCCATGCCGACGAGCGTGCCGAGCGCGATCGAATGATCGCCGCCGAGCACGAGCGGCGTCGCGCCCACGCGTCGCGCGTCGACGACGAGCTTCGCGACGCGGTCGCAGAGCTCGAGGATCTGCGGAAGGAAACGTGCGCGGTCGTCGCCCACCACCGCGGACTCCGGGATCGGGGCGTGGACGTTGCCTGCATCCTCGACCTTGATCCCGAGCTTCTCGATGAGGTGCTGCTCGAGCTCGGCGTAACGGATCGCGGAGGGGCCCATGTCGACACCTCGGCGGCCCTGCCCCAGATCGAGCGGGGCGCCGATCACGACGACCTCCCGAACGGGTGGTTGCATGGTCACGGCCGCAAGGCTAACGTCATGGCCTTGGTCGGCCCGTTCGAGGGGGGTTTCGAATCACCGGTTCGCGTTCTGCTCGCGGACGACGACGCCACCTTCCTCGAATCGCTCCGGCCGCTGATCGAGCGTCAGCCCGAGCTGACCGTCATCGCGACGGCGCCCGACGG
>JAOPYX010000003.1 GCA_025964535.1 Actinomycetes bacterium | reverse complement strand
GCGCCGACGACGACGAGCCTCCTCGTCAACGAGCTCAGCCGCGTCGGCCTCGTCGAGCGGACAGAGGACGATCGCGACCGGCGGCGCACGATCGTCAACGTCTCGGAGCATGTCCGCGCCCCGCTCGTCGAACATGCGTCGAAGCGTGTGGCGATGGTGAAGCGGGCGCTCGACCGTCTCGAGCCCGAGGCGCGCGCACACTTCGTTCAGGGACTGCGCGTGCTCGTCGAGGAGTCCCGGTGAGTGCACCAAGCGTCGAGGTGCTCGAGCTCGTGAAGCGGTATCCGCGGGCGCCGGTGAACGCGGTCGACGGGATCTCCTTCTCCGTCGAAGCGGGCGAGGTGTTCGGCCTGCTCGGGCCGAACGGAGCCGGCAAGACGACGACGGTCGCGATGCTCACGACCCGCGCGCGACCGACGGCGGGCGAGGCGCGCGTGGCCGGCGTCGACCTCCGTCGCGATCCGGTCACCGCGCGCAGTCGCTTTGCGGTCGTGCCGCAGCGCAGCAATCTCGACCGTGCCCTCTCCATCCGCGACAACCTCGTCTTCCATGCGGCCTACCACGGCGTCTCGGCAACTGAGCGCGGCCGCCGAGCCGACGCACTGCTCGACCAGTTCGGTCTGCTCGACCGCGCCGACAGCAAGCCGGACTTCATCTCCGGGGGCCAGGGCCAGCGGATCATGATCGCGCGCGCGTTGATGCACGAGCCCTCGGTGCTGTTCCTCGACGAGCCGTCGACCGGACTCGACCCCGCCGCGCGGCTGTTCGTCTGGGACCGCCTGCGGGAGCTGAAGGACCGTGGCGTCACGCTCGTGCTGACGACGCACGACATGAACGAGGCCGCCGAGCTCTCCGACCGCGTCGCGATCATGGACCACGGCAAGCTGCTCGCGATCGACACGCCCGAGGCGCTCGTGCGCGAGCTTCCCGGCGGCACGACGCTCGAGCTCAGCACCGGCGCGGTCGACGGACAGTCCCGCGACGAGCTCGTGGACGCGCTCGGCGCGCTGCCCGGAGTCGAAAGCGTCGAGAGCGACGCAACAGCCGGCGGCTTGCACCTCAGGCTCTACGTCTCCCGTGAGGCTCCGCTCCTCGTCGGGCCTGCGGCCACGCTTCTCGCCGAGCGCGGTCTCGACCTCGCCGACGTCACCGTCGGCAATGCCAGCCTCGAGGACGTCTTCATCAGCCTGACCGGACGAGCCCTGCGATGAACGAGCGGAGTCACAACCAGGCAGCGGCCTTCCTGGCGATCCTGCGACGCGACCTCTACGTCACCTGGCGCGAGCTGCCGGCGTTCCTCGCGCAGGTGATCCTGCAACCGCTCTTCCTGCTCTTCGTCTTCGGAAAGGTGCTCGGCTCGCTCGGCTACACGCGCCCCGGCTACGCAGATCTGCTCTTCCCCGGCCTGCTCGCACTGACGGCAGTGGTCACCGGGATGCAGGCGCTCGCCTTCCCGCTCGTGATCGAGTTCGGCTGGACGAAGGAGATCGAGGATCGCCTGCTCGCGCCGATCGACACCGGGCTCGTCGCCGCCGAGAAGGTCATCTTCGCAACGCTCCGGGCGCTCGCCGCGACCGTGCTCATGATCCCGATCGGAGTCCTCGTTCTCGGCTCGATCCCATGGCGCTGGAGCGCGCTTCCCCTGTTCCTCGCCGTGCTCGTCCTCGCCTCCGTCCTCGGCGCATGTCTCGGGCTCGTGCTCGGCACCGCCGTCAAGCCCGCGAGCATCAACATCGTCTTCTCGCTCGTCTTCACGCCGCTCCTCTTCACCGGCTGCAGCCAGTACCCGTGGCCGTCGCTCGACAGGCTGCGTTGGTTCCAGATCGTGACGGCCGCCAATCCGATGACCTACGCGAGCGAGGGATTGCGCGCCGCCCTCGTCCCCGGCGTCCCTCACATCGCCGTGTGGATCTGCCTGACGGTGATGCCGCTCGCGATCGTCGCGCTGCTCGCGATCGGCGTGCGCGGCTTCTACCGACGCGCGGTCGACTAAAGAAGCTCTAACAGAACAAGCACGGGCCGCGGGGCCGCGCTGTGCACGCGCTGCGGCGTCCTCAGAGCTTCTAACTGGCGACCGCTCGCCGGAACACGTCGAGATCCCACGCGCTGTGGAGCACGAAGCGCACGACCTCGACCGGCGGCCCTTGCGCCGCCCGCACGGCCGCGATCGCAACCGGCGCGGCGAGCTCCACGGGATAGCCGTACGCGCCGGTCGAGATCGCCGGGAACGCGACCGTTCTGCAGCCGAGCGACGCGGCCACCTCGAGCGAGCGGCGATGACACGACGCCAGGAGCTCCGGCTCGCCCTCGCCGCCGCCGCTCCACACCGGGCCGACGGTGTGGATGACATAGCGCGCCGGGAGGTTGCCCGCCGCCGTCGCCTTCGCGTCGCCGGTCTCGCAGCCGCCGAGCAGCCGGCACTCCGCGAGGAGGGTCGGGCCTGCCGCGCGATGGATTGCGCCGTCCACCCCACCGCCGCCGAGCAGGGTCGAATTCGCTGCGTTGACGATCGCGTCGACGTCCTGCTCCGTGATGTCGCCGCGGACGACCTCGATCATCTCAGAGCTCTCATATCGCTTCCGTCGAGCCTGCCCACCGGACGCCTCTGTTAGTCGGCGTGGGGCCCGTGTCGCCGGGAGCTCGGGGCTCCCGGCGACACGGTTCTGCAGCCCTAGCTGGTGTACACCTGGAACTCCGACGCCTGGCCGGCGGGCCAGCCGGTGTTGGCAGTGAAGTTCAGGCGCAGATACCGCTGGCTCGTTGCGCCGAACGTGATCGTCACCGTGTTGCCGGTCGCGGGATTGAACGTGTACCCGGCCGATGCAACCACCGTGGTGAACGTCGTTCCGTCGATGCTTCCCAAGACACTCAGTGTCTGCGTGCGAGTTGCCCAAGACGTCGACGGCGGCAGCGTGACGACGATCCTGCTGACGCTCGTCGATGCAGCGAGATCCACCTGCAGCCACTGCGGGAAGGTGTTGTTCGCGCTCTCCCAGTAGGAGCTGGTGTTGTTGTCGTTGGCGTAGTTCGGGGTTTGCGCCCCGTTTACCGAGCTACTCGCGCTCATCGTCTTGCCGAGTGCGAGATTTGTGTTGGACGCCGCGCCGGTTCCCGAGAGCGAGATCGACGTCGGGCTGTTGACGGCGCTGCTCGTGATCGTGACCGAGCCCGTGCGAGTCCCGCTCGCCGTCGGCGTGAAGGTCACGGTGATGGAGCAGCTGGCGCCGGCGGCGATGCTCGATCCGCACGTGTTCGTCTGCGCGAAGTCGCCGCTCGCCACGATCGACGTCACCGACGCCGCCGCATTGCCGGTGTTCGTCACCGTCACCGACTGCGACGCGCTCGTCGCGCCTACGGTCGTGCTGCCGAACGTGAGGCTCGACGGGTTGGTGGAGAGCGTCGCGCTCGTGCCACCGCCACCGCCCGCCGGGTACACCTCCAGCTCGGAGACCTGGCCGGCCGCCCAACCGGTGTTCGCCGTGATGTTGATCCGGACGTAGCGCTGCGACGACGCGGCGAACGTGATCGTCACCGTGTTGCCGGTTACCGTGTCGAACGTGTAGCTCGCCGAGTTCACGAGCGTCGTGAACGTCGTCCCGTTCGTGCTGCCCTGGACGGACAGCGTCTGCGTCCGTGCGCCCCACGCCGTGGACGGCGGGAGCTTCAGCACGACCTTGCCGATCGACAGAGCCGAGCCGAGATCGACCTGCAGCCACTGCGGGAAGCTGCCGTTCGCGCTTTCCCAGTAGCTGCTCGCGTTTCCGTCGACTGCGAGGTTCGGCGTCTGCGCGTTGTTGACGGAGCTGCTCGCCGAGGTCGGCTGGTTCAGCGCGACGTTCGTCGTCGTGCCGATGCCACTGCCCGACAGCGAGATGGTCGTCGGAGTGTTCACGGCGTTGCTCGTGACGGTGACCGAACCGGTGCGGGCACCGGCTGCCGTCGGTGTGAACGTCACGTTGATGGTGCAGCTGGCTCCGACCGCGAGGCTCGTCCCGCAGTTGTTCGTCTGCGCGAAGTCCCCGCTCGCGGCGATGGAGCTGATCGTCGCCGTCGACGTCCCGTTGTTCGACAGAGTCGTCGACTGCGCTGCCGTCGTCGTACCGACCACCGTCGACGCGAACGCCAGGCTCGCCGGCGATGCCGAGAGCGCCGGCCCGGGCGCGGTGCCCGTTCCGGTGAGGCTCACGGTCGTCGGTCCGCTGGGGTCACTCGTCGAGACGGTGAGCGTTCCCGTCCGGGTGCCGTTGGCCGTCGGATGGAACGTCACGCTGACGGTGCACGAAGCGCCTGCCCCGATGCTCGACCCGCAGGTGTTCGTCTGCCCGTAGTCGCCTGTGATCGACACACCGGACACGCTGACTGCGCTGCTGCCCGAGTTCGTCACGGTGACCGCCTGTGCGCCGCTCGTGGTCCCCGTTGTCTGCGAGCCGAAGCTCAGCCCCGTCGGGGTTGCCGAGACGCCCACGGGAGGCGGGTTCGGCGGCGTGGGCCACGGCCCGCAGTAGGTCGTGTTCCAGCCGGAGTTGCCGCCGCCGTCGATGACCGTGAAGCCGACGCCGCAGTTGTACTGGCCGGCCGGGCCGAGCACCTGTGTGGCGACGACGTTCGTGAACTTGGCCGAGCCGCCGACCTGCTCCTGCACGACGAACGTGCCGACGCTCGCGATGCTCGCGTTCGAGATGTTCACGTTCGTGATGCTCGAGCCGGAGACGAACTGGATCGCCTCGTACGGGCTCTGCTGGATGACGATCTGGTCGACGTTCACGGTGCCGCTCATCGCGGCGTCGCGGGCGTCGAACCAGAGCGCGCCGACGCCGAACTGCCAGTTCGGGTCGAGGCTTCCGTCGCGGATCAGCGTGTTGCGCGTCACCGTCGTCAGGCCGAGGGGCGTCGAGTTGAAGCGCTGTGCGACGTGGATCCCACCGCCCTGTGTCAGGCCCGCGTCGACGACCCGGTTGTCGCTCACGGTGTTGTCGTGACCGCCGTAGATCGCGATCCCGTTGGCCAGAATCGGGTACTGAACCGTGTTGAAGCTGAACGTGTCGAACGCGTCGGCGTTCGTCTCGGACCACGTTGCGAGACCGTCGTCGCCGAGGTTGCGGAGATCGCTCTGCGTCACGGTGGAGTGCGTGATGCCGTTGTGGAAGTTGACGCCGTCCGCCGTCTGGTCGCGGATCCGCATCCGGGTGAAGGTCAGCCCGTCGAACGGGCCGTCCATCCACGCGCCGACCTTGGTGTGCTCGATCCAGATGTCCGAGACCGTCGAATTGGCGAGCGCACCGCCGATGCCGTTCACCTGCGCGCCGTCGTTGCGCTCCTGCACATCGCCGGTGATGGCGAAGTTGGAGAGGTGGACGCCCGAGCTCGGAGACGGTGCGTAGTTCCCGTAGAAGCCCACGCCGTTCCCGGAGACGTTCGCGTACCACATGCCCGCGCCCGTGACGGTCACGTTGTTGACGATGACGTGCTGGGTCACCTTGAAGGTGCCCTGCGGGATCCAGACCGTGCCGCCTGCTCCGGCGGCCGCGATCGCCTGGTTGAAGGCTGACGTGGAGTCGTTGACACCGCCGGCGTCCGCGCCGTAGGTCGTCACCGACACCGATCCGCCCGGCTGCGCGATCGGGGCAGCCACTTGCTCGAAGTCCGCGAAGTCGATCGTGTACGACGACGCGCCCGCCGTGTCGACCTGGAGGCGGACCTTCGTCCCGGCAGCCATCGAGGGCAACAGCGCGTGCACCTCGTCGTAGAAGTGATGCGGGTTGCTCCCCGGGCTGTTCGTGAAGGGATAGCCGCCGTAGTACCAGCTGTACGCGTTGGTCAGCGTGAAGTCACGGTTCTTCGTCCCGTTGATGTACAGGGCGATCGGCGCCGTGTAGACCGAGCCGCTCGCCGTGTCCGGGATGCTGTAGCGGAAGACGATCGAGTTGGCCGTCGAGGGCAGGGTGAACTCGACGTATTGACCCGTTCCCGAGAGCGTCACCGCCTTGCGGCCGGACGCCTCGTCGGCAAGCTGGCCGTAGGTGTAGCTCGGGCCGATCACGGTGCCGTTCGTGGCGGCGCTCTCGGCTTGGAGCTCGGTGTAGGGCAGGGACGCGCCCACCCCGCCGGTTGCGGCGGCGGCGGCCCCTGCTCCTCCGACCGTCATGAGCGCCATCGCGCCGACCAGGGCGAGCCTCCTGAGGCTGGCTCGCCGACCGGGCGACCGGGAAGGTGCTGGCATGTGCGACATGCAACGACCTCTTTCCTGAAGGACGTGCCGGCTTCGTCGCCGGCTCCTCTGCCTGCCGCAAGGCGCGGGTACGGTTACATACTTGACAGCGGATTGCAAGAAGTTGTATGAAAGTCGCAATATTCGATTAGAAAAACGAAAGTCCGCGTCCTCCTGTTCGAAAGGAACCTCTGATGGCTCATCTGGGACCTGGCAGGAACGGCACCGCCCCGTACCGCCGGCGCAGCTTCGCGGTCGCGGCAGTCGCGGTCGTCGCGCTCGCAGCGGCCTCCTCGGGCGCCGCCGGCCCCCGCACCACGAGAGCGGCCGCGCACGAGACCGTCGCGGCGATCGACCCGTCGCTCGTCGCCGGCCGCGGCGCCCGCCTCGGGATCGCCGAGCAGGAGGCCGAGAACGCCGCGACGAACGGCTCGATCCTCCCGTTCGACACGTCGGCCTACACCCTCTCCGGCGAAGCGTCGGGCCGGCAGGCCGTCAAGCTCACGGCGGGGCAGTACGTCGCGTTCACGCTCACGCGGCCGGCGAACGCGGTGACGATCCGCTACTCGCTCCCGGACGCGCCGTCCGGCGGGGGAATCGACGCGCCGCTCACCGTGGCCGTCGACAACCACGGCGACGGGGAGGGAAACAACAACACGCATCCGCAGACGATCACGCTGACCTCGAAGTACTCGTACCTCTACAGCCAGTATCCGTTCACGAACGATCCGAGGGTGGGCCTCCTGCACCCGGATTGGTGGATCACCGAGTGCTCGTGCGTTCCTGCCGCGACGACCCCCACGCCGACGGTGACGACGCCGTTCCGGCCGACGCACTTCTACGACGAGCAGCGCGTGCTGCTCGGCACGACCTATAGAGCGGGAGACGTCGTGCGTCTGGCGGTGCCGGCCGACACGAACGCGGCGTGGGCCATCATCGATCTCGCCGACTTCCAGCAGGTCGACGGGCCGGCAGCGCAGCCGGAGGGCTCCCTCTCCGTTACCAAGTTCGGCGCCGATCCCACGGGCAGTCGCGATTCTGCCCGTGCGTTCGACCTGGCGATCCTCGCGGCGAAGCTGTCGCACAAGACCGTGTTCATCCCCGCCGGCACGTTCCAGGTCAACAGGCACATCGTCGTCGACCACGTGACGATCCAGGGTGCCGGCAGCTGGTGGTCGATCGTCAAAGGCCATCAGGTCACGCTCGACGCGCCCGCGCCGGACGGCTCTGTCCACACGGGGGTCGGCTTCTACGGGAAGTACGCGGCCGACGGGGGGAGCAGCGACGTGCACCTCTCGGACTTCGCGATCGAGGGTGACGTCCGCGAGCGCATCGACACCGACCAGGTGAACGGCATCGGCGGCGCACTCAGCAACTCGACCATCGACGCGCTCTACGTCCACCACACGAAGGTCGGCATCTGGCTCGACGGGCCGATGAACAACGTGACGATCGCGAACACCGTGGTCACAGACCAGATCGCGGACGGCGTGAACTTCCACCAGGGCGTGACGAGCTCGAGGGTCGAGAACTCCCTGTTCCGCAACACGGGCGACGACGCGATGGCGATGTGGTCGGAAGCGGTCGGCGGGAGCCCGGGGATCGTGGACGCGAACAACACCTTCGACCACAACACGATCCAGAGCCCGGTGCTCGCCAACGGGATCGCCGTCTACGGCGGTCGAAACAACACGGTCTCGAGCAACGTCGTAGCCGACCCGGTGCGCGAGGGTAGTGGCCTCCACGCCGGCTCGCGCTTCGGATCGACCCCGTTCGCCGGGACCCTCGCGTTCGCCGACAACACGACCGTGCGGGCCGGCACGTTCGAGCTCAACTGGAAGATCGGCCTCGGCGCGATCTGGCTCTATGCGCTCGAAGGCTCGCTCACGGCAGACATTCAGGTGACGGGCGACAACTTCCTCCAGAGCACCTACAACGCGATCATGCTCGTGTCGGACTGGCCCGTGAAGGACCTCTACTCGATCTCGAACGTGCACTTCGCACACATCCACGTCGACGGGACGGGGACCTCGGTGCTGAGCGCACGCGTCGCCGGCGGGGCATCGTTCCAAGACGTCGACGCCCGCCATGTCGGTGCGGTCGGGATCAACAACTGCGGCTCGTTCCACTTCACGCCGTCGGGCTCGGAGTTCTCCGTGACCGACCTCGGCGGCAACGACGGCGGCGGAACGACTGGCCCGTGGCTCGCAGCGTGGGAGCTGCCGAACACGATCACGTGCGACGACCGGCCGCCGCTCGTTACGCCGCCGCCACCCTCCGCCTGGTAGATACGCCCGGCGAGAGTCTGCACCGGTGGAGGGGCCTCGGCCCCTCCACCGCTTGGCAAGGCGGGCTCAAACGAGGAACCACACGAGCACCGCCAGGTTGAGCATTCCAAGTGACGCAGGCCCGAACGTCTTCATCCGATCGTGAATGGTCGCCCCAACCACCGCATCGAGCGCCTGAACGATCACCATGGCGAGAGCGATGGTGAGAAGCGACGATCGTGTCTGACTGAATAGAGGCACGAGACTCACGACAGCCAGGGCCACACTGCGCGACGAGGCATACATCGCATTGGCTCGGGCCTGGTCGTGAGCAGCGACCACCGCGGCGACCGAGAACCCGAGGCTGACGAGTGCGCTTGCTTCTGTTACTCCGGCGCAGATCCAGAACGCGGTCACGCCCGAGTGTACGACGCCTCCTACGTCCCGACCAGCTCGCCCGAGAGCTCGTTCAGCATGTGCCCGCCACCTTCGGCGCAGACGACGACGTCCTCGATCCGCACGGCGAAGTGCCCGTCCCAGAGGATCGAAGGCTCGTCGGTGAACGTCATGCCCGCCTCGAGCGGCGTCCGGTCCTCGACGGAGATGAACGGCTGCTCGTGGACGTCGAGACCGATGCCGTGACCCATGCGGTGGCGGAAGAACTCACCGAATCCCGCCTCCTCGATCGGCGCACGGCACGCTGCGTTCACCTCGCACGCGAGGGCGCCCGGCACTGCCGCCGCGCGGCCCGCCTCCTGCGCGGCCAGCATCACCTCGTACGCGTGCGCGTACTCGGGGTGCGGCTCACCGCAGACGATCGTGCGGCCGAAGTCGGAGCAGTACCCGGCGTGGACGGCGCCGAAGTCGAACATCACGGCCTCGCCCTCTGCGATCGGCTCGAGCCCGCTCGCCGCCTGCGAGTCGTGCGAGCGCTCGTAGCCGTACGAGAAGATGTGCGTCGGGAACGAGGGCGTCCGCGACCCGCGGATGCGCATCTGGTGCTCGACCTCCTCCGCGAGGTCTGCCATGGTCACGCCCGGCCGCACCTTCTCGGCCGTTGCGGCCATCGCCTCGTCGACGATCCCGCACGCGGTCGTCATCAATGCGAGCTCGTTCGCCGACTTCACCCGCCGCAGCTCGTTCACGAGCGGCGTAGCGGTGACGACCTCTGCGCCCGGCAGCGCCTGCTGCAGCTCCAGCACGGACTCGCCCCACGTGCGTGCCCCGATGCCGAGCCGTCCGACCTTGCCGAGCGACGCGGTCGCTTTCCCGAACAGCGCGCGCCCGTCGTCGGCCTCGTTCACCGTGATCAGGTTGGCGGGCTCGTTGCCCCAGAGGTGGAAGGCGACGAACATCCGCGGCAGCACGTAGAGCGGCTCGCGGCCGGGCGCGAAGAAGACGCCGGTCACCCAGCCGTGCGCGTAGGAGCTCTGGCCGAAGCTCGGCAGGTCGCGTTCGAGACCCGTCAGATACTCGAGGTCCGACGAGGGCGGAAGGAACAGCGCGTCGATGCCCTGCTCCTGCATGCGCTCGGCCAGCTTCTCGCGCCGCTCGGCGTACTCGGTCTCTGGGATCACGTGAGCTCCTTCGCTATGGGGGTTGCATGAGTGGCGCCGCTGTCGCGCAGGAAGCACGCCGCCTGACGATTGGCGCCGACGTCGTACAGCGGCGGCACCTCGCCGGAACAGCGGTCGAAGACGTGCGCGCACCGGGGATGGAAGCGGCAGCCGCTCGGCGGATGCGCGGGATCGGGAACCTCGCCCGGCAACGCCTCGGGGAGCAGGCCCGAGCCGTCGGCGCGCGGGATGGCCCCGATCAACGCCTCGGTGTACGGATGTTGCGGCGCGCGCCAGAGCTCGCGGGTCGGCGCCGACTCGACGACGACGCCGAGGTACATGACGCTGACGACGTCGGCCACGTGATGGACGATCCCGAGGTCGTGCGAGATCAGCAAGAGTCCGAGCCCGCGCTCCCGTGCGAGACGCACGAGCAAGTTGGCCGCCTGTGCCTGGGCGGAGGCGTCGAGCGACGACAGTGGCTCGTCGAGCACGATCACAGCGGGGTCTGCAGCGAGCGCGCGGGCGATCGCGATCCGCTGGCGCTGCCCGCCGCTGAACTGGTGGGGGTAGCGACCCATCCCGGCGGCCGCGATCCCGACCTCGTCGAGCAGCGCGGCGACCCGCCCGCGGCGCTCCTGCGACGGCACGCCGCTGAACGCGAGCCCGTCGGCGACCTGCGAGCCGACGGTCCTGCGCGGGTTGAGCGAGGCGAACGGGTTCTGGAAGACCATCTGCACCTGCGCCTCGAAGCGCGTCCGCGCCTTGCGGCGGAGATGCGGCAAGGGCTTCCCGTCGAGCAGCACCTCGCCCGCCTCCGGCTTCACGAGGCCGACGGCGGCGCGTGCGAGCGAGCTCTTGCCGCACCCCGACTCGCCGACGAGCCCGACGATCTGCCCGCGGTCGACCGAGACGCTCGCGCCGGCCACCGCCCGAACCGGCTCGCGGCCGTGCGGCCGATAGACGACCTCGAGATCGCGTACTTCGAGGACGCTCATCGCGGTCCGAGCGGATCGATGGGACACGCGAGCAACCGGCTGTCGCTGACGGGCACCAGGCTCGGCACCGAGAGCTCGCAGCTCTCGCGCGCGTAGGCACAGCGTGGATGGAACGCGCAGCCGTCCGGGCGGGCGCGCGGCGTCGGCGGAGAGCCGCCGATCGCAACGAGCTCGGAGCCTTCCTCCGCCTCGGGATGCGGCAGCGCGTCGATGAGCGCGCGCGTGTACGGGTGCCGCGGCTTCGTCAGCAGTTCCCGCGTCGGCCCGGACTCGACGATGCGTCCGGCGTAGAAGATCGAGACGTGATCCGCGATCGACGACATGACGCCGAGGTCGTGCGTGATCAGGATCACGGCGAGACCGTTCTCGCGTCGCAGCCGATCGAGCAGGCGCAGGATCCCGGCCTGCACCGTGACGTCGAGCGCCGTCGTCGGCTCGTCGGCGATCAAGACCTTCGGCCGGCACGCGAGCGCGATCGCGATCGCGACGCGCTGGCGCATGCCGCCGGAGAACTGATGCGGGAACGAATGGAACGCCTGCTCGGGATCGGGGATGCGCACCTCTTCCAGGAGCTCGATGGCACGGCGCTTCGCCACGTCCCGCGACGCGTCTTCGTGCACGCGGACGTGCTCGGTCAGCTGCTTGCCGATCGAGAGCATCGGGTGGAGCGACGTGAGCGGGTCCTGGAAGACCATCGCGATGTCACGGCCGCGCATCTGCTGGAGAGCCCGCGGGCCGAGCGAGAGCAGGTCGCGGCCGTCGTAGAGCGCCCGCCCGTCGACCTGGGCACCCTGCGGGAGGAGCTGCATCAGCGCGAGCACGGAGATCGTCTTGCCGCTCCCGCTCTCGCCGGCGACGCCGAAGACCTGGCCCTGCTCCACCTGATAGTCGACGCCGTCGACGATGGTCACCGGACCGCTCGACGTCGGCAGCCGCACGCGCAGATCCTCCACCCGGAGCAACGTCACTCGGCGTCACCTCCGTGCGACCACGACGACTGCGGGTCGAGCGCGTCGCGCAGCGAGTCGCCCAGGAAGTTGAACGCGAGCACGACCGTGAAGATCGCGATGCCCGGGAACGTCCCGATCCACCAGTACTGGAAATACTGCGTGCCCTCAGCGACGCCGGCGCCCCACTCCGGCGTCGGCGGCTGTGCGCCGAGCCCGAGGAACGAGAGCCCGGAGAGCAATAGGACGGCGTTCCCGAGGTCGAGCGTCGCGAGCACGAGCACCGGTCCCAGCACGTTCGGCAGCACCTCGCGCAACAGCGCGCGACGCGCGGACGAGCCGAGGAGGCGCGCAGACGCGACGTACTCCGAGTCGCCGGTCGAGAGCACGAGCCCGCGCACGACGCGCGCATATGACGGCCAGCTGACGATCACGAGTGCGAGCACGGCGTTCCGGACGCTCGGCCCGAGCGCCGCCGTGACGACCATGGCGAGGATGATCGCCGGGAACGCGAACACGAGGTCCGACGCGCGCATGACGACCGTGTCGAGGATCCCGCCGAAGTAGCCCGCGACCGCGCCGAGCGTCCCGCCGATCAAGAGCGCCAGCGAGACGAGCAGCAGCGCGAGCGGGATCGAGAGCCGCGCGCCGAAGAGCACGCGGCTGAGGACGTCTCGCCCGAGCTCGTCGGTTCCGAACAGGTGGTGCCAGCCGGGGTGCGCGAAGGACGATGCGGTCTGCGCGAGCGGATCGTGCGGCGCGATCAGCGGCGCGAAGATCGCGATGACGATCCAGGCGCCGGCGAGCACGAGGCCGACAATCGCGAGCGGGTGCCGCCATGCCTTGCCGACGACCGGGCGACGGCGCTGCCAGACGCGAAGCCGGATCGGCGGCGCAGGAGCCTGTGCACTCATGCGAGCCGGATCCTCGGGTCGATGACGCCGTAGAGCACGTCGACGATGAAGTTGACGGTGATGTAGACGACAGCGACGAAGAGGCTTACGCCCATGATCGCCGGCAAGTCGAGTGTCGTCGCCGAGCGGTACGCGTACTGGCCGATGCCCGGCCAGGAGAAGATGTTCTCGACGAGCACGGCACCCGTCATCACGTTGGCGAAGGCGAGTCCGATCACCGTGATCACCGTGGGCAGGGCGGCGCGCAGAACGTGGCGGAGGATGACCGTGTGCCCGGGCATCCCCTTCGCGCGCGCCGAGCGGACGTAGTCGTTCGAGATCACCTCGAGCACGGCGGAGCGGGTGTAGCGCGTCAGCAGACCGATGTTGGACGCGGCGAGCACCAGCGAAGGCAGCACGAGGTGCTGGAACGCGTTCCAGAACGTCGACCACTGTCCGGCCGCGAGCGCGTCCACGGTGAAGAGACCGGTGAGGTGTGGCGGCGGCGAGACGACGGGGTCGAGCCGCCCCGTTCCAGGCAGCCAGTTCAGGCGGAAGAAGAAGACATAGAGGCCGACCAGGGCGATCCAGAAGGTCGGCATCGAGACGCCGCCGAGCGAGACGACACGGAGAACGTGGTCGGTCAGCTTGTTGCGACGCACGGCGGCGATGACGCCCAGGCCGACGCCGACGACCACTGCGACGAAGATCGAGAGCAGCGCGAGCTCGGCCGTCGCCGGGATGAACTGTCCGAGGTCGTGCGTCACCGCATCGTGGTTCTGCTCGGACTGGCCGAGGTCACCGTGCACGATGTGCCAGAGATAGATGCCGTACTGCTCCGGGAGCGGCTTGTCGAGCCCGTAGTGATGACGGAACGCGGCGACGGCGGCCGGATCCTCGATCGCCCGCTGACCGAGGTTCGCCGCGGCGGGATCGCCCGGAACGATGTTCGTGAGACAGAACGCGACGAAGGTGATGCCGACGCCGAGCAGCACGAGCGCGACGAGCCGTCTGAGCAGAAAACGGACGAACGGCCGGGACGATCGCTCGCGCGATCGTCCCGGCCTCACCAGGCTCAGCGGTGCCTTAATGCGCACCTACGGCGGCAACGTCGATCCAGTAGAGGACGTTGAACGTGGTGCTCGTCAGGTTCTTCGATGCAGCAACGACCTGGCCCGGCTGCACGAGCGGGTAGAACGGCCCCTTCGCGTTCAGCATCTTCTGGATCTGCTGGAACTGAGCGCCGCGGGTGGCCGGCGACGACGTCGAGCCCGCCTTCTTGCCGAGCGCTTCGAGCGCGGGGTACGAGCCTGCGGCCCAGCCGGCGCGCAGGCCGACCGTCTCGCCCGGCAGGAAGACGAGGTAGTCGTTGGGATCCGGGTAGTCCGGGCCCCAGTACCAGAGGCCGAGCTGCTCGGTGCCGCCGCGGTACGTGTTCAGCGACGTTGCAACCGGGCTACCGGCGAGATCGACGCTGATCCCGACGGCCTCCAGGTCCGACTTCACCTTCTGTGCCATCACGCCGAACGAGAGTCCGTTGGAGGTGATGTCGCTCGGGAACTCGAGCGAGACCTTCGGCGACTTCAGGCCCGATGCAGCGACCTCAGCCTTCGCCTTGGCCAGGTTCTGCTTGACGGCCGCCGACTTCGGCAGCGCGCCGAGGAACATCGACGGCACGACACCGAGCGCGTGCACCGCACCCGAGCCGGCCAGGCGCACGTAGCCGGAGTAGTCGAGCGCGTAGCGGATCGCGTTCTGGATGTGCGGATTCGAGCTGACGTCGGAGACCTTCGAGTTGCTGTTCGCGAAGAGGAACCAGACGTTCGCGGACGGAACGCCGTGGACCTGGACGCCCTTCAGGCCTTTCGCCTGGTCGGGCGAGAGGTCGAGCGAGATCTCGTTGGTGCCCCGCTGCACGTCGAGGAGCTGCGCAGCCGCGTTCACGTTGCGGATGACGACGTTCTTGAACTTCGGCTTCGGGCCCCAGTACTTCGGGTTCGCCGTCAGCACGACCTGCGTGGTGGTGCTGTAGGTCTTGAGGATGTAGGGGCCGCTTCCGGCGGACTGGGAGTTGAGGAAGCCCTCGGCCTTGTCCGCCGTATCGGCGCCGACCGCGTCGGTGCCCCCGTGGGCCTTCACGAGCTTGGAGTTGACGATCCCGAGCGAGGTGTTCGCGACGAGCACCGGGATTGCCGGGTTCGGCTTCGCCGACGTCATGACGACCGTGTACAGACATTTTGCCTTCGTCGTGATCCCGGCGAGCAGGAACGACGGGTTGCCCTTCAGGTTGACGAGCCGGTTGAACGAGAACACGACGTCGGCCGACGTCAGCGGCGTGCCGTCCGAGAAGCGGACGTTGTGCCGCAACGTGAAGGTGTACGTGCGTGCGTCCTTCGAAGCGGTGTACGACGCCGCAGCGTCCGGCTGCGGGTGCGCGACGTCGGCGCCCTTGAACTGCAGCAGCGAGTCGTAGAGCGCACGATCGACGATCCCGCCGGTCGGCTCGAACTGGCGCTGCGGGTCGGCGGTCTTCAGGTCGAACGACTTGTCGACGACGAGCGTGTCGTTCGCCGCCGCGTGCGAGCGCGACGCCGTCGCAGCCGTGGCGGCAACCGCGGCCGCGACGAGTACGACGAGACAGAGCGCGAGCAGGCGCGCAGAACCTCTGTTCCTGCGTGTCATGTCACTCCTTCACTTCGTGGTGGGGGGTCATCAAACGGTTTGGAGCTCTCGGGTCAGGGAGCCGTTCGAGAAGCGGTCGAGCGAGAGCCGCTCGAGCGCCTCGTCGGGGGCACGTCCGAGCACAGGCCCTGCGACGATGCGGCCGACGGCCGGTGCGAGCATGAAGCCGTGCCCACTGAAGCCTGCGGCCAGATGCAGGCCCTCCAACCCGGCGATCGGCCCGAGCACCGGTTGGTTGTCCGGCGTGACGTCGTAGAAGCCGGTCACGAGCAGCGGCAGCGAGACGTAGCCCAGGATCGGCAGCAGCTCCTCGATCGTCTCCCGCAGGTGCTGCCGCCAGTGCGGACGCGCCTCCTCCGGGTCCCCGACCGCCGAGAGGTCGCTCGCGAGCACCCGCCCGTCCGCAAGCTGCTTGGCAGCGAAGTGCCGCTCCGACGAGATGACGAGCGGACGAAGAATGCTCTCCGGCACCGGGTTGCTGAAGAAGAGATGGCGCGCTTCCCGCACGATCGGAAGCTCGACACCGAGTGGACGCAGGAGCTCCGGAGAGTCGTAGCCTGCGGCGACGACGACGTGCGCCGCGCGGACCTGTACGCCCGTGCGCAGGCGCAGCCGCCAGCCGGCGCCGTCGCTCTCGATCGCGGTGACCTCGTCGATCGCAAGTGTCGCGCCACGCGCTTGCGCGGCCTGCGCGAACGCCTCGACGACGGCCTGCGGATGATCGAAGTAGCCGTCCTCGGAGCACCACGACGCGCCCGTGACCGAGCTCACGTCGAGTCCCGGCGCAAAGACGGCGGCCTCCTCCGGGGTGACGAGATGCGATGGAACGCCCGCCTGGTTCTGGCGGGCGACGCTCTGCTCGAGCTCGGCGAGAGCCGGCTGGCTGTGTGCGAGGAAGAGGTAGCCACAGCGATCGAACTCGAGTGGCAGATCGGAGTCGAGCCGCGCGGCCAGCTCGCGGTAGACGCCGAACGACTCGCGCGCGAGCTCACAGCTGATCCGCGTGCTCCACTGCTGGCGCACGCCGCCGGGCTGGACGCCCGACGCCTCGGCCGCGACACCCGTTCGTTCGAGTACGAGCGGCGCGAGGCCTGCTTCGGCGAGCTCGAGCGCGATCGAGAGGCCCGTCACACCGGCGCCGACGACCACGACGTCGCGCGCGGCGCTCACGTAAGGTTCTGTCCGAAGCATGCACTATGCTGCACGCGCTCCACTTTACTGTTGGGAATAGCGGTGTCAAGAATGTGCACATGACGATCGGTCCCGCCGAAAAGAGCACAGCCCACGCCGCCGTCGGCGTCACCCTCCGCGAGGTGCGGAAGGCCCGGCAGCTCTCGCTCGCCGACGTTGCAGAGGCGACCGGCATCTCCGCCTCGTTCCTCTCGCTCGTGGAGAAGGAGAAGAGCGACATCACGATCGGCCGCCTGGTGCGGTTGATCGAGTTCTACGGGATCTCGATCACCGATCTCGTGCCCGGTCACGCAGCGAGCGGCTATCCGGAGGTGGTCGGCCCCGACGACCGGAAGCTGTTGCACTCGCCGGCGGAGGGCATCGACGTCTTTCTCCTCACTTCCGACACGCGGCACCAGATGATGCCGATGCTCGTCGAGTTCGAGCCGGGCGCCCGGCTCGCGGAGCATGGACGGCACGCGGGCGAGGAGTGGCTGCTCGTCCTCGAGGGCGAGCTGCTCCTCGAGCTGGAGGGCGCCGAGCCCCGGCGGCTCGGTCCCGGCGACGCGGCGTACTACCCGGCCGAGCGTCCCCACCTGTTCTCGAACGGAAGCGCGAAGAAGCCGCTCCGCCTGGTCTGCGTCGACACACCGCCGACGATGTGACGATGCCGGTCCGCACACACTCTCGCAGCGGCAGTCCCTTCGAGCAGATGGCTGCGTACTCGCGCGCAGTCCGCGTGGGCGCGTTCATCGCGACGAGCGCGACTGCGGCGACCGGCGACGACGGCAGAGCTCTTGCGCCCGGCGATACGTACGCGCAGACCGCCGAATCGCTGCAGCGCGCGCTCGCAGCGGTCTCGGAGCTCGGCGGCGAGCCCGCAGACGTGATCCGCAGCCGGCTGCTCCTGACGCGCGACGCCGACTGGCGTGAGGCGATTCGCGCACACGCCGAGACGTTCGCGGGCATCGACCCCGCGAACACGACGCACTACGTCGAAGGCTTCATCCCGGACGGCGTGCTCGTCGAGGTCGAGCTCGACGCCGTCGTCGCCGACCCCAACGAGAGAAAGTAGAGAGAGCCATGCCGAGCGCAAGCCGCGACGAGCTGCCGCTGCAGGAGATCGTTCCCGGTTATTCGACCCGCATCGCCGACTGGGGTGGGATAACGGTCGCGTTCGAGTCCGCGAAGGCGGGCCAGGACGCCTCCTCGCTCGTGAAAGGGCTCCCCGACGATCGCTGTCAGGCCCCGCACTGGGGGTACCTGTTCACGGGCCGGATCGTGATCGACTACGGCGACCGGCAGGAGACGATCGTCGCCGGACAGGCGTACTACGTGGCCCCCGGGCACAAGGTGATCTTCGAGGAGGACAGCGACGCGCTCGAGTTCACGCCGACGGCCGAGCTCGAGAAGACCTTCGAGGTGGTCCGGCGAAACCACGCGGCCGGCGAGAGCCTGTGAGCGGCGACACGACCGAGCTCTACGACCTGCGCGTCACCGTCGAGCGAATCGAGGGTCGCTCTGTCTGCGGCCTCGCCGTCGGCGACTACTTCGAGCTGACGGAGTCGAGTCGGCTGCGCATCCCGGAAGGCAAGCACTTCTGCCTGTATGCGCTGCAGGCGGTCCTGCCGCTCCTCCCCGCGAAGCAACGGCGCCTGCCTGCCGGCGACTGGCTCGAGCAGGACTCGCTCGTGTGCTGCCCCGATCCCGAGGAGCGCGTGGTCATGCGCATCGAACGGATCGGACGCCGCGCGATCCCCACGTCCGAGCTGACGTGAGCCCGCGCGAGCTCGGGCTCGGCCTGCAGACGGACAAGCGGCCGGGGGCGTACGCCGCACTCGCCCGCACGGCGGAGGAGTCCGGTTTCGACGTCGTCACGACGTTCAACGACCTCTGGTACCAACCCGCGCTGCCGGCCCTGCTCGAGATCGCCGCGGCCACGAGCCGCGTGCGGGTCGGGCCAGCCTGTCTCAATCCCTACACGGTCCACCCCGTCGAGATCGCGGGCCAGATCGCGGCGCTCGACACGGCGTCACACGGCCGCGCGTTCCTCGGTCTCGCGGCCGGCGCGTGGCTGGGTGATCTCGGTGTCGAGCAGCGCCGGCCGGCCGCGACCGTCCGCGAGGCCTGGATCGTGATCTCGAAGCTGCTCGCAGGCGACACCGACGGCTTCGAAGGCGAGGTCTTCCGACTCGCCTCCGGGACCCGGCTCGCCTATCCCGTCGAGCGCCCGGCCGTCCCGCTGTTGATCGGCACCTGGTCGCCGCGGCTGACCGAGCTCGCCGGAGCGGAGGCGCACGAGCTGAAGCTCGGCGGCACCGCCAACCCGGACCTCGTCCGCCTCGTGCGCGAACGACTCGACCGTGCGGAAGACGCCGCAGGCCGCGAGCGCGGCTCCGTGAGCCTCGTCGCCGGAGCGGTCACCGTCGTCGGCGACGACAGCCACGAGGCGCGGGCCCACGCCCGAGCTCGGGTGGCGATGTACATCGACGTCGTCGCCCCGCTGGATCCGACACTCGAGCTCGAGCCGGAGTTGATCGAGCGGATCCACACCCTGCTCGTCGAAGGCGACGCGAAGGCTGCCGGCCGTCAGATCGGCGACGAGCTGCTCGACCGCTTCGCCTTCTCCGGGACGGCGGACGAGATCGCCGCGCAGGCAGCCGCGATCTTCGACGCAGGCGGAACGCGCGTCGAGTTCGGCGGGCCACACGGCCTCGACGAGCACGACGGCGTGCGGCTCCTCGGCAGTCGAGTCGTACCGCAGCTGCGCGCGTAACCGAGCGTCTCGGGCTCGACCGCGCTGCTCAGGCCGCGAGGTCGAGCTCGAGACCGGCGAAGATTCCGTCGGAATTGAGCAGCACGACCAGGCGGTCGTCGATCTTGGCGATCGCCTCGATGAACGCAGCGCCGGCCGTCGGCAGCTTCTCGATCTGCGCGTCGTCGACGGTCAGGACCTCGAGCACCTCGTCGACGATCACGCCGGCGGTGCCGGAGGCGGTCTCGACGATGACGATCTTGGCCGTGTCCGCGCGCTCTCCGCTGAGACCGAGGCGATCCGCAAGGTCGCACACGGGCACGATCTTGCCGCGCAGGCTGATCACGCCACGCACCCACGGGGCATCCGACGAGACGGCACGAGGCTCGGTGTAGCGAATGATCTCCTGGACCTCGGTGATCGGGAGCGCGTACTGCTCCGACTCCAGCGCGAAGATGACGAGCTGGCCGCTCATGCTCTGGTCGTCCGTTGCCGATTGGTGGTCCTCATGGCGGTGCTCCTCGGGTCGTCGTCACACGGTTCCAGCGCAGGTAATCGGCGCCTGCCTCAGAACGTTGAGCGGCCGGGCCTCGTAGGGGGCGCCCGGCAGGAAGCGAGTCCGGCAACAGAGTTCGGGGGAATGCGGCATGCACGGCGCGGTACTGGTCTTTCGCACCGTCAATCTCATCGCCTATGCGGCGCTGGGATTCATCGCGCTCGCGTACTGGCGGCACCGGCGCAATGCGGCCTCGATGTGGGCCGCGGCGACCTTCAGCTCACTCGGGCTGATCGTCCTCCTCGGCCTCATCCCGAACCACCCGGGGAACCTTCCGGAACGGGCGTTCGGACGGATCGCGATTGCACTGCTCGTGCTCTTCCCCTACCTGCTCTTCCGCTTCACCACCGCCTTCAGGCCGGCCGGCAAGCGACTCGCGAACGCGCTCTTCTCGCTGACCGCCATCCTCGTCCTCTGGACGTTCGCGCTACCGAGGCTGCCCGAGCCCGGCGAGCCGCGACCCACGTTCCTGATCGTCTACATCGCCGCCTTCATGATCCACTGGGCGGTGCTCTCGATCGTGTCCGCGCGCCGGCTGTGGCGTGCAGGGACCGCGCAGCCCACCGTCGCACGCCGCCGTATGCACCTCCTCGCATTGGCCTCGGCCGGACTGGTCGTCGCCCTCCTGTTCGCGATCTTCACATCCGATCGTGACTCGGCGGTCTCACTGGCCTCCGGCGTGCTCGGCTCCCTGAGCGCTGCCGCGTTCCTGCTGGGCTTCGCGCCGCCTCCGCTCATTCGCCTGTGGTGGCGCGGTCCCGAGACGGCTCGATTGCAGGCGGCCATCACGAGCCTCTTTTCCTTCGCCCAGTCACAGGAGGAGGTCGCGTCGCGCGTCCTCGAGCCTGCGGCCGCGATCGTCGGCGCCCGCGCGATCGCGATCCGAAACGCCGAGGGCAAGCTGGTCGCTGCCTGGAACGTGCCGGGGGACGAATGGGCGAGCCTCGAGCTCGGGCGAGAGGTGCCGCGACTGTGGCCCGATGCCGAGATCGTCGACCTCGATGTCCCCGGCGGCAGCCTCTTCGTATGGACGTCGCCGTATGCGCCGTTCTTCGGCGACGAAGAGCTCGCGCTCCTGCGCACGCTCGGAGCGCTCACGGGGCTCGCGCTCGACCACGTCAACCTCTTCCAGGCCGAGCACCAAGCGCGCATCGCTCTCGAACGCGCGAACGAGGTGAAGTCGAACTTCGTCGCGCTCGCAGCACACGAGCTGCGTACGCCGATGACGACGATTCACGGCTTCGTCACGACGCTGCACCATCTCTCGGATCGCCTCGACGAGGAGCAGCGCACGCAGGTGCGGGACGCGTTGCTCCAGCAGACGAACCGCATGGCGGCTCTCATCGAGCAACTACTCGACCTCTCTCGCCTCGACGCCGAGGCGATCGACATCGCCCCGGAGCCGATCCGCATACGCGACCAGATCGAAGAGATCGTCGTGGCAGTCGCAGCCGATCCCGCTGCGGTCGACATCGTGATCGACGACGACACGATCGCGGTGGCCGACCGCAACGCGCTCGAGCGCATCGTGTCGAACCTCGTCACGAACGCATTCCGCTACGGGACGCCGCCCGTCATCGTGCGCGCGGAGCAGAGCGACCGTCACTTCCGCCTGTCGGTCGAGGATCGCGGCCTCGGCGTCGCGGTGGAGTTCGTGCCGGACCTCTTCGAACGCTTCTCGCGCGGCCAGGGCTCGCCGGCGGCCGCGCCCGGGACGGGTCTCGGGCTCGCCATCGCGCGCTCGTATGCGCGTGCCCACGGCGGAGACCTGCTCTACGAAGACGCACTGCCGCACGGCGCGCGCTTCATGCTCGTGCTCCCATCGCAGCCGCGGCGCGACTAGAAGTCGGCGTCGATCCGCGCGGCGGCGAACACGCCCGCGACGGCGCCGAGCCCAGAGCCGACGAACGACGCGAGCGAGAACGAGCCCTGGCCGACGAGGGTCGGGAGGTAGCCGCCAACCGTCGAGCCGACGGCCATGCACATCCAGAGGACCTTGCGGTTCACGTTGCGAGGATCGGAGCCGGCGTCCCTCTCCTCCATCCCCCGAGCGGGTCATGCAGACTGTGGAGACCGATGGACAGCTGGGAAGAGGGCTTCGACACATGGACGCCGCAGACGCCGGGGCGACCCGACGCAGGCGACGACACGGGCACCGATCTCGACCGTGTCGAGCTGCTGCGGCTTGCCCGCGAGCTCGCGGAACGGCGGCAGGCCGCGGAGACGGGCGCGGACATCGAGGTGGAGCGACTGAAGCAGTCGCTGCGGGAGCGCGCCGAGGCTGTTGCGGCGCGCGAGCGCGAGCTCGACGAGCTGAAGCGGCGTCTCGAGAGCGGGCGGCCGAGCATCCGGGGGCGGCTCGACGACCTGCGCTCGAAGCATCGCGACCATGGCGAGGCCGGCGACGGCGACGCGCTTGCGGCACGCGAGCGTGCCACGCACGAACGCGCGCAAGCACTCGACGAGCGCGAGCGCGCCGTCGAGGCGAAAGCCGCCGAGCTCGAGACGGAGGCTGCACGGTTCGCGGAGCGCGAGCGCGAGCTCGCCGCGCAGCTGAAGGCGGCCGAGGCGAAGCTCGCGGCGACCGACGCCGAACGCGAGCTCACCACGGCCGAGCGCGAACGGCTCGAGGAGCGCGACCGCGCCGTGCACGAGCGCGAGAAGGCGCTGGCCGCTGCACGCATGGAGATCGAGGCGGAGCGACAGAAGCTCGAGGCGCGCGTTGCGGAGGTCGAAGCCCAGGCGGCCGCTCTCGACACCGCCGCCGAGCACGGCGCGCGGCAGACCGGCTCGGCCGAACGCGACGCCGCGACGAAGCTCGTCGCCGTCGAGGAGCGCGAGCGGACGCTCACGCAACGCGAGTCGGCACTCGATGCCAAGGAGCGCGACCTCGCACTGGTACGCCAGGGGCTCGACGCCGAGCGGAACGCGCTGCTCGAGCGGGAGCGCGGGCTGCGCCGCCGCGAGGTAGCCGAGGCGCGCGAGTCGTTCGCGCAACCGTTGGCTCCACCGAGCTTCAGCGAGGGTCTCGCAGCGCTCGCGCGTACGCGCTCGCGCGGCTAGTTGCGTTCCTTTTTGCCGCGCTGACACGCTTGCTATCGTCGAAGGCGCCGCTTGTCAACGGCCCCGGGAGAGAAGGCATGACGGGCGGCGTCGCCTTGCCATGCCCGAATTCGCGAATCCCGTCGATCCGCCCGACCTCGGCCTGCTGCCGACATTCCGCAGGCTGCTCCGCCTCTGGCGCGCGGAATGGCGGCTCGGCGTCCTCGGCTGCCTGTTCGCACTCACCTACACGCTGATCTCGATCGCGATCCCGCTGCTCACGCAGCGCGCGATCGACGACGCGATCGTCGGGCACAAACACCCGCTCTGGCCGTACATCGCTGCGATCGTCGCGCTCGCCCTGCTCCGGTTTGCGGTCAATTTCTCGCGGCGCTTCGCGACCGCGCGCATCGGGATCCGGATCGAGGCGCGCATGCGCGAGCTCCTCTATCAGGCCTACCTGCGCTATCCCCGCGCGTTCTACGACCGGCACGCCACGGGCCAGGTGCTCTCGCGCGCGACGAACGACCTCTACCCGATCCGCTACTTCATCGGCTGGGGGCTCATTCAGGGGATCCAGAGCCTGATGATGATCGTCGCCGCGGGCATCGTGCTCGTGATCGTCAACCCGCGCCTCGCCCTGTACACGGCGGTCGCGATGCCGCCGATCACGGTGCTCGCATTGCGGTTCGCCCGACGCGTGTCGCCGCTCTCGCGACAGGTGCAAGAGCGCAAGGGCGACGTGACGGAGGCCGCCGACGAGGCGGTCGTGGGCATCGAGATGGTGCAGGCCTTCGGCCGCGAAGCCGAGGTCCGCTCGCGCTTCGGCGACAAGGCGCAGGCGGTGCGCGAGACCGTGCTGCGGCAGGCTGGGGTCGAAGCGAGGCATCTGCCCGGCCTCTACTACCTCCCGTCGCTGTCCATCGCCGCCGTCGTCTTCTTCGGCGGCCGCCAGGTGATCTCGGGCTCGCTCACGATCGGCGAGTTCGTGCTCTTCGAGACGCTGCTGCTCCAGCTCGTGTGGCCTCTCGAGGCGCTCGGGTGGATCACGAATCTCGGCCAGCGGGCGCTCGCGTCGGCCGGCCGCAGCTTCGCGTGGCTCGAAGGGATCAAGCCGCTCCCGGAACCGGTCGACCCGAGGCCGCTGCCCGCAGGCCCACTCGGAGTGCGCTTCGAGGCCGTGCAATTCGCGTACGGCGGCGAGGTGGACGTGCTGCACGATCTCGACCTCGCCGTCGAGCCGGGCGAGATCGTCGCCATCTGCGGACCGACCGGATCCGGGAAGACGTCGCTGCTCAACCTCCTCCCGCGCTTCTACGACCCGACGGACGGGCGCGTGCTCGTCGGCGGTGTCGACACGCGCGACGTGCCGATCGCCGAGCTGCGCGCGTCGGTCGCACTCGTCACGCAACGGCCCGTGCTCTTCTCGGTGCCTCTGCGTGAGAACCTCATGGCAGGCCGCGAGGACGCCGACTGGGACGAGGTCCTCGCCGCCTGCGAGGCCGCTGGCGTCGACGCGTTCGCGGATGGATTGCCGGACGGCTACGACACGCTGATCGGAGAGCGCGGCATCAATCTCTCGGGCGGGCAGCGTCAGCGCGTCGCGCTCGCACGCGCCCTCGTCACGAAGGCGCGGGTCGTCGTGCTCGACGATCCGCTCTCCGCCGTCGACACGCTCACGGAACGGCGGCTCGTGAAGCGCCTCCGGCCGGCGCTGCAGGGGCGCACGGTGCTCGTGGCGACGCAGCGGCTCTCGACCGTGGAGCTCGCCGACCGTGCCGTCGTGCTGGTCGACGGCCGAATCGTCGAGTCGGGCACGCCACACGACCTGCTCCGCGCAGGCGGCGCCTTCGCCGAGCTGTTCGGCGACGAGGTGGTCGCAGCATGAACCGGCTCTGGCGCTACCTCGAAGGCCATCGGCTGCTCGCGTTCCTGCTCGTCCTCGTCGCAGCCGGAAACGCGGCGTGCCAGACCGGCGGCTGGCTGCTCGTGCGCGACGCGATCGACAAGGGCATCCGCGCGGGCAACGAGCACCGCCTCACGGTGATCGTCTCGATCTACCTCGTCGTCGCCGCCGTGGGGTGGGTATTCCAGGCCGTGCTGATCCGCGGTCTCGCAGGCATCGGCCAGCGGATGGTGCTCGGGCTGCGGCGCGATCTCTTCGACCATCTCACAGGGCTTTCGCTCCGCTACTTCTCGCAGCAAAAGGCGGGCTGGATCATCGCGCGCTTGACGAGCGACGTCGACGCCGTCTCGGACGTCCTGTCGCAGGGGATGCCGACGCTCGTCGCGAACCTGGTGCTGCTGCCGGCGGCGGTCATCGCGCTGCTGATCGCCGACTGGCGCTTGGGTCTCGTCGTCCTCGCGATCATCCCGCCCGCGCTCGTCCTCACCCGGTGGTTCCAGCGCACGTCACACGTGGCGCTCGTCGAGACGCGCAACCGCATCGCGTCGGTGACCGCGCAGATCGCCGAATCCGTCTCGGGGATGGCCGTCGTGCAGGCCTTCAACCGCGAGCGCCGCCTACAGGAGCAGTTCGACGAGCTGAACGCGGCGAACCGCGAGCAGAACGTCTACACGCAGAAGATCTTCTCGATCTTCTTCCCGTCGATCGAGTTCCTCGGCGTCGTCGCGACAGGCGCCGTGCTGTACGCGGGCTCGACGCTGCTCGCGCACCACTCGATCACGATCGGAACGCTGATCACCGCGCTCTACCTGCTGCAGCTCGTGTTCCAGCCGCTGCAGGAGCTCTCCGACGTCTACGGCCAGCTGCAGTCGGGCGCGGCGGCGATGGTGAAGATCGCGACGGTTCTCGACGAGGAGCCCGACATTCGCGAGCCCGAGAACGCACGCGTTCTCCCGCGCATCGAAGGGGACCTCGAGATCGACAAGGTCGTGTTCTCGTACGGCAAAGAGCCCGTGCTGCACGGGATCGACATCACCGTGCCGGTAGGCGGTTGTCTCGCGCTCGTCGGGGAGTCCGGCGGTGGGAAGTCGACGCTCGCCCGGCTCGTCGGCCGCTTCTACGACCCCGACTCGGGCGCCGTACGTGTAGACGGCGTCGACCTGCGCGAGGTCTCACTGCGCTCGTATCGGCGCCAGCTCGGCGTCGTCCTACAGGACCCGTTCCTCTTCAGCGGAACCATCGCCTCGAACATCCGCTTCGGCAAGCCCGACGCGACTGACGCCGAGGTCGAGGCTGCCGCAGCCGCCGTCGGCGTCGACCGTGTTGCAGCACGGGTGAGCGGCGGCCTCGAGCACGCCGTGCGGGAGGGCGGCTCCGGCCTCTCGGCCGGCGAGCGTCAGCTGATCTCGATCGCGCGGGCCCTGCTTGCGGATCCGCGCATCCTCATCCTCGACGAGGCGACCTCGAACATCGACCGGCCGACCGAGGTGCTGATCGAGCAGGCGCTCGACCGCCTGCTGCGTGGGCGCACCTCGATCATCATCGCGCATCGCCTGTCGACCGTCCGACGAGCCGACGAGATCGTCGTCGTCGAGCAAGGACGCATCGTGCAGCGCGGAACCGAGAGCGAGCTGCTCGCCGCGGACGGACCGTTTCGCCGGCTTGCGCACGACCTCACGGGCGGCGCCGGCGTGCGCTCGGCCGCGAGTTAGAGGCTGAGCAAACCGAGGCAGATCTCGACGACGCGCGCATCGAACTGCGAGCCTGCACCGTCCCGGAGGCGACGCACGGCTTCGCTGTGGCTGAGCTGCTTCCGGTATGGGCGATCGGTCGTCATCGCGTGGTACGCGTCGCAGACGAAGATGATGCGCGACTCGAGCGGGATGGCGTCGCCGGCGAGACCGTCGGGATAGCCGCCACCGTCCCAGCGCTCGTGGCAGTGGCGCACGATCGGCCTCACGGCTTGGAGCCGGTCGATCGGCGCGATGATCCCTTCTCCGAGCGCGGGGTGCGTCTCGATCACGCGCCGCTCCTCGGCAGTCAGCCGACCCGGCTTCGCGAGGATGTCGCTCGGGATGCCGATCTTGCCGATGTCGTGGAGGAGCGCGGCGAGCTCCAGGTGCTTCAAGGCGCCCTCGCCGAGGCCGAGCTCTCCGCCGACACGCAACGACAGATCGGTGATCCAGCGTGCGTGCCGCGACGTGTACTCGTCATTGGCCTCGAGCGCGTTTGCGAGCGCCTCCACGGTCGAGACGAAGGCCTGCTCGAGCCCTTCGTAGTTGCTCGCGTTCGCGAGCGCGAGCTTGGCCTGGTGCGCGAGCCCGCCGAGCAGTCGCAGCTCTCGCTCGCTGAACTCCTCGGTGGGCAGCACCGCGACGATATAGCCGACGCCCTCGCCGACCTCGATCGGAGCGAT
The DNA here is from genome assembly GCA_025964535.1 of Actinomycetes bacterium. Lineage (GTDB taxonomy): Bacteria > Actinomycetota > Thermoleophilia > Gaiellales > Gaiellaceae > Palsa-739. The sequence continues at coordinate 14,326 of JAOPYX010000003.1, read as the reverse complement.
GGCGTACGACACGTCGACGTCGAGCCGGTCGGTGGTGATGCGCGATATCTGCGCCGGTCCGAGCACGAAGGGCTCGGGCCCTGCCTCGAGCCTTTGGCGCGCGTCGGAGACGTCGAAGCGGCGCAGCTCGACACGCGCGCGGTCGTCGGGTGTGTAGCCGTGCAGCTTGCGCGGTGCGAGCTGACCCTCGGAGTTCTCGAGCCAGATCGAGGTGCGAGGCGAACCGAGCAGGTCCGCGCTCAACTTCACGACCCGCTCGAGGATGTCGTCGAGGCTTGCCGCGGTGGCGAGCTCCCGGCCGAACTCCAGCAGCGAGGTCGCACTCTCCGCCTCGCGTCGCGCCGACTCGTAGAGACTCGCGTTCTCGACTGCAACCGCGGCGTGCCCGCCGAGCACCTCGAGGAGGCGCACGTCGTCCTCGTCGAACTGGTCGAGCCCGAGCTTCGACACGACGATGACGCCGACGACGCGCGAGCCGTAGCGCAGCGGAACCGCGAGCAACGACTCCTCGATCATGGGCGTCCCGGGAATGAGGCTGCCGAACTCGCAGTTCGCTGCGTCGCCGATCAGGAGCGACTCGCCGGTCTGCGCACAGCGGCCGGTGATGCCGACGCCCACCTTTGCGCGTAGCAGCTCGAGCGGCAGGGCAGACGTCTCGGCGGCAAGCTCGCCACGGAACGCGACGGGGACGATGTCGTCGCCGTCGACCACCGACACACGGCAGTTGTGGTAATCGATCAGCGAGCGGAGCTCGTCTGCGATCTCGTCGCCGATCTGGCGCACGTCGTTCAGCCGGTTGAGCTTTCCGCTCAGGCTCTGCAGCATCTTCAGGTGCGCGATCGAGCGCACGTCGCGTACCTTCGCCGGCTCGTTCGGGCGCTCCGTCGCCTCGTCGGCGTAGAGAACGATGCGGTTCTTGCCCTGCGCCTTTGCGGTCATCATGGCCGCCTCGGCGCAGGCGGCGAGCTCTCGCGGGTTCATCGCGTGCTCGGGGCCGCGCGCAAGACCGACAGACACGGTGACGGAGCCGACCGCGGGAATGTCCAGCTCCCCGGCGTGCGAGACGATGCGCTCCGCGACACGAACCGCGTCGGCGCCGTCGCACGCGCTCATGATGACGCCGAACTCCTCGCCGCCAAGGCGGCAGACGACGTCTTCCGGTCGGACGCACGAGCGCAGCATCTCGGCGAGCAGCTGCAGCACTTCGTCCCCCACGCCGTGCCCGTGCACGTCGTTGACCCGCTTGAAGTTGTCGAGGTCGAGCATGAGAACGGCGATCGGACTGTGCGTCCGGCTCGCTTCCTGCAGCGCGGTCAGCAGCCGCTCGTGGAACGCGCGGTGGTTGAAGAGCCCGGTGAGCGAGTCTGTCTGCGCCTGATGCTCGAGTCGCGCGCGAATCTGCGCGTTGTCGAGCGCGAGCGCGGCGGCGTCTCCGAACCGCGTCGCGAGCTCGAGATCCTCGTCGCTGAACACGGCGTGCTCGCCGACGCGATAGATGTTGAGCACGCCCTTGATCTGGGCGCGGGCGATGAGCGGGATCGAGATCAGCGCCTCGGGGTCGACCGGGGTCCCCGGCACGACGCCGACGCGCGGATCCAGGTGCGCCTGGTTGACGAGCACGGCCTCGCGATTGCGGGCCGCCCAGCCCGTCACGCCCTCGTCGAAGCCGATGCGCGTCCTCATGATCTCGTCGGCGTACTCGTCGCGGACGAGCATCGGGACGAGCAGGCCCTGCGCCTCGTCGGCCTCGTAGATGGTGAGGGTGTCGTGCGGGATCAGATCCGCGAGCGTGTCGGCGATGCGTACGAGCAGCGCGTCGAGGCTCTGCTCGGCGAGCACCTCGTGGAAGACGTCGGCGAGCCGCCGATACGACTCGACCACTGCGTCCGTGGGCACGTCGAACTGCCCCGGCAGCAGCCGGAGGGTCGACTCAGGGCGCGCTACCACGCGTGCCCCTTCGTATGGGTTGCCACTTGCCGCAGGTCGTGCTCCTCGGAATCGAAGCGAATACGTCAAGCATCGCCATATTTCATGCGGATTCCCATCCCCCAGCGGAGGTACGAGTTGACGGATCCGCGCGTGGGTAAGGGCCGGAAGATGGCTGCATCAGCCGCCCCGCTCGTCCCCGAGCGCCCGACGCTGTCGCGCCTGCGCGAGGCCGCGGCGCACTGCAGAGCCTGCCCGCTGTGGGAGACAGGGACCCAGACGGTCTTCGGCGAGGGGAGCCCGAACGCCGAGGTGATGCTCGTCGGGGAGCAGCCCGGCGACCGGGAGGACATCGAGGGGCGTCCCTTCGTCGGGCCCGCGGGCCGACTGCTCGACGAGGCACTCGCGGAGGCCGGCATCGACCGCGACACGACCTACGTGACGAACGCCGTGAAGCACTTCAAATGGGTGGGGCGTGGCAAGCGGCGGATCCATCAGAAGCCGACGTGGTCGGAGACGATGGCCTGCAGGCCCTGGCTCGAGGCCGAGCTCGCGGTCGTGCGTCCGCGGGTGCTCGTCTGCCTCGGCGCGGTCGCCGGCCAGGCGCTCCTCGGCAAGCAGTTCCGCGTCACGAAGCAGCGGGGCGAATGGATCGACTCCGATCTCGCCGAGCTCGTGACGGCGACGATCCACCCGAGCGCGATCCTGCGCCAGCGGGACGGCGACGCGCGGCGCCAGGAGTTCGCCCGTTTCGTCGACGACCTCCGCAAGGTCGCGGCGGTGCTGTGAGCTCGCGGGGCTCCCGCCGGAACCCGTACATCCGGAAAACAAAAAGGGCGGCGACCGGATGGCCGCCGCCCGAAAAAGACGGTCCGTGTGCGACGGCGGGTCAGCGCCGCCGCGGACCTACTAGTCGCCCCAGTCGAAGTCCCGGGCGCGGTCGACGGCCCAGAAGCCTGAGTCCTCGATCTCAGCCGCGGGAGGTGCCGCGTTCTCCGCGGTCTCCTCGCCGGGCCAGGGCAAGCTCGTGTCGGCGGCCGGGGCGGCGGCGAAGGCCGGCACGCCGTCCATCGTCTCCTCGAGGCGCGCCTGCTCCTCGGTCTTGAACAGCGGGTGGTTCTGGAACGGGTCTTCGTTCTTGTAGCGGTCGATCGGCATGTGCCGGTCGAGCGTGGAGTTCTGCTCCTTCAACGCAAGGTGATCCTTGATCACCTCGGCGAACAACGACGGTGTCTCTACCGGCATAGCCTTCCTCCCGATCGGGGACGTGCCAATTTCTCTCTCCTCCGGGGGGCATTGTAGCCCGCTTTGGTCCGGGTTTCAGTCCGGATTCCGGTTCGAGACTACTAAAAGCTCCGGACGGGTGTGTCCATCTCCACCCGGTTCTTGCCCTCCCGCTTGGCCCGGTAGAGCGCCCGGTCGGCCGCGGCGAAGAGCTCACGCTCGTTCAGGCCGGGGGTGTGCTGGGCCACGCCGAAGCTGCACGTGACCGAGACCACCACTCCGGCGTGACCGGCGAACGACCGCTCGCTGAGCGACGCGCGGACGCGATCGGCCAGCTGGGCTCCGCCCACTCCGTCGGCACCGGGGAGCAGGAGCAGGAACTCCTCCCCGCCCCATCTCCCGGCCAGGTCGGAGTCGCGGACGGTCGCGCGGAGGACGGAGGCGAACTCGCGCAGCACGTCGTCGCCGGTCGCGTGGCCATGGACGTCGTTGATCGCCTTGAAGTCGTCGAGGTCGGCGAGCACGAGGGTGAGCGGAGTCGCGAGGCGGTCGGCGCGCGCGATCTCGGAGATGAGCGCTTCCTCGCACTGGCGGCGGTTCGCGATGCCGGTCAGCCCGTCGACCAGCGCCTGGCGCTCGACGATGCGATGGAGCCGCGCGTTCTCGAGCGCGATGGCTGCATGCGACGCGAGCGACGAAGCGGTCATCCGCTGCTCCGCGGTGAAGTGGGCGCCGACCAGCGTGAGCGTTCCGAACGTCTCGTGGCCGGCGGTGATCGGAAGCTCGAGACGCTCTCCTGTCGCGGTCGGGTCGCCGTTTACGACGACTTCGTCGCTGCCGGCCGCGAGGCTCGCGCTGGTCGCTCCCGTCGCCTCGACCGCCGCCTCCACGATGACCCGCAGCAACTGCTCGACATCGTGCGACGCCGAGAGCGCCTCGCCGAAGCGCGTGATCGCGTCGCGCAGGCGGCCGCGCTCGTCCTCGAGATCGTCGAGCCGCGCCTGGAGCTGGTTCGCCATGTCGTTGAAGGCGACGCCGAGCAGCGCGAACTCGTCCTTGCCGCGCACCGGCACGCGCTCCGACAGCCTGCCGCGTGCGATGGCGTGGGCCGCCTCGCCGAGGCCGCGCAGGGTGCGCACGATCGAGCGCCCCTCGAAGAAGGCGACGAGCGAGACGAGCGCGAGCGACGCGAGCAGTCCCAGGAGCAGGCGGTTGCGCGAGCTCGCGTTGGCGGAGTCGATCAGCGACTGCGGGCTGAGGACGGCGAAGCGAACGCCGGAAATCTCCCCGACCGGCGGCCCGACGAGCGCCCGGTAGCGCGTGCCGGACACGGTCACCGTCTGCGTCTGCCCGACGCCGAGCGGCAGCCGGCCGGCCACGTTGGGCGACGAGGCGACGATGCGCGAGCCGTGCACGAGCACGAGCGCGTCGACACCTGCAAGGCTCGATCGCGCACGGACGGACTTCACGAGTGCAGCGTCGAACGGGACGAACGCTGTGACGGTTCCCGCGAGGCCGGTCGGCGTGAAGACGGCCACCTGACGCTGCGCCGCCAAGCCGGGGCGCCGCCCCACGTGCAGTGCGTGCCCTGATGCGACGACGTACACGTTGGCCGCCTTGCCCAACGCCGCTGTCAGCGCTGCGACATCCCGGCGCTGAAGCTCGACCTGGAACGCGCGGTTGCGCGCGAGCCTCGCGGCACTCGCCTGCGCGGCGTCCACCTTTTCCTGGTAGCCCGCAAGCGATGCGCGCAGCCCGGCCTGGAGCCGCGAGTCGACGCGCCGCGTCGCGCTCTGCCCGGCGACCGAAGCGAATCCCCAGAAGGCCGCTGCAATCGGCAAGAGCGAGAGCAGCAGAAAGTAGACCACCAGCTTGAACTTGAAGCTTCCCACCCCGACGCCCCTCATCTCGGCTCAATCCTCAAGGTCGGACCGGCACCTGCCGATAACTCGTTCGAGTGATGTTGTCGGCATCGGGGGAGTAGAGCATGAGTGGCATGGGACGAGCAGTCGCGGCGATCCTTCTCGCCGGTGCGGTGGCGGGCGCGGCGGCATTCGCCCATCTGCTCGCAAGCGAGCCGACTCTGCCCGCGTTCGGCGCCTCCGCGCTGCCGTCGGCCCCCGGCTCCCCGCTCGTCGTGCAGGCTGCTCCATGGGCGCCGCCCCAGCATTCGGCCGTCTCGACGCACCCCGGCCAACTCGCCGTCGGCCCGCCCGCGCGCACGATCGTGATCACGCGCATCAAGGCGCCCGCGACCGCGACACATCCGGCCCGTGTGCAGCCCGCGCACGTCGCTGCCGGCGTCTCGTCGACGCCGGCTGCCATTCGTCCGCGCTCCACGAAGCCCACCCCGACCAAGCCTGCTCCCGCTCCGGTCGCTCCTGCGCCCGCCCCCGCCGCGGCGCCCGTCGCCGTCGCGACCCCCGCTCCTGTCATCCCCGCTCCCACCGACCGCGGGCTCGCCCAGACCCCGGCGGTCGCGCCCAACGAGGGCAAGCACCAGGGCGACGGGGAGCAGCATCACGGTCAGGGCAACGAGGACAAGCACGGCGGCGACCATGGCGGCAACAACGGGAACAACGGAAGCAAGGGAGACGACAAGAGCTCCACGGTACTCGCGGCCGTCCAGGTCGTCAGCCCGACGCCGCCGCAGGTCGTGGCCCCGACGCCGCCACAAGTCGTGGCTCCACAGGCGCCCCAGGTCGTCGCTCCGCAGGCGCCCCAGGTCGTCGCTCCGCAGCTGCCGTTCATCGGTGGCACCGGCGATAAACACGGGCACGGCGACGCTGGAGGCGACGACTCCCACTAACATGGAGTCATGCCTCGCCTCGGCAAGCTCCGCCCCGGCCCCGTCGGAATCGCGATCACGCTGTACGACGTGTGGCGCCGGCTGCCACCGAAGCAGCGCAAGCAGGCTCTGACGCTCGCGCGCAAGCACGGGCCGAAGGCGGCGGCGAAGCTGCTCGAGCTCCGTCGCGCCACGCGCCGCCCGCGCTAGTCCACCGCCGCTTCCAGTAACTCGAGCGTCACCTCGTCGCCTGTGTCGAGGCGCGCACGGACGCCCCACGGGAGCGTGAGCAGCGGGTCGGTGTGCGAGAAGTCGAGGCCCGCGGCAACCGGGATCTCCGTACCCGCGGTCGCACGCAACAGGATCTCGTCGATCCACTCGTCCGACTCGAACCCCGACTCCGGATGGATTCGGCCGTACGCGACACCGGCCACGCGCTCGAAGGCGCCGAGGTGCCGCAGCTGGAAGAGCTGCCGCTCGACCATCCACGGCTTGCCGTACTCCTCGTCGTCCTCGAGACAGAGCAGCGCCCCGTCGAGCGACGGCGACCAGGGCGTGCCGTTCAGGAGCAGCAGCGTGTTGACGTTGCCGGCGACGATCGGTCCTTCGCCGGATCCGTCGCGAACCGTGCGCCACGGCGGCGCCGGCTCGGGCCACCGCGGCCGGTCATCCTGCGTGTCCCACCAGAGCCGCTCCGGGTACCAATGCTCCGGCCGGCGAAAGACGCCCGCGGGCGCCGCGTGCATCGCGACGCGCTCGAACGCGTCCCACGTGTAGTCGTGCACGCCGCCGTACTCGCCGAACTGCCCGAGCAGCGCAGGGCCGAGCATCGTCGCGAGGCCCGTGCGCGCATGGATCGCGCCGTGCAGCGCGGTGATGTCGCTGAAACCGACGAAGAGCTTCGGGTTCGCTGCGATCAGGTCGTAGTCGAGCAACTCGAGGAGCTGATTCGCGTTGTAGCCGCCGATCGTGCACACGATCGCGCGCACCTCGGGATCGACGAACATCGCGTGCAGGTCGGCTACACGATCGACCGGAGTGCCGGCCGTCCACCCGGTCTTCGACCGTGCGTGCTCACCGACGCGCACCCGAAAGCCGCGCCGCTCGAGCTCCGCGACGCCGCGCTCGAACCTGCGCGGGGTGCCCGCGGCGACCGGCGACGACGGCGAGACGATGCCGACGAGGTCGCCCTGTTCGAGCCGCCGTGGCAGCACGAGCGCTAGGCCGAGAGAGCCGAGGGAGCGAGGGCGGCGCGCACGATCCGGTCCTGCTCACGCAGGTGCGCCGTCGGATACCCCTCACTCGGGCTCGCCCGCCACGGGCGCCCGACGTAGAGGAGCGGAACGCCGTCCGGCTTCGCTTCCTCGAGCCGATGCCGGATCGCGCGCCAGGCGCCCATGTTCTGCGGCTCTTCCTGCGCCCAGACGACCTCCCGCAGGTTCGGGTAGCCCCGCAGCAACGCTGCGGCCTGCTCGACCGGGAACGGATAGAGCTGCTCGAGGCGCGCGACGGCGACGCGTGTCGCGGCCGCGCGATCCTCGTGCCCGACGATGTCGTAGTAGATCTTCCCGGAGCAGAGCACGAGACGGGTGACCTGATCGCGATCGGCCTGTGCGTCGTCGATCAACGGCTGGAAGTCGCCTTCCGAGAGATCCGCGAGCGTCGAGCCCGCCTGCTTGAGTCGCAGCAGGCCCTTCGGCGTCATCACGACGAGAGGGCGCGCGGTCGCGTCGAGCGCTTGGCGTCGCACGAGATGGAAGTACTGCGCGGAGGTCGTGCAGTTCGCGATGCGGATGTTCTCCTGCGCGGCAAGCTGGAGGAACCGTTCGAGCCGCGCGCTCGAGTGCTCGGGGCCGTTCCCCTCGTACCCGTGGGGCAGCAGCAGCGTCAGGCGCGAGGTCTCGCTCCACTTCGAGAGGCCGGCCGACATGAACTGGTCGATGATGATCTGAGCGCCGTTCACGAAGTCGCCGAACTGCGCCTCCCACAGCACGAGTGCCTCCGGCGCGGCGGCGGAGTAGCCGTACTCGAAGCCGACGCAGGCGTACTCGGACAACGGCGAGTTGTGGATCTCGAACGCCGCTGCGGCCTCGTCGAGATGCTGCATCGGCGTGAATGTCGCGCCGGTATTCACGTCGTGCAGGACGGCGTGCCGGTGCGAGAACGTCCCGCGCTCGGTGTCCTGCCCGGTGATCCGGACGGGGATGCCGTCGACGAGCAGCGACGCGAACGCAAGCGCCTCTGCCTGACCCCAGTCGATGCCGCCTTCCTCGAGCGCGGTTCGGCGCCGCTCGAGTTGCTTCCAGAGCTTCGGATGTGGCGTGAACCACTCGGGCACACGGAGCAACTCTTCGTTCAGCAACTCCAGGCGGTCGGCCGACACCGCGGTGACGACGGAGCTCGCAGTCCCCGCGGGAGTGCGTCCGTCGGCCGCGGGCCGCGGCGGCGCCTCGGTGAACGTCGCCTTCAAGGCCTCGTGCGCCGCACGCAGCTGCGTCTGCACGTCGGTGAAGAGCTCGTCCGCCTGCTCCTGCGTGACGACGCGCGTCTCGACCAGGCGCGCCGCGTACTGCTCGCGCACGGTCGGATGTGCAGCGATCGCCGCGGCGAGCAACGGCTGCGTGTACGCCGCCTCGTCCTGCTCGTTGTGGCCGTGACGGCGATAGCCGACGAGGTCGACGACGACGTCGTGGCCGAACCGGCGACGGTAGGCCAGCGCGAGCCGGATCGCCGACATCGCCGTTTCGGGGTCGTCGGCGTTGACATGGATGATCGGGACGTCGAAGCCCTTCGCGAGGTCGCTCGAATAGCGCGTCGAGCGCCCGTCGGAGGGATCGGTCGTGAAGCCGACCTGGTTGTTGCCGATCACGTGCAGCGTGCCGCCGGTCGAATAGCCGGAGAGGCCCTGCAGGTTGAGAGTCTCCGCAACCTCGCCCTGGCCGGCGAACGATGCGTCGCCGTGGATGAGGACGGGAAGCGCGACGCTCGGGTCGTGGTACCCCTCGCGCGTGGAGCGATCGGTCTGCTCGGCGCGCGCGCGACCCTCGACCACCGGATCGACGGCCTCGAGGTGGCTCGGATTCGATGCCAGGGTGACCGTGATCTCCCCCGCGTGCGTTGCCCGCGTGCCCTCGGCGCCGAGGTGGTATTTCACGTCCCCGGTCCCGCCTTCGTCGCTCGCGACGACCGCCTCGATCGTGCGCTCGCCTTCGAACTCGCGCAGGATCACGTCGTACGGCCTGCCGACGACATGGGCGAGCACGTTGAGGCGTCCGCGATGGGCCATGCCGATCACGACCTCGTGCGCGCCCGCCTCGGCGGCCAATTCGATCGACTCGTCGAGCATCGGCACCATCACGTCGAGGCCCTCGATCGAGAACTGCTTCTGGCCGAGGAACGCGCGGCGGAGATATTGCTCCATCCCCTCGACCTGGCTCAGCCGCGCGAGCAGCCGGACGCGCTCTTCGTCGGTGAGCGGCTGGCGGTAGCGGCCGGACTCGATCGCCTGCCGGAGCCAGACTCGCTCCTCGTGGTCGGAGATGTGCTCGATCTCGTAGGCGATCGTGCCGCAGTACACCTCGCGCAGCCGCGGCAGCGCGTCGGCGAGCGTCTCGCCCTCGACATAGAGGCGGAGCATCGACGCGGGGATGCGCGCCTGGAGCTCGGGCGTCAGCTTCGGGATCAGCCGCTCCGGCTCGAGCGCAGGGTCGCCCGAGGGCTCGGAGCCGAGCGGGTCGAGGTGCGCGGCGAGATGCCCGTGCATGCGGAACGCCTTGACGAGGGCCATGGCGGCGGCGACGCCACCCAGGAGCTCGTCGTCGACCGACGCTGCTGCGGGAGCGGCGACGGCGACGGGCGCCGGCGGAGCCGCGACGACGTGCCCGTTGCCGCCCTCCGACTCGAAATGCTCGAGCAGCCGCGCGAGGCCCGGCTGGATCGCAAGCAGCTCTTCCGGATCGCTGTTCTCGAAGTGCGCGCGCCATTCGGCGGAGACGGCCGAAGGATTGTCGAGGTATTGCTCGAGCACGAGCGCCGCGTAGCCCGCGTTGAGTCCGTCCACCTCGGGTCGGGAAGCCATTTCAGCCCCTTTGTAGCAGCGTGGAGCGCTCTACCAGAGGCCGCGGCTCGTGACGACCGCAATCGTCAGGCCGAAGAAGAAGCAGGCTGCGGAGATCATCACCGCGGCGAATGCGAGGCGGCGATGCCGGCCGCCGATCGCCGCCGCGATCAACGCGATGAGGATCGCCGGAAGGATCAACCGCAGCGGGTGCCACGCGAGCGAGATGAGGCTGAAGAAGATCGCGAGCGCCGCAAGGAAGCCGGCGACCGTCTCCGACGGCCGCGACCCGCCGCCTTCGTAGCCGATGTCGGTCATCGGCGGCTTGCCTCCGTGCGAGCGACGGCGGCGCGCTGGGAGCGCGCGTACGTGCGCGAGGGCCCGCCGTGCGGGCGAGGCACGAGGCGGCGCGGACGCCGCCGGCTCCAACCGGAGCCCGAGTCACTCGGCCCGAGCTGCGCGGTGACGACGACGCCGTCCTCAGGGGTCGGCTTGGCCCGGATCGCGTAGACCACGACCATGCCGAGATAGACGATCGGGATCTTGAGAATCAACATGAAGAACACGAGCTCCCAGACGGGGTGATGGCCCATGGTCGCGAGTCTACCCCGCCCGGCCGCGCGGTGAACCCGCCAAGGGATCTTCACGGTTTCTTCACCGCAATCCGGTTAGGAGCCCGGCTCTCCGGGGATGAAGAAGCGCATGAGCTACGACCAGCTACGCGCGCTGATGAACTACGGCGAGGAGGTGGGCTGCGTCAACCTGTCCGCGTTCACGACGCTCCTGCAGGAGCTCGACCTCCCCGACGACGAGATCGCAACCCTCTACGAGACGCTCGAGCAAAAGGGGATCGACGTCACCGACGACTGCGGTCTCCCCGAGGTCGAGGAGACGACGTACGGGAACCCACAGGTCGCCGCAATGACGAGCGACTCGCTCCAGCTCTTCCTCAACGAGGCCGGCCGCTACCCGCTGCTCACCGCAGCGGAGGAGGTGGAGCTTGCAAAGCGCATCGAGCAAGGCGACAAGGAGGCGAAGGATCGGATGGTGAACTCCAACCTCCGGCTCGTCGTGTCGATCGCGAAGAAGTACCAGGGCCACGGCCTCTCGCTGCTCGACCTGATCCAGGAAGGGATCATCGGCCTCATTCGCGCAGTGGAGAAGTTCGACTGGCGCCGCGGCTTCAAGTTCTCGACCTATGCGACCTGGTGGATTCGCCAGGCGGTGCAACGCGGCGTCGCGAACAAGTCGCGCACGATCAGGATCCCCGTTCACATCGTCGAGCGCGAGCAGAAGATCGCCCGTGCCGAGCGTGACCTCCTCGTGCAGCTCGATCGCCCGCCGACCGACGAGGAGATCGCGACGAAGACGGGCCTCAAGGCGAAGCACGTGCGCGAGGTACGCGGCGCCGCACGCACCGTCGCGAGTCTCGACCGCGCGGTCGGCGACAGCGATACCTCGTTCGGCGACATCGTCGCCCAGGACGGCGCGGACATCGAGGAGGAGGTCGTCGTGGCGCTCGGCGAGGACGCGCTCCACCGGGCGATCGAGACGCTGCCCGAGCGCGAGAAGTTTGTGATCGTGACGCGTTACGGGCTCGGGGAGACGGAGCCCAAGTCACTCGAGCAGATCGGCCGGGAGATGGGCATCACACGGGAGCGTGTGCGTCAGATCGAGACCCAGGCACTCGGCCGGCTCGCGCAACAGCGGGAGATCGCGGCCCTCTCTCCCGCCGCGTAGCGGCAGGCGATCTAGGTGTGGGCCGCGTAGGCCCGCATCGCGTCGACGAGAGCGCCGAGGCGGCGGCCCGTGTCGGTCAGCCGGTACTCGGCGCGTGGAGGGCGGGTGTCGATGACACGCCGCTCGAGCACGCCCGCCTCCTCGAGCTCCGACAATCGTGCGGCGAGCGTCCGTGGCGGAATCGTCTCGAGCGCCTGCTTGAACTCGTTGAAGCGCACGGCGCCCGCCTCGGACGACGCCCAGAGAATGGCGAGCACCCACCGCCGCCCGAGGAGCTCCGCCGCGCGGGCGATCTCCTCGGGCAGCGGCTGACAGGTGCGACAGCGCATGTGCCTAGCTGACGATCTGGAGGTTCGGCTGGGGCTTCGGCTCCAGCGCCAGACCGAGTACCTCGCCGAGCGTCATCACCGGGTGGAACCGCATCGCCTCACGCACGTCCGCCGGGACGTCGTCGAGGTCGGCGCGATTGCGCTCCGGAATGATCACGTCGGTGAGCCCCGCCGCGTGCGCGGCGAGCACCTTCTGCTTCAGGCCCCCGATCGGGAGAACGCGGCCCTGCAGCGTCACCTCGCCGGTCATGCCGACGGTGTGCTTCACCGGCCGCTCCGCGAGCAGCGACGCCAGTGCGGTCGCCATCGTGATGCCTGCGCTCGGCCCATCCTTCGGGATCGCGCCTGCGGGCACGTGCACGTGGAACGAGCGGTTCTCGAACGCCTTCTGCTCGATGCCGAGCTCTTCGGCGTGCGAGCGGACGTACGAGAGCGCGATGCGCGCCGACTCCTTCATCACGTCACCGAGCTGACCGGTGAGCACGAGCTCCGTGCCACCGTCCATCGAGGTCGCCTCGACGAACAGCACGTCACCGCCGGTGCCGGTCACGGCCAGCCCGGTTGCGACACCCGGCACGGCCGTGCGCTCGGCTGCCTCGTGGAAGACCTTCTGACGGCCGAGTGCATCGCGGACGACGTCGACGTCGACGACGACCGGAGTCTCCACTCCACCTCCGGCGATCTTCGTCGCCGTCTTCCGGAGGATCTTGCCGAGCTCCCGCTCGAGCTGGCGTACGCCGGCCTCGCGCGAGTACTCCGTGATCACGAGCTCGAGGATGTCGTCGCCGACAGTGACCTCGTCCTCGTTCAGCCCGTTGCGCTCACGCTGCCGCGGCCACAGGTAGTCCCGTGCGATCGCGGTCTTCTCGTCGGTTGTGTAGCCGTCGAAGCGGATGACCTCCATCCGGTCGAGCAGCGGGCCGGGAATCGTCTCGGCCACGTTCGCGGTCGCGATGAAGAACACGTCCGACAGGTCGAGCTCGACGTCGAGGTAGTGATCGCGGAACGAGTGGTTCTGCGCCGGATCGAGCACCTCGAGCAGCGCGGACGACGGGTCGCCGCGCCAGTCGGCGCCGACCTTGTCGACCTCGTCGAGCAGGATCACCGGGTTCATCGTCTCGGCGTCGCGAAGGGCACGGACGAGCCGCCCCGGCAGCGAGCCGATGTAGGTGCGGCGATGGCCGCGGATCTCCGCCTCGTCGCGGATGCCACCGAGTGACATGCGCACGAACTCGCGGTTCATCGCACGTGCGACCGACTCGCCGATCGACGTCTTCCCCGTTCCGGGAGGACCGATCAGCGTGAGGATCGCGCCGCTGCGCTTGTCGTTCGCAATCCCGCGCTCCTGGCGCAGCTTGCGGACGGCGAGATACTCGACGATCCGTTCCTTGACGTCGTCGAGGCCCGCGTGGTCACCGTCGAGCACCTCACGCGCGTGCGCGGGATCGAGCGTCTCGTCGGAGCGCTTCGACCACGGCACGGCCGTGAGCCAGTCGAGGTACGTGCGGATCATCGACGCCTCTCCCGAGGAGTCGCCCATCGACTCGAGCCTCCGCAGCTCTCGCTCGGCCTGCGCGCGGACGTCGTCCGGCATGCCGGCCTCGTCGATCTTCGTGCGGTACTCCTCGACGACGGAGCCTTCGTCCTCGCCGAGCTCCTTGCGGATCGAGTCCATCTGCTTGCGCAGGAACCACTCGCGCTGCTGCTTCTGCGCGCCGGACTCCACGTCTTCGCGGATGCGCCGGCGTACCTGCAGCTCGGCGAGCCGCTCACGCTGGAGTGCGAGCGCCAACTCGAGACGATCGACGATCTCGACCGACTCCAGCAACTCGACACGCTGGGCGAACGTGATATCCGGGGCGTACGCGCAGGTATCTGCGAGCGCGCCGGCCTCCGTGATCGCACGGAGGAACTGGCGGACGCGATCGTCGGCGTCGCGGATCTCGAGGATCTCCTCGACGACGGCGCGGTACTCACGCTCCAGTTCCCGCGTCTGCACGGGCGGCGGATTCACGTCTGGACGCTCCTCCACCTCGGCGCGAAGGCGCCCCTGGGAGTCGCTATGTGCGGCGCCGATGACGCCGCGGTACAGGCCAGTGAGTGCGACGGCAACGGCACCGCCGGGCAGGCCGACGCGGTCGGTCACCTCGGCTACGGTGCCGACCTTCGCGTACTCCTGCTCGTGCCTCGGCACCAGGAGGACGCGCGCCTCGTCACCGGCGTCGACCGTCAGCGTGACGGTCATGCCCGGGAACACCACGG
>JAOPYX010000023.1 GCA_025964535.1 Actinomycetes bacterium | reverse complement strand
TCGCGCGATGGGACGCGGAGGCGATGGCGAGGTCGCGCTCGTCGAGGTCGTCGCGCGCCCGGGCGAGCGGCAGCGCCTGGATCGGCTTGGAGGACGAGCGGAGGAAGCAGGTGAGCTGGGCGTCCCCCGCCTCGGCGACGACGGCCCCGTCGCGCACGGCAACCGCGTGCACCCGGTGCACCGCCTCCACGATCCCGTTGCGGCGCACCTCGACCACGATCGCCTCCACGGGCGGAGCCTACGCGCGCGGTTCCTTGCGAGCGCGCCCTAACCCCGGTGCCAGGCCCGGGCCAGGCACCGTCACGAAAGGCTCGCAGCTTCCTGACGGCCACTAGCGCCCGAAGTGCGCAGCAGCAACGCTCGATGTATGCCTCGCGCGGAACGCGATGTAGAACCGGGGATCTTCCACGTGTCGAGCCACTCGGTCTGGTCGAGCGTGCTCTTCCGCGACGACGTCGACCGCGTGAACTTCCTGATCGACCTCGCTCGAATCGCCGCGAAGTACCAATGGACGTGCATCGCGTTTTGCCTGATGACCACCCACTACCACCTCCTCATCGAAACGCCCGATACGTCGCTGGCGACGGGAATGCAGAAGCTCAACTTCGGCCACGCAATCCGCTTCAACACGCGGCACAAGCTCCGCGGACACGTCGTCGACGGCCGCTATTGGTCGCAGCGGATCAAGTCCGAATCCCACCTCCTCGCGGCGTTCCGCTACATCGGCCGCAACGCGACCGAAGCCGGTCTCTGCGGCTCGCCCGCAGACTGGCCCTGGTGCAGCTATCGCGCGCTGGTCGAGCCGGCGGAACTGTTCACGTTCGTCGATGTCTCCCGCGTCATCGGATGCTGGGGACCCGGCGACACGACCCTCGAGCAGCTGCGCCGGTTCGTGGAGAGTCCCTGGTAGCGGACCCCCGGTGCCTGGCCCGGGCCTGGCACCGGGGTGTGGTAGGCGAGGTTGCGAATGGACGAGATAAGTCGTACATTCCGGATTAATGGCCCATTCGGGAAGACGTCACGAGCGCGGCGATCTTCCGTCTCCCGACTACGAGGCGGACGACGTGCTCGTCGTGCGCGCGCCGGAGCAGCTGAAGGCGCTCGGCGACGATCTCCGCTCGAAGATCGTCATCCTGCTCCGCGACGGCGCACACTCGACGACCGAGCTCGCCGCGAAGCTCGGCCTGCCGAAGGGCACCGTGGGCCACCACGTGAAAGTGCTCGAGAGGGCCGGGCTCATCCACGTCGTCCGCACGCGGCAGGTTCGCGCAATGACCGAGAAGCTCTACGGTCGCACCGCTCGCCTGTTCCTCTTCGAGGGCACCGACGCGGACGCCGAGGACGTCTGGAACGTCGCAGCGGCCTCCCTCCGCCGCGCCTCTGAGGAGATGCTGCCGATCGGCGACGACGCACAGACGACGTTCGGCCTCGTGCGCGCGCGTCTGAGCGAGGCCGACGCTCGTCGCCTCGTCCGCCGCGTGCAGAAGCTCGTCGACGACTTTCGCGCCGCCGACGGCGACGAAGGCGAGGAGTACGGCTTCGCGGCCGCCTTCTACCGGAGAAGGCTGGATGCCTAAGTTGCGCCGCCCGGCGGGCGGGCTCTGGGACAACCCGGACTTCGTGAGGCTCTGGACCGGCCAGTCGATCAGCGAGTTCGGCTCGCAGGTCTCGCAGCTCGCTATTCCCTTGCTCGCGGCCACGGGCCTTCACGCGAGCCCGCTGCAGTTCTCGCTGCTTGGCGTGCTCGGCTTCCTGCCGTTCATCCTCTTCGCCCTGCCTGCGGGCGTGTGGGTCGACCGGCTCTCGCGACGACGGATCCTGATCGCCGGGGATGCCGCGCGCGCAGCGTTGCTCGTCCTCATCCCCGTCCTCTGGGCGACGCACACCCTGCACCTCTGGCATCTGCTCGTGCTGCAGTTCGTGATCGGGATCTTCACCGTCTTCTTCGACGTCGCGTACCAGTCGTACCTCCCGTCGCTCGTCGAGCGCGAGCAGCTCGTCGAAGGGAACTCGAAGCTCCAGCTCACCGTGTCGATCACGCAGGTCGCGGGCCCGAGCGCATCCGGCGCACTGATCGCCGCCCTCACCGCCCCCTACGCGATCCTCGCCGACGCCTTCAGCTTCGTGACATCGACGGTGTTCATGCTCCGGATGCGACACCGCGACGAGCCACATCCTGCGGCGGAGGAAGGCGCGGCCAAGCCGAAGATGTGGCCGGAGGTCAAGGAGGGCCTGCGCTGGGTCGTCGGCCATCGCTGGCTGCGTGCGATCGCCGCGTGCACCGGCACCTCGAACTTCTTCTCGAGCGTCCTCTTCGCAATCCTCGTGCTCTACGCCGTACGCAACCTGCACCTCTCGGCGTTCGAGATCGGGCTCATGTTCGGCGTCGGCTCGTTCGGCTCGATCCTCGGAGCGCTGGTCGTCAACCGCCTGCAGCGCACGATCGGCGTCGGACGGACGATCCTGCTCACCGCGATCGTGTTCTCAGCGGGCGGCCTCGCATTTCCGCTCGCGCCGAAGTCGTTCCCGCTCCCGCTCCTCATGGTGGGCCAGATGCTCTTCGGCTTCGGCGCGGTCGCGTACAACATCACCCAGGTCAGCCTGCGCCAGGCGATCACGCCGGAACGGCTCCAGGGTCGGATGAACGCGGCGATGCGCTGGATCGTCTGGGGGACGATCCCGCTCGGCTCGCTCGCGGGCGGGCTGATCGCAACGGTCTACGGCCTGCGCGCGGCGCTCTGGATCGGCGCGATGGGCAGCTGCTTCGGCTTCCTGCCGATCCTGCTCAGCTCGGTGAAGTCGATCGGCGCGATGCCCGAGCCCGTCGACCCGCCGACGCCGGCGCAAGCCGAGCTCGCCGGCGGCATCATCGAAGGCGTGCCGCTGCCCGGCCCCGCCGCCGCAGACACATAGGCTCTCCGGCGTGAAGCGCGGCGGGGAGCTCTTGCGCCACCGGGACTTCGTCCGCCTGTGGAGCGCGCAGACCGTGAGCCAGCTCGGCTCGCAAGTGTCCGGCCTCGCGCTCCCGCTCGTCGCCGTGCTCGTCCTGCACGCCTCCGCCTTCCGCGTGGCGCTGCTCGGCACCGTCGAGATGCTGCCGTTTCTCCTCTTTGCGCTCCCGACCGGCGTCTGGGTCGACCGCATGGCCCGCCGGCCGGTGCTCGTCGTCGCAGATCTGCTGCGCGCCGCGGCTCTCGCGTCGATTCCAATCGCCGCCGCGTTGGGAAGCCTCACGATCTGGCAGCTGTACGCAGTCGGCTTCGTCGTCGGCACGTTCACCGTCTTCTTCGACGTTGCCTACCAGTCGTACCTCCCCGCGCTCGTCGGCCGCGACCATCTCGTCGAGGGGAACGCGAAGCTCGAGCTGAGCCGGTCGGCGGCGCAGATCGCCGGCCCCGGCGTCGGCGGCGTGCTCGTCGGCGCGATCACGGCGCCCTACGCGATCGCCGTCGACGCAGCGAGCTTCGTCTGGTCGGCGCTCCTCGCCGGACGCATCCGGACGCGCGAAACCGTGCCCGAGCGCACCGAAGACCGCAACATGCGACGCGAGATCGCCGAGGGCCTTCGCTACCTCCTGCGCGACGCGCGCTGGCGCGCCTTCGTCGCGTACGTCGCGATCTACAACTTCGGCGGCAACGTCCTCTTCTCGATCTACGTCGTCTACGCAGTGCGCACGCTGCATCTCTCGCCGGGCGAGCTCGGCCTCGTCTTCTCCCTCGGCAACCTAGGCTGGCTCGCGGGCGCGCTCCTCGTCCGCCGCGTCGGCATCCGCTTCGGAGCCGGTCCGACGATGATCGTCTGCGGGCTGCTCTGCGGAGCCCCCAACTTCCTCGTTCCGCTCGCACCGCGATCGCTCGCGATCCCGTTCCTCGTCGCGGCCCAGATCGTGATCGCCCTCGCGATCGTCGTGTTCAATGTCACCGGGATCAGCCTCATGCAGCGGCTGACGCCGGACCGCATTCTCGGCCGCCTCAACGCATCGCGTCGGTGGATCGTCTGGGGGACGCAGCCGCTCGGTGCGGTGACCGGAGGCGCGCTCGCCACCACGATCGGCCTGCGGCCGACCCTCGCGGTGGGCGCCGCGATCACGACGCTGTGCGTCGGCTTCCTCTTCGCAGAGCCCATCCGCTCGCTGCGCGACGAGCCCGTGCCCTCGTCAGACCCGCTGCTCCGCGCTACGGTCGAGGTGGATGCCTGAGCTGCCCGAGATGGAGGCGTGGCGCCGCGCGCTGAACGACCCCGTGTCCGCCTTCCCGATCGCGAAGGCGGGGCCGGCACACATCGCCACGCTCAAGACCTTCGACCCACCGCTCTCCACGCTCGAGGGCCGCAGGCTGCGCGGCGCCGAGCGGCGCGGCAAGCGGCTCCTCTTCCCGACAGAGGACGGCGACCTCGTGCTGCTCGTCCACCTGATGACCTCGGGCCGCCTGAAGAGCCTGCCCGCGGGCGAGAAGGGCCCGAAGACGCCCGCGTTCGCCCTCGAGTTCGCCGGCGGCTCGAAGCTCGTGCTCACCGAGGCTGCGAAACGCAAGCGCGCCGGCGTCTGGCTGCTGACTCCGGAAGCAGCCGCGGAGGAGCTCGACCATCTCGGCCCGGAGGCACTCGGCCTCGGAGCGGCGGAGCTCGGCGAGATCATGCGCCGCGAGTCGCGCCGCCTCCACCCGTACCTGCGCAACCAGCGCGCGATCGCCGGCATCGGCCGCGCCTGGGCGAACGAGATCCTCCACGCGGCGAAGCTCTCGCCCTACGCGCTCTCCACCGACCTGGGCGACGACGAGGTCGAACGGCTCGCGACCGCGATGGACGAGGAGCTCCGCCGCGGGCTCGCACTGCGCGAAGCGGGCACGAAGGACGAGCGCACGTACCGCGTCCACAACCGGCTGGGGCAGCCGTGCCACGTCTGTGAGACCCCGCTCGCCCAGGTCGATTTCGAGGAGCACACGATCTATTACTGCCCCACGTGCCAGACCGGTGGCCGCGTGCTCAAGGATCGCCGCCTTTCGCGCCTACTTCGGTAGCGGTAGGGTCGTTTCCATGCCGACCGTCGAGGACCTGATGACGAAGGACGTTCTCACCGTCGAGCCCTCGGACACGATCGGGGAAGCGGCCGAGAAGATGCACGACGCGAACGTCGGGGCGGTCGTCGTCGTCGAGGACATGGTGCGCATCGTCGGGATCGTCACCGAGCGCGACCTGATGCGCGCCGTGGCACACCGCGCCCGTGCAGCCGAGGCCCGCGTGCGCCAGTGGATGACCGAAGACCCGCTGACGATCGAGCCCGAGACACCGGTCGAGGACGCCGCCAAGATCATGTTCGAGAACAACTTTCGCCATCTGCCCGTCGTGAAGGATGGGCGTCCGCTCGGGATCGTCAGCCTGCGCGTGCTCTCGCGCTGGGCGTTCGAGCGCTCGCAATAGGTCCGCGGGGTCCGTCGGACCCGCTCGCTAAGGTCAGCCACCGTGATTCGTTTGTTCCCACAGCGCGGCGGCTGGCTGGAGGTCGTCTGCGGCCCGATGTTCAGCGGCAAGAGCGAAGAGCTCATCCGCCGGCTCCGCCGTGCGGAGATCGCCGGCCAGCGGGCGCTGATCGTGAAGCCGCACATCGACAGCCGCTACGACATCGGCCACGTGGTCAGCCACGCCGGGGCGAAGATGCGCGCCGTAGCCGTCTCGCGGCCGGAGGACATCCCGGGCCTCGCCGACGGCTACGACGCGGTGGGGATCGACGAGGTGCAGTTCTTCACGCCGGAGATCGTGCTCGTGATCGACGTTCTCGTCGCCCGCGGCGCGCGCGTCGTCGCCGCCGGCCTCGACCAGGACTTCCGCGGCCGGCCGTTCGGCGCGATGCCCGAGCTGCTCTGCCGCGCCGAGATCCTCGACAAGCTCCAAGCCGTCTGCCACCGCTGCGGCGGCCCCGCGACGATGACGCAACGCCTCGTCGACGGTGCGCCCGCTCCTGCGGACGGCGCCACGATCGTCGTGGGCGCCCTCGACTCGTACGAGGCCCGCTGCCGGTCCTGCCACGAGATCGCCGAGCCGGCGCTCGCCGCGCCTATCCTCGCCGAGGCGTAGAGCTAACCAGCCAGCGCAATGGTAAGGGTGCCGTCCGTGACCTCGACGGTGCCGCCGAGGAACTCGACGAGCCGGACGCCGACCGCCGCCCCCAGGTCGCGCAGCTCCTGACCCAGCACGACGGGCCCGGACGAATCGGTAATCGGCGAGACCTCGATGACGGCGCCGCGCACGACCACGTCGACCTCCTCCAACCCGCCGTGTCGAAGCGCCGCCTGCACGAGCGCCGAGACGCCGCGGTCGATGCCTTCGACGTCGGTCGTGATCGTCGCGCCGTCGCCGGACACGCGAACGCGGTCCGCGCCCAGGCGTTCCGCGGCCGCCTGCGCAAGAGCGAGCGTGTCGACCTCCCGAAGGCCGGGCTCGTACCGGCCACCTTCGATCCGCGCTGCAAGCGAGAGCTCGTCGAGCAGCTCCGCCATCTGGGACGACGCCGCCTCGATCATCTCGACGTAGCGATCGGCGGGCGACTGGAGCTCGACCGTCCGCGTGAGGGTCTTCGCAAAACCGTGCACGGTCGCCAGTGGCGTGCGCACGTCGTGGCATGCGAGGGAGACGAGTCGGGCGAAGGAAGTGTCGTTCTTCATCGGCTACCGTGCCGGACAGTACCCGCATGAGCGAAAGCGCACGCCAGCTGCTGGAAGACCTGCAGGCCTCGGCTCCTGAGGTGCCGCTCGGCCTGTCGCGCGCGGGCGTCACCGGCGTCCAGAAAGCAGTCCGCATCGGGCGCGGCGCGAGAGAGAAGCTCATCCTCGCGACGATCGACTGCACGGTCGACCTCGACCCGTCGCAGAAGGGCGTCCACATGTCGCGCTTCCCGGAGCTCTTCGAAGAGGCGATCGAAGGCGTCGTCGACGACGACGCCTTCCTCATTGAGGATCTGGCGGAGCACGTCGCGCGCCACATCGTCGAGCGCCAGGACGCCCTCCTCGCCGAGGTTCACATCGCTGCGCGCTACCCGTACGAGCGGCGCACGCCGGTGACGAAGCTCGCCACGCAGGAGATGGTGTCGCTGATCGGCATCGCCGCGGCATCGCGCCAAGGCGTCCGTCGCGTCGTCGGCGTCGAAGCCGTCGGCATCAATGCATGCCCGTGCGCGCAAGGGCTCGTGCGTGGACGCGCCTCCGAGCGGCTGCTCGAAGCCGGCTTCGCGGCGGGCGACGTCGACCGGATCCTGGAGCTCGTCCCGATCGCGACGCACAACCAGCGCGGCCAGGGAACGCTGTTCGTCGGAACGACGAAGCGCGTCGATGCCGAGCGGCTCGTCGAGCTCGTCGAGTCGTCGATGAGCTCCCCGATCTACGAGCTCCTGAAGCGCCCCGACGAGCTGTTCGTCGTCGAGCACGCCCACCTGCAGCCGCGCTTCGTCGAGGACTCCGTGCGCGTTGCCTTGAAGAGCGTCCTCGACGATCTCCCCGAGCTCGACGACGGCGACTTCGTCCTCTCCCGCCAGGTGAACTTCGAGACCATCCACGCGCACGAGGTCGTTGCCGAGCGCTACGGGACGATCGGCGAGCTGCGCGGCGAGCTGGCGGGCGCCGGCCACGGGCCGCTGCGGCACACCGAGCTCAGAGACTGGCTGAGGGGTTAGCGCGAGGCGCGCGCTTCCGCTTCAGCTGGGCGCGGTTCTCCTCGCCGCGCCACAGCCGGCCGAGGTTCGCGCGATGCAGCAGCAGCACTCCGACGGCTGCGAAGCCGCCGAAGACGATGACGGGCCACGGGTAGCCGAGGAGCCAAGCCCAGAGGCCGAGCGAGACCGCACCCACCATCGACGCCACGGACGCGTACCGCGTCGCGAGGAAGACCAGAAGCCAGACCGCCGCGGCGACGACGCCGACGAGCGGCGCCACGCCCAGGAACGCGCCGCCGGCCGTCGCGACCATCTTTCCGCCCTTCCGGAAGCCGAGGAAGATCGGCCGGTAGTGGCCGAGCATCGCTGCCGCGCCCGCGAGCACACCGGACCCGTGGCCGACGAGCTGCGTCGCCAGGAGCGCCGGGATGAATCCCTTCAGCGTGTCGAGCAACACCGCCGGGATGCCGAGACGCCGGCCGTGGACGCGCCACACGTTCGTCGCGCCGATGTTTCCACTCCCCTGCGTGCGGATGTCCTCGCCGCGGAAGATGCGCACGAGCCAGTAGCCCCACGGCATCGAGCCCACGAGGTAGCCGACGACGGTGAGAATTGCGGTGAGCATCAGTCGGGCAGGAGCCAGAGGGCTCCGGTCAGTTGGTCGGGATCGCGTAGTGCTCGACCCATCCGTTCACGACGTCCCAGTCGAGATTGTCGAAGAACGCGTCGATGTATGACGCGCGGTCGGTCTGGTAGTCCAGGAAGTATGCGTGCTCGTACACGTCGAGCGCTACGAGCGGCGTTGCGTTCCAGACGGGGAACGTGTTCTGCGCGTCGCCGATGTAGTTGAAGAGGCGACGCTCGTCCCAGTCGTACGCCGTCCACGCCCAGCCGCGACCGGCGATGCCCGTCGCCTTCAGGTCGGCGCGCCACGCCTCGACCGAGCCGAAATCGCGCTTCACGAGCGCGCCGA
>JAOPYX010000010.1 GCA_025964535.1 Actinomycetes bacterium | reverse complement strand
GACCGCCCCGCCCCTTCGGCGAAGGCGCGCCTTCGCCGAAGGGGCGGGGCGGTCGCGGAGACAAACGAAAGGAATGCTCATGCGATCTCTCAATCTTTCCCTGACGACGGCAGTTGCGGCCCTCGTGCTCGCAGCCCCAACCTTCGCCGTCACGAACTCGAACACCCTGACCGGCACCGACGGGCCCGGCTTCACGATCACGATGAACAAGAAGACCGTGAAAGCGGGGACCTACGTGATCGTCATCCACGATCGCTCGCCAATCCACAACTTCCGCCTGAGCGGGCCCGGCGTCAACAAGACGACGAGCGTCACCGCGGTAGGGACGACGAAGTGGACGGTGAAGCTGAAGAAGGGCACGTACCGGTTCGTCTGCGACCCGCACGCCGCGATCATGAAGGGCGTGCTGAAGGTCACCTGATCCGACGCTCGGTACCGACCGCCGAGCTTGCGCTTCGGCGACGAACGTCCACGCCTCTCACGGCGTGAGAGCCGCCGCGACCGCGGCGAGCGAGTCGTCGGCGAAGAGGTGCACGGGCACCCCGTAGCTGCGGAGATGCCCGGCGACGCCCTCCAGTGCGGCTCGGCGGTCGTGCCCCTCCGGGGGGCGAAGACCGAAGGTGCGATACGGCCCGCGGGCGGAGAGGTAGAGCGCCGCCGGATAGGCGCACTGCGCCCGCCAGCCGTGGTCGCATTCGACGACCGAGCCCCAGAGGAGGACTTTGCCGAGAACCGTCTCGACGACATCGCCCGGAACGGCGACGAAGCCCTGCCCCCGTACGAATGAGACGGCTCGTGAGGGGTCGTCTACTCCGTAGATGCCGCAACGGCAACCGTCGCTCGGCGCCGTATGGGCAGGGGGAGGTTGGCGCGAGAGCCAGCGCTTCGTGCTGGCTCGGCACTCGGCCTGCACTTTGTTGCGCACCGGCCAGACCGTCTCGTAGACCGGCGAGCAGAGCCGAAGCTCTCCGTCGACCCACGCAGCGGCCCAGCAGCGCCAGGCAACAACCGGTTGGACGTAGTCCGGCGCCGACACAGGGAGCACACTCATGCCTCCTAGGCCGGTTGCTTCTCCGGCTCCCGCAGTGGTTCCGCAGGCCCCGGATCCCGCTCAGGCGACCGCTCGGGCCGCTCGCGCGGAATCGGATCCTCGACCGGCTCGACGGTATATGTCCGGCGCGGCTTTCCTATCTCCATCTCGCCTCACCCCCTCGGCGACGTCAATTTCACTGTTGCTTTCCCATCCTTGCTGCACAAGGACCGGCTGTCAGCGTTTCCTGGTATCGCGCTCGTTGCCGACACCGCGAGAACTCCCCACGATCGCTCGGGTGACCCGGCATGCTTGGAGAGGTGCCGATTGTGACGAGGAGCAGCTGCATGTGTTGCGGCCGCTCGGAGGAGGTGGGCGATGAACGAACCGGCGCTTCAGCCGCTGTTCGACCGGACGCTGGCCGGGCTGCGGGTGGCGGATGCGATGCATCCGGGCGTCATCTCCTGCCAGCCGGACACACCGCTGCGGTCGGCCGCGCGGATGATGTCCAGCTATCGCGTGCACGCGATCATCGTCTTGCCGCGACACATGGGAGATCTCGCCCACTCGCTCTCGTGGAGCGTCGTCTCCGATCTCGATCTCATGAGGGCAGCGCGGGGCGGGGACATCGACTCGCAGACCGTCGGTGCTGTCGCCGGAACGCCCGTCCGAAGCGTGGAGCTGGGCGCAGTGCTCGGAGACGCGGTCGAGGCGATGCTTGCCGAGGAGCTCTCGCATCTGATCGTGGTCGATCCGTACGTGGGCCGGCCGGTTGGCGTCTTGTCGACGCTCGACGTCGCGCGCGTCCTCTCTGGGCATACGCACGCCGATTGGGTTCCGCATCGATGATGCGCGAGGCCGTGGGCCGACGAAGCGTGAGCGATCGCGCTAGCCTCCCTCGTAGGACGAAAGCGGCCCGAATCAAGGAGGTCAGATGAGGGCTCATGCCGGAGACCGGATCGTCGTCGAGTCGGAACGTGTAGCGCAGGCTGGTCGGCAGGGTGTGATCGAGGAGGTCCTCAGCGAGGATCCGACGCGGGTTCGCGTGCGATGGGACGACGGACACACCAGCGTTCTTACGCCTTCTGCCGGATGCGCGAGCATCAAGCCCGCGGAGACCGGACCCACTGCATGACTGCAGCGATGCCCTGCTCGTCGGCAGGGCATCGCGGCGATTCAGCCGTTCTTGCTCGGCCGAATCGAAATGCGGCCGTCGGCGACCTTCACGTCGTAGACCGGCTGCGGGTAGACAGCCGGCCCGTTGACGACGTCTCCTGTGCAGAGGTCGAAGCGGGACCCGTGCCAGGGACAAACGATGTCGTTGTCGCGTCGCTCTCCCTGTGCCAGCGGTCCGCCGAGATGGGAACAGGTCGCGGCGATGGCGCAGATGCGCCCGTCGACCCGCGCCAGCACCACGTCGACGTCACCGGCCGTGACCGCGGAAACGCCGGCGTCCGGTACGTCGTCCTCACCGGCTACGTCGACGAACGTATCTCCCGGGGCGTCGAATGCCGTCCGGTTGACGCGAATCCCGAGGCCGAAGCTGAGCTCGCCGCCGAGATGAGCTGCGAGCGTAGTGAGGCCAAAGCCCGTTGCAGCAAACATCCGACCCGTGCTGCGGCGACCCGTATGTCGCGCACGAAGCGACAGGCAGTTCAGCAGCAGGGCTGCGGTGTTCAGCAGCGCGTGCCCCGTCCCGATTCGCTTCGCCTCACCGCGAACGTACGACCAGTCGCGTAGGCCCGTCGTGGCCGCCGGCAAAGCGCCGAGGACCGCCACGGCGAGCGCCGCGTCAGCAGCTCGTTCGAGCGACGCATCGCGGTCGCCCATTGCGAGCGCGTCGAGCGCCACCGCGGCAACGGAGGCACCGATCGGGATGTCGGTCAGCACGGGGTGCAGCGGCGCCCCGAGCCAGGTTCCGTCGAGGAGATCCCGGAGGGGCTGCGGCGCCTGCGAGAAGACGTCGCGCAACGCGCTCTGGAGCGAGTCGGAGACCGGGTCGAGGGGAGCGATCAATGCGGCGATGCGGCTTCCGAGCGTCTGCACGCTTGCCGTCGTACCCCGACGCAGGCAAAGAAACCTCGGTCGGCGGCTAGACTGGGGCGATGCCCAGTCAGAACGATCTACTCGAGGCGCTCCGCCAGGTCGAGGACCCGGAGCTCGGTATGGACGTCGTCGATCTCGGTCTCGTGTACGAGGTCGAGGTCGAGGGGCCGAAGGTGAAGATCATCTACAGCCTGACGTCGATGGGCTGCCCCGCCGGCCCGCTCATCGCGGGCGACATGGAGCGCGTGTCGCGTGAAGTGCCCGGGGTGGAGGACGTCGAGCTCGAGCTCGTCTTCGATCCCCCGTGGACGCCGGACAAGATGTCCGACGACGCGAAGTTCATCCTCGGCTTCGGCTGAGAGGTTGCGGCGTGCCCGCGCTTAGCGGGCGTGCAAGCGGCGCGAGGAAGGTCGGCGCTCGCGGACAGGTGATCTCCGCTCGGAGTGCGTCGTCATTGGTCGACCGTTTCCGTGAGCAGCCGTCGCGTGTATTCGACGACAGGCTCGAGCACGAGTTTGTATAAGTCGAGGCCGAACGCAAGGTGCAATCCCACGCCGAGTCCTTGGACGGGTTCGCCGTTGGCGGTTGCGACGACCTTCTCCCCGTGCAGCTCGGACGGGATTCGGCGCGAATGCGTAAAACCGTTCCGGATGCTGCGCGCCGAGGTGTAGATCCCATGCTCAGCCAGCTTCTTCAGCTCAGGCCACTCGGGTCGGTCGGCGTAGAACGAGTCCAGCCGGGCCAGCTGGCGCGGCAGGAAGCTAGGCAGATACCGCTCGCCGTAGCGTTGGGCGATCGGCACACCGGCGCGGGCCCATAACAGTGTCGCGACGCGGTCGCACGCGGCGACACCGCGGACAAGGGCGCTGTCGAGCAGCTGACCAGCGAGCCAGCTGCTACGGCGCCGGTGTCCCGTGATGACCTCGTGCGGGTTGCTGAAGAACTCGGTGACCGACGAGGGCCGCCGCCAAAACGGGAGGAGAAGCGCGCGGGCTTCGTCGGGGATGCCAAGCTGGTCGAAGATCGGGTCACTCTCGATCTTGAGCGCGGTGCCATCTTGGACACGTTCGCTGACGTCGAACATGAGCAGGTGCGCGAACGCGACGTGGAATCGGTATTCCTCGACAAGGCGGTGTAGGTCAATTAGCGCGTCGAAGAACGTCTTCCGGAGCGTGGGGTCGGGGATTGCGTCGACGCCCGGCGGGTAGCTGCCGTCGGTGGACCCGATCGACGCCATCCCCTCGAACGAGAGCATCTCCATGTCGTCCTCGACTTCGTATGTCTGTTGGATGGCCTTCTGCGTGGGCCGGTATGGGCCGATCCAGAACGCACGGGGCTTCGGCTGCAGACTGGCGTTCGACAGCATGTCCGTCTGGTTCGCGAACGCCTCGGAGACGTCGCCGAAGATCGTGCCAACGACCCACTGGAGAGCTTCACGCGTCTTCTCGAGGACGAGGTCAGCGTCGATCTGGTCAGTGGCGAGCGTTTCCGCGCCCTCGGCCATGCCGTCGAGTTTCGACGTCTTGACGCGTTGCACAACGGCGGCCGCGAGCTCGTCGACAAGCTTCGAGAGCTCCGTCGGATCGGATGCTGCGGCGGCATCGTCAGGTTCCACGGGCGTAGTGTCTCGCGTGTGACCGCTGTTTGGGTAGCCCTGGTTTCGGTTGGTGGAACGCTGGCAGGAGGCCTCGTTGTTGCGCGGTCCGCCCTCCGAGTGGGACGGCAGCAGCTCGACGCGCAGAATCGTCGGGATCTTGACCAGGCTCTCAGCGACTACCTCGGCGCGGTCGTCAAGTCCGTCGCTGCGATGTCCCGTCTGCCAGACGTCGACCCCGAGCACCGCTTCCACCGCGTCTCGAACGCGATCGAACGTGGCAAGACGGCTGTCCTCGGCCCGACCGTCGGGTGGGCGCAGACCGAGGCGGGCCTGCACCGGCTTTTCGGCGACCAGCCATTCGCCCCGGCTGAGAGGGTCGTTGACGCAGCCGTCCGTCTACGCGTGCTCGACCCGGGCCCGGCGTTCGAAGCAGCCGTAGAGAAGGTGAGCGACTACCTGATCGCGCTCGGAAAGCGGCGCACCGACGACATTCTCGAACGATGGCCAGAGGTGCACCGCGAACTCCTCGCAGCGATCCACCAGGCTCGCGCACACCAGAGCAAACGCCGGCGGTCATTGCGCAGAGCAGACGAAGCTGTGGTTCGGGTGGCGGAGCAGCTTCCGAAGCTGGCCGCTCGCGGCGAGGTCGCCGATACAGACGGCGCCCAGAGAGGCCGAGGCGAGTTGAGGCACGGCGAGGGTCAGCGTCGCCGACTTGAGCTCGAGCCTCCCATGCTGTCAGAGGGCGACTCGTAGCGGCTGGATTGCAGCGTGCCCGCAAGCCACGCAGGCCGTGTGGGCGCAAAAGGTGCCCGAAGGCCAGTGGAAGAGGCCGCACTTCCAGCAGTTGACTGATCTTCCGACACGTCGGAGAGCGTTATCCGGCGGTGGCTGTACTAGAGGGATTGCGGGTTGACCAGCGAAATGCCGATAAAGCTGCCAACACCGGTTGAGCTGGTCAAAACGGGTGGCCGGGATAAGCACATGACGTGTGCTAATCCGCTAAAGTCGGAAATGCCAACTGCGCTATCAAGACAGAGGAGGTGGCAGATGACAACTAGGAGCTATCAGCCGACTCCGCCGCGCGGTTCCGGTACGCGGCGTCCGAAATAGCGGCTCCGACCGGCCCGCTCATTCGCCAGATCCGCTCCCCTTTGGCGCGCTGGGCTTCCATCTCACCTGCGAGCCACTCGAAGTACCGGAAGATGTTCTCGTCTCTCTTTTGCTGACGATGAGCGGCGATGGCTGGCGAGAAGTCTTGCCGCCAGGCGTCAATGATCGGGCCGCCCCACATGCGATAGACCATGCGCCGTGGCAGCGCCCCATCGTGAACCATTACGCCGACCGTCTCGAGAAGGTTCGGCCACATCAGAGCTTGGTACCAATCCGCAAGATTTGACGGATTAGGGGGCGCAGAGGCGTTGGGGCCGTAGAGCTTATTCGTGAGCTCAACTAGCCCGTGCGGGCCGAACTCTCTTCCGAGTTTGCTGGACGCCAAGATCTCCTCGGAATCCCACCGCTTCGAGAAGTCCGCGACGAGCTGGGCGTGCCTTGTTTTGCGGGCGTCTCGAAGCGAGAACCAGGCAAAGATCACTCCGAGCGCAAGCGCTAGGGTCGCAAATCCTGTCAACCAAACACCGAGCCCCTGGTTCACGTCCAACCAGGTGTGGAGTCGGTCGATACGGTCGGCGGCGGGCGCGAGAGAGGTGGACACTGGAGATCATCCTTTCAGGGTCATCTCGTGTCCGACAAGCGCGGGCGCTGGTCGAGTCGGGTGGTCCTTGATCGGGATCGCCGCCTAGTCGTAGCCATGGCTGACAATTAACCCAACTGTCGCGGCGCAGCCCCTCCGAAGTCACGGCCGGAGACAACCTTCACCCCGGGGGCACGGACCTAGACCGGGTTGGTCGTTAAGGCGGTGTAGCTGCGTGCACTGCGTTATTTGCGTGCTCGCGCCATCCGCACCGTTCACTCGCACCGCCGAGATGGCCGACAACGCGAAGTTCATCCTCGGCCTCGGCTGAGTTGCGCACCAGGAGCTGCTCGACCGGATAGCCGCGGCGGCGTCTTACCGCGGGTGTCGACAAGCCGCGGCGAGTGCTAGGGTCAAAGCAGGCGGTGCCGTCGTCAAACGGCAACGTCGCTTGCTAGCCGGGCTTCAAATCGTGTGGTCCGGCGGAATTCCTCCCACAGGAGTGCGGGTTGGAGCCGACTTAGGCCGACCTCGATCGACGGAGGAACAGCGGAGACATGGAAGTCCGGGACACTGCGCACCTGCGCATCCTGCTGGCAAACGAGCGCCGCGATCGGCTCGACCTGCTCGCGGGCATCATCGACGGGATGGGCCACGAGGTGGTGGGACGCGAGATCGACGTCTCCGCCGTCGGCGCCTTGACCGCGAAGACGCGGCCCGACGTTGCGATCGTGGGCCTCGGCGAGAGCTCGGAGCACGCACTCGACCATGTCTCGGCCATCGTGCGCGAAGCGTTCTGCCCCGTCATTGCCGTGCTTCCCGCCCACGACCCGGAATGGGTCGCCGAGGCTTCGAAGCGTGGTCTCTACGCGTATCTGCTCGACGACCGCCCGGCGGAGCTGCAGAGCGCCGTGGACATCACGCTACGCCGCTATGCCGATTACCACGCACTGCGGGGAGCATTCGACAGGAGCAACGAAGCGGCCGCTCGCGAAGAGAAGTCCGCGCAGGCGAAACAGCGTCAGGCGCTCGAGCTTCACGACGAGATCGTTCAGGGGCTCGCGGTCGCGGACCTCGCGCTGAAGCTCGGCCGGGACGGGGAGTCGCAGGCAGCCCTTACCGCGACGCTCGAGCGTGCCCGCTCGATCGTGACGCGGGAGCTCACCGAGCTCCAGAGCAAGGGGCACACGCTCGAGCAACTGATCGGTGACACGTCTCGAGGTACTGCCGGTGGCTAGCGCGCCCCTGTCGTCGTCCAACGGAACGATTGGCGTTCTGATCTGCGATGACGTCGACGCGATGCGGCGGCTCTTGCGCATCGTCGTCGAGTTGAGCCCGAGCCTGCACGTGGTCGGTGAAGCGGCCAACGGCGAGGAGGCCGTCTCGCAGGCGCTCGTGCTGCAACCCGACGTGATCCTCCTCGACCTCTCGATGCCGGTGCGCACAGGCCTCGACGCCCTGCCCGAGATACGCACCGTGGCGCCTGCAGCGAAAGTGATCGCGTTCAGCGGTCTCGAAGAGTCCGTGGTCGGAGGACTCGCGCGCGATGCAGGCGCTGCGCTCTTCCTGCAAAAGGGAGCCCATCCCGACGCGATTGCCGCCGCGATCGTGGCTGCGCACCGAAACGGCGGAACTTGAAGCCCTTACGCCACGTCGCTCAGCGCCTGCGCCTCCGGCAGCGCCCGCAGCTTCCTCAGGCTCTGATGCTCGATCTGGCGGATCCGCTCCCGTGTGAGGTTGAACACCAGGCCGATCTCGTCGAGCGTCAGGGGAGCCTCGCCGTTGAAGCCGGTGCGCAACTCGAGCACCCTTCGCTCGCGGTCGGTCAGCGTCAACATGATCGTCCGCAGCGTCTCGGTTCGCATGGTGGCCTCGGCCGCGTCGTACGGCGCCGGCGTCTTGTCGTCCGCGAGCAGATCCCCGAACTCGGAGTCGCCGTCGTCGCCGAGCGGCTTCTCGAGCGAGACGGGCGTCTGGGCAATGCTCTTGATGCGCTCGACCTCGTCCGGTGGGATGTCGACGTCCTCTGAGATCTCCAGCGACGTCGGCTGACGGCAGAGGTCCGCGCGCAGCTGGCGCTCGCTGCGGATGATCCTGTTCAGCTGCTCGACGATGTGCACCGGCATGCGGATCGTCCGCGCCTTGTCGGCGAGCGCCCGCGACACCGACTGGCGAATCCACCAGGTCGCGTAGGTCGAGAACTTGAAGCCCTTGCGATGGTCGAACTTCTCCGTCGCGCGCACGAGACCGAGCGTGCCCTCCTGGATCAGGTCGAGGAGCGGCAGGCCCTGGTTGCTGTAGCGCTTGGCGATGGAGACGACGAGACGGAGGTTCGCCTCGATCATGTGCCGCTTCGCTCGCTCGTCGCCCTGCTGGATCCGCTTCGCGAGCTCGACCTCCTGCGCCGCGGTCAGCAGGTCCACCTTGCCGATCGACCGCAGGAACGCCTGCAGGCCGTCCGTGTTGGCGTCATCCGCCATCGAGCATCGCACCCCCTTCCGACCGTTCCACGTTACAGGGAGGCGCCCGGCGCGCCATGTGTCCTTGCCTCGTGTCCGGCCACAGTAGCCGGTCTTGCAAAAGCCTTACGTCAACGGCGTTTGTGGTCTACCGGAGCCGCAATAAGACCAAGGAACTCCAAGGAACTTCGGTATCCGTTCAACTGACAGGGGTGATCACGAATGAGATGCAGTCTCCTTCCGCGCATGTCGGCGGTGCTCGTCGCAATGACGATCGCGGCGTCCGCCGCGACGATTGCGTCGGCGCAGACCGCCGCTGCACCCACACAGACGGCCAGCCCGACGTTGCAGGGCCAGGTGGCCAACCCGTTCGTCGGCGACAAGCTGACCACGACCAACGGTTCGTGGACCGGCAGCCCGACGAAGTACACGTACCAGTGGGATCGGTGCGATCCGACCGGCGACCGGCAGAACTGCGTCCCGATCCCGGGTGCGACCGCACAGTCCTATACGGCCGCGACCGCCGACATCAACCACACGCTGCACGCGAATGTCTTTGCGACGAACGCGGACGGCTCCGGCAAGGCCGACACCAAGGCCAGCGGCGTCGTTGCGGCCCGCGGAACTCCGAAGAACACCGCACGCCCGACCATCACCGGTGTGCCGGTCGTGGGCAACACGCTCACCGCCGAGAACGGCACGTGGACGGGCGCTGTCACCATCTCGTACCAGTGGCAGCTCTGCGACGTGAACGGGAACAACTGCGCCGACATCGCCGGTGCGACCGGCAAGACGTACGGCGTCAGGTCGACCGACACGGGACACGAGATCCTCGTCCTGGTGAAGGCATCGAACCGGTTCGGCTCGACGACCGCGAGCTCCGACCGCACGGTGCCCGCGACCGTGACGGTGCAGACCACGACGACCGTCGTGACCGTCCCCGGCAACCAGCCGCCGACGCTCACGTTCATCTCGCTCAGGCGCGTCGGCTACAAGCTCTACGCGCGCTTCCGCACGTGTGACGACTCCGGCGGTCGCGTGAGCGTCACTGAGCGCGACAACAAGGCCCGCGCACTCGCGTACACGCGGCACTTCGCCGTGTCGTGCGGGACGTACGCGCGGAGCTGGACGCTGATCAGGCGCTTCCGTTCACCGGGCCGCGTGGTCGTGACGCTCCGCGCGAGCGACGCGTCCGGCAAGCTCAGCCGGCTCGTCAGCCGCAGCATCACCGTCCGCTAGGACGCTCGCCACATCGGGGCCGCCACGCATCGCGCGTGGCGGCCCCGAATCGCCTACGCGGGAACCGTGAGCACGATCTTGCCGAGCTGCTCGCCGGACTCGAGGCGCGCGTGGGCGGCGCGGATGTCGTCGAGCGGGAGCACGACGTCGACGACCGGCCGTGCCCGTCCGCTCGCGACGAGATCGTAGGCTCCCTCGAAGTCCGCCTTGGTGCCCATCGTCGAGCCGAGGATCGTCAGCTCTTTCCACCAGACGCGGTGCAGCGCGGCGAGCGGGTTCGGGCCCGAGGTGGCGCCGCAGACGGCGATCCGTCCTCCGCGCCCGGCGACGTCGAGCGAGGTGCGCCAGGTCGCCTCTCCCACGTGCTCCACGACGACGTCGACGCCGTGCCCGGCAGTTGCTTCCCGGACGGCCTCCTTCACGTCGCCGTCGGCGTGGTTCACGGTCACGTCCGCTCCGAGCTCGCGGGCGCGCTCGAGCTTTGCGTCGATCGAAGAGGTGACGATGGTGCGCGCTCCCAGCGCACGCGCGATCGCGAGCCCAGCCGTGGAGACACCGCTCCCGATACCCCAGAGGAGAACCCATTCGCCCTCCTGCATCCGTGCGCGCGTCACGAGCATGCGGTACGCGGTCTCGAACACGAGCGGGAAGGCGGCGGCTTCCTCGAACGAGAGGCCGTCGGGAATCGGATAGACGTTCGTCGCGGGCACCGCGATCAGCTCGGCATTCGTGCCGTCCCCGTGCTCGCCGATCACCTGGATCGACCCGTTGGCCGTCTCGATGCCGGGGTTGATGACGACACGATCTCCCGGATCGAAGCCTACGACGCCCTCGCCGACCGCCTCGACCACCCCGGCGCCGTCGGCTCCGAGAATGCGCGGCTTCGGCACGGACGGAAGTCCCTTCCGAATCCACACGTCGAGATGGTTCAGCGCTGAGGCGCGCACCCGGATGAGCACCTCTCCGGGGCCGGCAACGGGGTCGGGAACGTCCTCGAGGACGAGCACGTCAGGACCGCCGTCCTCGTGGATTCGCACCGCCTTCACGGCGGGCACACTATCCATGTGAGGGGTCTGGATCTGGAGCAGCTCGGCGACGAGCTCGGGCTCGATGTCGTCGGCGCTACACGCGCAGCGCCGTACGAGGACACCGAACGGCACATCCGCGAGCGGCGTGCGCAAGGCCTCTTCGCCGACATGAAGTTCACGATGGCGCGGCCCGAGGAGTCGTGCCATCCGGAAACCTTGCTGCCGGACGCACGCACGGTCGTGTCCGCCGCCCTCTGCTACTACGCCGAGGAGCCCGAGCGTCCGGAAGGGCACGGACGCCTGCCGCGCTACACGTGGGACGACGCATACGTCGAGCTCCGCGAGAAGCTCGACGAGCTCGGCCGGAGAATGGGTGGCGCATACCGCGTGTTCGTCGACGCGAACCAGCACGTCGATCGTCAGGCCGCGGCGCGCAGCGGCGTCGGCTTCTACGGGAAGAACACGATGCTGATCACGAGGCGCCACGGATCGTGGGTCGTGCTCGGGACGCTGATCAGCGACCAGGAGCTCGAGCCGACCGCGCCGTTGGACCTCGACTGCGGTTCGTGCCGGCTGTGCGTCGACGCATGCCCGACCGGCGCGCTCGACGTTCCCGGCACGCTCGACGCGACCCGCTGCCTCTCGTACTGGACGCAGGCGCCTGCAGCGATCCCCGAGCCGTACCGGGCTGAGCTCGGCGCGCAGGTGTACGGCTGCGACATCTGCCAGGACGTGTGCCCCTGGAACCGAGGCGTCGAGAAGCGGAGGGCGGGCCAGGCGCCGGAAGCCGGCGCGCAGCCGCACGTCTCGCTCGTCGACTGGCTCCGCGCCGACGCCGCCGACCTCCGTATCCGCTACGACCGCCTGTTCGTTCCCCGGAATGACGGGCGGTGGCTCAGGCGCAACGCGCTCGTCGCGGCCGGCAACGTGGGTGGGGCGGAGGAGCGCGACATGGTGACGGGCTACCTCGACGACGAGGACGAGATGCTGCGCGAGCATGCCACGTGGGCCCTCGCACGCATGGAGGAACGCGGTGTCTGACACCCGCCGCCTGCGCGAGTTCGAGACGTGGATCGCCTGGGCGCGCCTCGGCGGCGTGGTCTTCGCGGTGCTCGAGGTGGGCGTCTTCACGCAGCACTTCCCTCCCGGCTATCTCGAGGCTGCGTGGGCGCTCACGGCGGTCTTCGCGGCCGGGACCGTGCTGCTCCTGTGGTTCGCGCGCTCGGAGCGCACGCAGCAACTGCTTCGGGCGACCGGGCTCGCAGCGGTGGTATTCGACACGCTCGTCATCGGCGCCTACGGCGTCGTGTTCTCGTACGAGTACGGCAACCAGACCCGCTTCGCGCTCGTGTTCGTCGTGATCGAGGCCGCGCTGCGCTACGGCGTCGCCGGCGGGATCGTGCTGCCGATCCTGCTCATCCCGTATTTCTGGCTCGTCGAGTGGTGGCGCGTCCGGGAGTTCTCGCCGCCGGGCCCCGGCTTCCTCTCCGACCGCATCTCGTTCCCGTCCGGGCTGCTGCTCCTGAGCGGGCTCATCATCGGGTGGCTCGTCCGGCGCCTCGACATCGAGGCCCGCACCGGGCGTGAGCGAGCGGCGGAGGCGGAGCGGCTGCGCGACACGCTCGGACGCCGTGTCGACGTGCTCGAGGCGGCGAACCGGTCCGCGCGCGCGCTCGGGTCGTCGCTCGAGATGGACCAGGCGTTCGGTGCATTCATCCGCGAGGTGAAGGCGCTGGTCGCGTTCGAGCGGCTCGCCATCGTGCTGATCGAGGACGGCGAGGCGCGGGTGATCGCGGCGGCCGGCCGGGGCTCCGAGACGGTCTTTGCGCCCGGGTCGGCCCGCGCGGCAAGCGGGTCGGTGCTCGACCAGGTTCTTGGCGGACAGACCGTCTATCGCCGCGACATGAGCGACCTGCGCTACCCCGAGGAGCACGCTTTGCTCGAGCTCGGGCTCCACAGCCGCCTCGTGGCGCCGTTGCTCGTCGGCGCCCGCGCGGTCGGGATGATCTCGTTCGTGCGCGCCGAGCCGAGCGCGTTCTCGCCGGACGAGGTCGAGCTCGTCTCGTTGCTCGGACGGCTCGTCGCCACCGCCGTGCAGAACATCAGGGCCTACGAGTCGGAACGGCAGACCGTCGAGGAGCTCCGTCGTCTGTCCGCGCTGCGCGCCGACTTCGTCTCCCTCGTGTCACACGAGCTCCGCAGCCCGATGGCCGCCGTGATCGGCGCCGCGCGCACGCTGCAGCAGCGCTGGCGGTCGCTCACACCAGAGCAGCGCGAGGCCTTCCTTGCGCTCATCGCCGACGAGACGAACAGGCTCGCGGCATTGATCGGCGACGTGCTCGACACGTCACGCATCGACGCAGGCACCTTCAGCTACACGTTCGCGGACGTCGATCTCGGCCGTCTCGTCGAAGACACCGTCACGACCGCCTCCATGGGCCAGGACGAGGTACGTGTCCGCGCGGATGTCACCGGGACCGTGCCGCCGGTCCGCGGCGACCGCGAGCGGCTGCGGCAGGTGGTCACGAACCTGATCGACAACGCGATCAAGTACTCGCCCTCTGGCGACGAGGTCGAGGTGAGCGTGCGACCCGACAATGGCTCGGTGCGCATCACGGTCACCGATCACGGCCCGGGCATCCCGCAGGACCAGCAGCGCCTCATCTTCGAGAAGTTCGGCCGCGCCGAGGTGGCCGGCAGCTCGAAGCCCGGTACGGGCCTCGGTCTCTTCATCGCACGCTCGATCGCCGAGGCGCACGGTGGCTCGCTGGAGGTTCGCTCCCGCCCTGCGGCCGGCACGGCGTTCGTGCTGACGCTGCCGCTCGACCGCTAGGCCGGAGCGCGAAGACGCTCGACGCCGAGCTCCTTCGCGAGCTCGCGGGCGCGGGCCGCGAGGCGGTGGCGCAGCTCGTCCGGCTCGAGCACGACGGCCTCGCCGCGCTTCGAGAGGATCTCGCTCTCGAGCCATTCGTCGCTGCCGACAGGTATCTCGCGCAGCGCGCTCCCGTCCGCGAGCTTGCGGGCGCCGCGCTCGACCTCGTAGCGCGCGATCACGGGCGTGTAGAGGATCCGTGCGCGCCGCGCGCCCCGCAGCCGTGTCGGCTCGAAGCCCTCGCGCGGCTCGAACCTCTCGCGCGTCAGCTTGGCGCTGCGCATGCGGTCGAGCCGGAACGAGCGCTCGGCGCCGCTCGTGCGATCCCACGTGTGCACGTACCAGTTCGGCATCTGACGCTCGAGCGAGTACGGCTCGACGATGCGCGTAGAAGCCTGCGTGTCCATCTCCTTCTGGTACTCGATCTCTACGAGCTTGTTCTCGCGCATGCCGCGCGCGAGCGTCGTCACGAGGTCTTCCTCGGCGAGCTCGATCTGCGGCTGCGGCAGCTGCGAGAGCTCGAACTGTCCGAAGGTCTCCTCGAGCTTCCGCCGGACGCCGCGCAGCTGGGTGTGTGCATCGGCGGCGATCATCGGGCCGACGTATTCGAGCGCGAGCCGGATGGCGCGCGCCTCGAGTGGGGTCAGCCGCGGCGCGAGACGGAAGGTGTCGCCCCAGAGCTCCTTGTCGACGAGCACCTCGTCGCCGCTCAGCTCCGCGTAGATCGTGTAGCAGCCTCCGCCGAAGTTGACGAGATTGAGCAGGGAGAGGTGCTCCTCCAGCTCGTCGGCCGGCACGGAGGGGAAGCGGGACAGGAGCTCGGCGGCGGGAATCCGCGCCTCCTTGTCCTCGCCGCACGCGGCGAGCAGGTAGGCCAGCAAGGCCTGGAGGACGGCGAAGCGCTCCGGTGCGACGGGGCCGGCCGGGCGATCGGGCACGCCGTCTGCGGCGCGCACGGGAGATTCGCGCGCAGGCTCGGGCGCCTTGCCTTCGTGCCCGGTGCGCACGCGGCGCAGCGACGCCGCCACCTCGCGGCGCAGCTCCTCGGGCTCGAGCGGGACGGCGCGGCCGTCCTGCCGAAGAACCCACGACGCGAGCTGCGAGAGGGAGGAGTAGTCGGTCACAAAGATGCCGTCCTCGAGGCGGCCGGTCAGCCCGTAGGCGCGCTGGACCCACCAGGCGGTGTCGCCGCGCACCTCGATGCGCGCCTCGCCGACGATCTCGCCGACCTGCCACGGCGGCCGGCCGCGGAACTGCTCGATGTCGAAGTCGGTGGGCGTACGGAAGTCCCGCTCGCGCCGGGTGGCGAACTTGATCTCACCGCGGATCCGCGAGACGCGGAAGGTGCGGATGTCGTCGCGGTCGAGGTCGTGGCCGACGACGTACCAGATGCCGTTGTCGGGCAACAGCGCGTACGGGTTGACCGTCCGGTCGGCGAGCTCGTCGCGGGAGATCGACCAGTAGTCGAACTTCACCGTCCGCTGCTTCGAGATTGCGCCCTCGAGCTTCGCGAGACGGCCCGGCATCTCGGGCGAGTAGTCGGGGTCGAGCACCTCGACGCGCAGGGCCGTCTCGGTGGTCGTCTCGGCGAAGCCGGGGCGGCCGAGAGCCAGGTTCTGGAGGGCGAGGCGGAGCGGCTCGGCGTACGCGAACTTGCCCTCGAGCAGGTAGAGCGCCGTCTGGAGCGCCGCGAGCTCGGCGTCGTCCAGCTCGAGCTGGGGGAGGAAGTACTGCTCCGACCGCAACGTATAGAGCTCCTCACCGGTGAATTCATCGCGCTGCGAGTTCAGCGGGACGCCGAGGGCGAGCAGCTCCGCGCGGTCGGAGTAGAACCGGCGGGCGAACGCCTCGTCCGACATCTCGGAATAGCCCTCGACGTTCGACTTCACGTCGCGCGCCGTGATCGGACGCCGCTCCGCCATCAGGAACGCAACCAGCGAGAGCTGGCGAATCAGCTTGTCCGTATCGTGCGACACCCCGGGCTCACACTACACCGGGGGCCCTGTGGATCGCCCCTGTGGAAAGGCTGTGGACGCGATGCGCCCGCAGCCGTGAAGCCGCTTAGGCTGCGGCCTTCGCTTCCAGATGCTGGTGCGACGGGCAGTAGTCGCGCTCGGGCAGGGGGGTGCGCTGACAGGGCTTGCCCTTGCGCGTCGTCGCGCGGCAGCGGGCCACGCCGCCGTCGAGCGCGCCGGCCTCGATCTGCTCCTCGATGAACTGCATCGCGGCGCTGACGCCGGCCTGCACGGCCCAGGCGACGGGCGCCTGCGCGGTGATCGGGAAGTAGCGCCGGATGTCCTGGAAGAGCGCGCGGTCCGGCTTGGCGAAGTACAGCGGGTCGTTCGCAAGCCGTTCCATCGTCTGCTCGCAGGCCATCAGCACCGACCGCCGGGATTCGATCTGCGATTCGCGGTCGCCGTACGGGTCGATCAAATCCTTGACCGACCGATAAATGGCCCGCGAATACTGATACATGCAGTGTTGCAACTGGAGAGTCCGCTCTTCGATCACCAGTCTGCTCGTTTCGTGTGAAGGTCCCGCCAAGGCTTTGTTAACAGCGGGTTAGGGACGCGCTGACTCATTTCGCAACACGATCCTACACCCTCCCGGGTGCTGTTACAAAGTGAGTGTCAATGTTGTCTCCGCAGCCAACGGACCCGCAGCAGTGAGGGGCTGGGTCTGGGGAGCCGGATGCCCCGATTCCCACAGGTTCACACCTGTTCAGCGGGTGACCCGGGTCTGGTAGGCGTCAGGGAAGCCGTGCGCGTGCGCGGCCGCGAGGGCGGCGCTTGCCTGGCTCTGGGTGGCGTAGATCCCTGAGAAGACGACGTAGTACCCGGGGTGCAGGCTCGAGTACTGCGACGACACGAGGACCCCGACGGCAGCCAGGCCCGCCCGTTTCGCGGCCCGGGCGCGGGCGAGCGCGTTGTTCTGGCCGGCGCCGAGCGGCAGCGATTCGAGCACGTTCGTGTAGCCCGCCTTGCCGCTCGGCCACGTCGCGAGCGCGTTCGGGTTGGGGGCGGGCGTGGTGACGCTGCTCGTCGAGGCAGCGCCCGGTGCCAGCGGGAGCGTCCCCGTCGTGATCGTCGGCGCGGGGGCGGTCCGTAGCGTGCTCGTCCGGGTGATCGTCGGAACCGTCGCCTGGGGCGCACCGGGGCCGACCGTCACGTGCGGCTTCGTCGCGACGATCGTGGCGGCGGCGCGCTTGCCGGTCCCGCTCGCGGCGACGGCCGCCGCGGTCGAGACGACGGTGAGCACGAGAAAGAGGAGCACGGGCCAGATCCAGTCGCCCGGGTACCACGCCAGCCGGCGCTGCCACTCGTTCGCCAGGAAGCCGACGACGCCGCGGTTGGTCGGCAGGCGCGTGCCGCACTCGAGGCAGTACTCCTGGAGCGGCTCGTACGCGGCACCGCAGCGCGCGCAGTAGTCCCGGTGTGGCTGCTCCGGCTGCTCCGGCGTCGCCATCAGGCGCCCTCGCCCGTCGCCGCCTGCTGACCGGTCGGCCGGCCGCACTGGGCGCAGAACTTCGAGCCCCAGAAGACAGCGGCTCCGCACTCGCAGTGCGCCGCCGGCCGTGTACGACCGCGCGACACCGCGGCGGCGAGCAGCGTGTCGAGATCGGCGAGCCGCTGCTCGACGGCGACGAGCTCTGCGCAGCGGTCGACGAGCAGGTCTTGGCGGAACTGGTCGCGGCGGT
>JAOPYX010000357.1 GCA_025964535.1 Actinomycetes bacterium | reverse complement strand
CGATCCGCGCTGCTCCGTCGACGATGTCGAGCGGTGGGCGGAAGCGGTGCTCCGCTGTCTTCCGCTCTGCGATGTGCAGCGGATCCTCGTCGCTCACCCACCCCGTGTCGACGCTGTTCATGTGTATCCCGTCGGCGTAGTAGTCGGCCGCGGACGTGCGGGTCATCATGTTCAGCGCCGCCTTCGCCATGTTCGTGTGCGGGTGACGGGTCGTCTTGAACTTCCGGTAGAACTGCCCCTCGACGGCGGACACGTTGACGATGTGCTTGTCACGGTCAGGTGTGCGGAGCATCAGCGGCTTCAGTCGCGCATTCAAGACGAACGGAGCGACAGCGTTGACGAGCTGCGTCTCGAGCAGCTCGACGGAGGACACCTCCGCGAGCAGCAGCCGCCACGAGTTGCGTTCGCGCAGATCGACCTGCTGAAGATCCTGGTCCAGTCGTCCCTCCGGAAACAGATCGGCCTGGCGGTCGAGATCGTCTGCGAGCAAGGCGACCTGCGACAGCTCCGCAGCATGGATCACTCCGACGAGCGGCGACGGCGCGGCTTCCGCGAGCGCGGGCACACCCGCGGGCAGCATCTCGGTGCGGCGAAGTCCTTCGTACGCGCCGAGGAGCCCGCGGATCTCGTCCGGCATCGCACGTGCCGACGCGCGCTCGGCGTCGAGCATGTGGCGGTAGAACTCGGACGGCCTGCGCACGGTCTGGCACGCGTTGTTCACGATGAAGTCGAGTCGATCGTGTGTGGTGCTCAGGTGCTCGCAGAGACCTTCGACGCTCGGCGTATGGCGCAGATCGAGCCCGAAGATCTCGAGGCGGCCCCCCCACTCCTCGAAGTCGCGCTCCTGTGCGTACCGCATCGCGGCATCGCGCGGAAACCGCGTCGTGACGATCAGGTGGGCGCCCGCGCGAAGGAGCTTGATACCGGCCTGGTAGCCGATCTTCACGCGGCCGCCGGTGAGCAGCGCCACGCGGCCGCGCAGGTCGGCGGTCTCGGTGCGCTTGCGGTAGTTCAGGTCACCACAGGACGGGCAGAGCTGGTCGTAGAACGGATGGATCTCGGCGTACTGCTCCTTGCAGACGTAGCAGTGCTGCGGCTCGATCAGCTCGCGCAGCTCAGGCTCGTCGACGTCGGCCGGCTCGAAGTTCTCCGGCGGGACGACGTTCGGCGTCGTGTAGACCGGCTTCTCGCGCAGGACGCGGATGCCGGTCTCGGCCAGCGCCGACTCGTCGCGCGCAAGCTTCGCGGCCTTTTCCTTGCGCCGCAGCGACTTCGCCCAGAGCCGGCGCTGGACGAGGTCGGGGTTGTGCACGTCGCCGGCGGCGGAGAGAAGCCGGGTACGTTGCTCGACAGAGAGTGCGCCGAGCAGGCCGCGGTCGCGGACGACCGCCTCGAGCAGCTCCGTCGCGTCCTTCAGGCGCGCTGTGAGCTCACCGTCGGCGGCGCTCTTCTGCTCCTCGTGGTGGCCATTGGACATCGGACGGAGGGTAGCCGCCGCCCTTAATCGACCCACCAACCCTGGATCATCTCGGCGTCCGAGTCGACCCTCGGCGCGCCGAAAAGGATCAACTCGGCTCCTTCGGGCCCTGCCTCGACGCAACGCATGACGCCGGGAGCGATCCGCACCGCATCGAACGGAACGAGCTCGACGACGTCGTCGTCGAGCTTGACACGCGCACTCCCGGAGAGCAGCACGTACACCTCTTCCTGCTGCTTGTGAGCGTGCCCGAACGGCTGGCGGAAATCCGGCGCAATCCGCTGGTAGCTGGCGCCCGACTGCTCGCACTCGAGGGCCTGGCGTCCCGAGCGGAACTCGAGGCCCGGGGAGAGCCCGAACTTCGGGGCGTGATCTTCGACCTCGTGCTTGATGTTCGCCTTCGTGTAGCCGCTCACGTTGACCTCCCGGTCGTCGAGTCGACCGAGTATGAACGTCGCACGGACCGTGCCCGGACCGAACTACGGGAAAGCCGCAGCCCGAGGGAGGGATCCCCGCAGTGCGCTTCAGCAGACGCCCCGATGAACACCCGCCGGCCTGCGGCGAAGCTGATGCCACAAGGTCAGAGCTCGAAAGGACTCGGCCGCGACGAAAGGACGTTTGAGATGCGCAAGGGACTCGAGATCGGCGGAATCGTCGCCGCGGTAGTTCTGGTCGCGTTCGGCCTCGCCTCGATCGTGATGGGTGTCAACGGACGAAGCACAGTCCGCAGCAGCTTGAAGCTCGAGCAGATCGTAGGCTCGCCGGACATGACGCCGGCCGCCATCAAGGCGGAAGCGCAGAAAGCCGGCCTCCCGCCCAGCGTGACGCTGCCGACGATCGATGTCGCAGGCAAGACGATCACGAGCGGCGCACGGGCACGCGCATTTGCGAGCTACATGCGGATCCACACGCTCGAGGCCACCGGCAACCTGACCTACTCGCAGATGGGCCGGTACACCGCGAAGCCCGGAGCGCCCGCGAAGTTCACCGACGGCCACGGCGGCACGAACGTCGACACCTACGCCGCCCTTGACCCGAAGACGCAGCGTCCGGTCGACAACGGGCTCCGCAATCTCTGGGTCACCGAGACGGCCCTGACGACGGCGCTCAACACGAGCTACATGGCGGAGCAGCTCTCACTGTTCGGAATCGTCGTCGGCTTCGCGCTCTTGCTCGCCGGGATCGGGTTCGCGATCCTTGCGATCGGAGGTGCACTGCGCAACCCGGACAGAGGGTTGAGCTTCGTCCGAATCTCGAAGAAGCCGCAGAGCGTCGACGCCCTCCCCACCGCGTAACGCCGCTCTCACCGCTCCACCGACGAGCCGCCCCGGGCGGCTCGTCGGCATTTGGCGTCACGTCTCGAACATGCCCTGGTCGAGCGCGTAGCGCACGAGCTCGGCACGGGCGTGCTCGACCTCGATTGACCCGCATGCCTCCCGCGGTGCGGGAATTCAGCACGCCGAGCCGGTTACGATAAGCCGCGGAGCATGCAAATGATTTCCGTTTCCAGATGATCTGCCGGAGTTGCGGCGCCGGCAACAGCGTCGAGCGCAAGTTCTGCCTCGAGTGCGGAACGGCGTTGGCTCGGATGTGCTCCGGCTGCGGGTCGCCGAACGAGCCCGACGCCAAGTTCTGCGGACAGTGCGGGGAAGCGCTTGCACCCGACGTGCCCGCCGGCGTGCTCCGACCTGCCCCGGCCGCCGAGCGTCGGGTCGTCTCGGTTCTCTTCGCCGATCTCGTCGGCTTCACCGATCTCTCGGCATCGCGGGACGCCGAAGAAGTGCGGGAGTTGCTGACGCGCTACTTCGACGCCGCGCGACGGCTGGTCGAACGCTATGGCGGCTCTGTCGAGAAGTTCATCGGTGACGCGGTGATGGCCGTGTGGGGAGCGCCGGTCGCGAACGAGGACGATGCCGAGCGTGCCGTCCGAACTGCCCTCGACATGATCGCCGCCGTCTCCGCGCTCGCCGACGAGCTCGCGCTGCCCGACCTGCGTCTCCGCGTCGGAGTCCTGACAGGCGAGGCCGCAGTGACGGTCGGAGCGGAAGGCCAGGGGATGGTGGCCGGCGATCTCGTCAACACCGCGGCGCGGATCCAGTCGGCTGCGGAGCCCGGCACCGTCCTCGTGGGCGACGGGACACGGCGAGCGAGCGAAGCGTCGATCGCCTATGAAGACGCGGGCGAGCATGAGCTGAAGGGGAAACCCGAGCGCGTTCGGCTCCACCGCGCCCTGCGCGTCATCGCCGCGCGGCGCGGCGAAGGGCGCTCGCTCGGCCTCGAGCCGCCGTTCGTCGGCAGGGACCGTGAGTTTCGACTCGTGAAGGAGCTCTTCCATTCCTGCGCGCAGGAGCGCCACGCGAGGCTCGTCTCCGTCGTCGGCATCGCGGGCATGGGCAAGACGCGACTCTCGTGGGAGTTCGAAAAGCACATCGACGGTCTCGCGTTCAACGTGCGCTGGCACCGCGGCCGCTGCCTTGCCTACGGAGAAGGAGTCGCCTTCTGGGCGCTGGCCGAGATGGTGCGAATGCGCGCTCGCATCGCGGAGGACGACGCGCCGGAGACGGCGGTCGCCAAGCTCGGGGAGTTGCTCTCGGGCTTCGTCCCAGACCCCGTCGAGCGTGCGTTTCTGGACCTTCGCCTGCGACACCTCCTCGGCCTGGCCGACCGGAACGCTCCGGACAAGGAGGATCTGTTCTCCGCCTGGCGGCTCTTCTTCGAGCGCATCGCGGACCGCGAGCCGGTCGTGCTCGTGTTCGAGGACATCCAATGGGCCGACGCGGCGCTGCTCGACTTCATCGAGTACCTCCTCGACTGGTCGCGCGGCTTTCCGATCTACGTCCTCA
This sequence comes from Actinomycetes bacterium, assembly GCA_025964535.1. Lineage (GTDB taxonomy): Bacteria > Actinomycetota > Thermoleophilia > Gaiellales > Gaiellaceae > Palsa-739. The sequence continues at coordinate 50,558 of JAOPYX010000357.1, read as the reverse complement.
CGCTCGGTCGCCCCCAGCCCAATGCCCGTCGCACCGACATCGGGGACTACACGGTGTTGTCGCTCGATGCGCTCGGCGACGGCGAGATCGACGAGCTACTCCGCGGACTGGCTCCGGGACTGCCCGATGAGCTGCGAGGCCGGATCGTCGAACGAGCCGAGGGAGTTCCGCTGTATGCCGTCGAGACGGTGCGGATGCTGCTCGACCGCGGGCTGCTCGAGCGGGCCGGAGAGGAATACCGTCCGACCGGGCCGATCGAGGCGCTCGACGTCCCTGAGACACTGCAGGCGCTCGCGGCCGCCCGCCTGGACGGGCTCGAGCCCGCGGAGCGGCGCGTCGTCGAGGATGCATCTGTTCTCGGGAAGACGTTCACCCGTCAGGGCCTGGCCGTGCTCTCGGGTCTTCACGACGAGGAGCTCGGGCCGCTCGTGCAGGCGCTGTTGCGCAAGGAGATCCTCACGGTGCAGAGCGATCCGCTGTCGCCGGAGCGTGGCCAGCTCTCGTTCGTTCAGGACTTGCTCCGCCGAGTTGCCTACGACACCCTCTCACTGCGGGAGCGAAAGACGAGACACCTCGCGGCGGCCGCTCATCTCAGTGGCGGGCGCGAGAGCGACGAGGAGCTCGCGGCCGTGCTCGCGGCCCACTACGTCGACGCGTATCGCGCAGGAACCGGCGATCCCGACGCGGGCGAGCTGAAGGTTCAAGCGCGCGAGTTCCTGACGCGGGCCGGGGAGCGGGCGATCTCCCTCGCCGCCGCCGGCGAAGCTGCGCGGTACTTCGTCCAGGCGGCGGAGCTCGCCGACGAGCCCGGCGAACGTGCCGATCTCCTGAGTCGGTCCGGACGAGCGGCCGCGCAGGCCGGGGACACCGACGAGGCTTTCGTGGCGTTCGACCAGGCGATTGCTCTTCTCCGGGCGTCCGGCGACATCAGCGGAGCCGCGCGGGTCGAGGCTCGCCGCGCCGACCTCCAACGGTTCCAGGGACGCATCGAGGAGGCGCGGGCGTCGATGCAGTCCGCCTACGAGGCGCTGCTCGACGGCGAGCACGACGCCGACCTCGCCCTCGTCGCCTCCATGCTTGCCCGCGTCAGCTGGTTCGCCGGAATGCCCGACGCCGCGGTCGAGCCCATCGAGCTCGCGCTCGACATCGCCGAGGCGCTCGGCCTGCCGGAGGCGCTCGCCGAAGCGCTCAACACGAAAGGATTGATGCTGTACCGCCGGCAGCACGAAAGCGAGGCGCTCCTCCGCGAATCGCTCAAGGTCGCGCTCGACCACGACCTGACCGAGGCTGTCCTGCGGGCGCAGTTCAACCTCTCCGGTCTCGCGATCGAGCACGACCGCCCGCAGGAGGCCCGTCGATTCCTCGAGGACTCGCTCGCGCTGGCGCGGCGGCGAGGCGATCGCGGCGCGGAGACGTACATCCTCGGGCAGCTCGCAGAGGTGTTGGTCGGCCTCGGCGAATGGGACGGCGCTCTCGCCGCGCTGGGCGAAGCGCCCGGACACGGTCAGAGCCCGTTTGCCGCTTTGAACTCACTCCTGGCACGACTGCCGGTGGCGATCGGGCGCGGCGACCTCCATGACGCGCGTGCGGTCTTCGACGCTCTCGTCGGCCTCCAGGGCTCGACCGATCAGCAGGACATCGCCACCTACCTGCTGTGCGAGGCGATCCTCTGCCGAGCGGAGGGGAAGCTGCGAGAGGCCATCACGTCAGCCCAGGCCGCGCGCGAGCTGTGGCAGCGGCTCACTCAGTTCCACTACGCCACCCGCGCCCTCGTCGAAGAGGCCGAGGCGCTGCTCGAGCTCGACGAGCTGCACGGCGTCGAGGGCCTGCTGGCGGAAGCCGAGCAGGTACCGGTGCTCTACCGCCGCCCGCTCCTCGGTGCGCAGCAGACGCGCTTGCGCGCGAAGCTCCAGGCCCGCCGCGGCGATGCCTCGGCGGCCGAGGGATATACGCGCGCGACAGTCGCTTTCCGCGAGCTCGGACTTCCGTTCTGGCACGCGATCACGCTTCTCGAGTACGGCGAGCTGCTCGAGAGCCGAGGCGCAGATGGTGCCGAGGCAGCGCTGTCGGAGGCCGGCGCGATCTTCGAGCGCCTGGACGCGCGGCCCTGGATCGAGCGCGCGGCGCAATCAGTAGGCCACACACGGCTGGACCGCTCTCCATCTTCCACATGAGGAGTGGCCCAGCCGGCGCGCGTCCTCGCTAGGCGGCGACCTTGAACGTGCCGACGAGCCTGGTCAGCTCTTCGGCGGTACGGGCGAGCTCCTGCGCGGATGCGGCAATCTCCTGCGTGGACGCGGAGGTTTGCTCGGTCGACGCAGACACTTGCTGCGTCGAGGCCGACGACTGCTCGGCCACGGCTGCGACCTCGCCCATGTCCGCCTGCATCTTCGTGGTGCTCGCCGCGATCTGCTGCGCCGCGCCGGCGATCTGCTCGACGCGGTTGGTCACGCCTTCGACCGAAGCCCCGATCCGCTCGAATGCGTCGCGGGTCTCCTCGACGATCGCGACGCCTTCCTCGCTACGCCGTCCTCCGTCCTCGACGATCTCGACCGTACTGCTCGTCTCGGCCTGGATCTCCGCGATGAGGTTGGCGATCGAGGCCGCTGCCTGTTGCGAATCCTCTGCGAGCTTGCGCACCTCCTCGGCGACGACGGCGAAGCCGCGCCCCTGCTCGCCGGCGCGTGCGGCTTCGATTGCCGCGTTGAGCGCGAGCAGGTTGGTCTGGCTTGCGATACCGGTGATCGTCTCGACGATCCCGCCGATCTCCTCGGACTTCACTGCCAGCCCGCGCATGGCAGCAGTTACCGCCGTCGATGACTCGCGCACAGCCTTCATCGCGCCGCTCGCGCGCTCGGCCGCAGCGACGCCCTCGATGGCCGCTGAGCGAGCCTCGCTCGCGACGCCGGCGGTCTCCTCGGCGCTGGTGGCCGACTCCTGAACCGCCTGCCCTACCTCCTCCGCCGACCGGCGCGCCGACTCGACCATCTTCACCTGGCGCTCGGCGCCGCCGGCGACGTCGCCGACGGCATTTGCGATCTCACCGACTGCCCTGCCCGCCTCTTCCGAGGACGTCGCCATCTGCTGCGAAGCCGCCCCGAGACCCTCGGCGACGCCGCTCACCTTGGAGACGAGCGAGCGCAGGTTCTCGACCATCTTCTGGAACGCGTGCGCCATGTCACCCAACTCGTCATTCGACGTCGCCGTGACCTCCACCGTGAGGTCGCCGCTGCCGATCAGCTCTGCGGCTGCGACCATCGCCTTGACTGCGTTGACGATCCCGCGCGTGACGAAGAACGCGACGGCGAGCGCCATGACGGCGGCGACGATCAAGATCGCGACCACGAGTGTGCGTGACGAGGAGTACGACGAGCTCGCGCTCTTCAGCGTCTGGTCGGCGAGCTTGGCGTTGTACGCGACCCATGCGTTGGTGTCGTCGACCAAGGCGGCGTAGGTCGATTCCGCCGCGCCGTTCAGAACGACGACGGCCTCTTTGGTCTTGAACGCGTCGCTGAGCGGGAGAAACGGTGCCGACTGACGCTGGTATACGGCGAGCCGCTGCTTCGCCTTCAGGAAGTAGCCACGATTGGTGGTGTCGAAGACCAGGCGTCCGTACTTCGCGAGCGTGCCGTCGAGCGTGGCGACGTCCTTGTCCATTCGGGCCTGGTAGGCGTTCAGCTGTTGCTTCGTCGGTGCGACCGCACGCTGCAGCTGGTCGAGGCGAAGCTCTTTGAGCGCAGCCTGCACCTGGTAGATCGTGTCCGTGCTCGGAAGTGTGTTCTTCCCGAGGTACGTCGTGTGATTGTTGATCGCGCCCATCTGGGTGAGCGCGAAGATCCCCAGCGCAATCGTCAGCCCGACAGCGAGGAGGAAACCTCCGAACAGCTTGTTTCTGATCGACAGGCGCATTGCACTTCTCCTTTGGGGTCTCTACGTGTGAGGTGGAGCGGTCGGTGGGCCCGATCCGCTCAGGTGGCCTGCGCCGACTACGCAGACGGCAGCGCGTCGCCGCCGACGCTCCAGCCGATCTGAGATGTGGAGGCGGAGCTCGTCACGACCAGGCCGGTCGCGAGGCCCGATTCGAATAGTCGGACGAGTGCCTTGCGGAAGTGTTGCCGGGCGACGCGGCCGCGAATGGGCGCCTCCTGCAAGAGCTCGAGCGCGTATGCCTCTTCGATCCTGGCGACGGCGCCGAGATCGCAGCAGTCGGCGATGACGGCATGCCTGCCGCGTTGAGCGACAACGGCGCTCGCCCGCGCGAGGAGGCGCGAGGTATCGGAGGCCGCGAAGGTCCCACCTTCGCGCGACAGGCAGACGGCGGCGACGAACCCTGTGAAGAAGGCGGCTGCACCACGCATCGTTGCGTGAGCCAAGCCCGGCTCTTTCTCGAACGTCTGGGCCGCGACGACGGTTGCCGCGAAGCCGAGGAGCTCAGAGTCGAGCCGGCGCCCCTCCAGCCACAGAAGAATCTCCTGACTGGTTCCGATCTCGGCAATGCGGATCGGGATCTCGCTGATCTCTGCTTCGCAGAACACGCCGCCTCCTGACTCGCGAACGGACGTCACTCGCGTAGGCGTTCATCCCGCCGCCGCATGGCCCGCCCGTTCTTGATCTGACGGCTGTGTAATCGACTCGCGTTGCCACGCGTGCATACGCCTCTTCCTACACGCGGGCGCCAACCGCTGGTTGCCGCGCAGCCCGCGATCGTGGGCGCGGTACGTCAGGCCGCGGGTGCGTCGAGCACTCGCATGACCATCCGTGCGACCGAGCGAAGGAACGTCAAGTCGTCGGTGCCGAGCGTCACGCCGCCGGCGGCGCCCGTCAGAAGCACCCGCAGCTCGGCGCGCGGCCCGGGAATCTTGACGCCGGTGGCCCGGCGCGGCCGATGCCGCTTGTCGTCGCGATCGGTGGCAGCGTCCAGCTCGACCGGAAACTCCGCGGCTTCCCACACGTGCCGGTGCCGACGAGCAAGTTCTCCCAGTCGTTCTGCGGAGCCCAAAGCACTCAGTACCTGTCCTCGGTCGCTCCCCTTTCCGAAGACGACGATGGCTGCCTCGCTGACGCGAAGCTCGGCCTTGACGGCGCGGAGGGCCGCGGTGAGCACGGCGTCCCTGCTCCGCCGGTCCAGCACCATCTCGGCGAGCTGGAGCAGCAGCGCCGAGCGGCGGTCGCTGGCTCTCAGCCGCTGCTCCAGCTCATCCTCACGTGTCACGTCGGCCACGACCGTCAGCACGAGATCGTGATTCGCGACCGTGATCCGCTCGAAGACGATGTCGACCGGCAGAGGAGCACCGGAACGAGTGCGGAGAGTGCATGCTGCCCGGCCCGCCTCGGCTAGTCGCGCGTACGCCTCGTCGCGCGCGCCGACCGATTCCCACAGGCCGAGGTCGAGCGACGAGCGGCCGAGCAGCTCCTCTCGGGGGTACTCGAGCATCACGCAGAGCGCAGCGTTCACCTCGAGAAAGACGCCGTCGGGTAGCCGTTGAACGATGATCCCGAGCGATACGGCGTCGAAGAGCCGCTCGAGCAGGCGCTCCAACTCGGCTGCCAGCGCCTCGGGAGATCGGGCCGCCGGCCGCTTCAAGAGCGCCTGAATGCCTGCCAGCGTTGTACCGGTTCCCGGTTGCGTCCGATCGAGGAGCGCCTTCGCGTCTGCGACGAGTCGCTCTGCCTGCAGGTAGAGCTCGCGTCCAGGCTCGGTCAGGCGGACGCCGCGATTGCCACGCTGCAGCAGCTTCCGGCCGAGGATCGCCTCGAGGTTGTCGAGCCGCTTTGCGACGGCGGCGCCGCTGACGTGAAGCGTCGCCGCGGCGCGGGCGAGGCTCTGCTCATCCGATGCGACGACGAACGTCAGGAGCTCGGCGATTTCAGGAAGGCGTTCGGACGGACGCCGCGTCGTTCCCCTTGCGCTCATTCCCTCGACAAGTTCTCACACATTGACCTTTGTACGCGCCCAGTTGTCCGCTCAAGGTCTTCGGGTGCGCGGCGACTGCTCGTCCGGGAACCGGCGCAGCTCGATGAGCTCGAGGCCGAGCTCCCCGATCCGGTCGACGAGCGCCAGCAGTGCGGCGTCGTCCATGTCGCCGTCCACGACGGTCTCGACCGGGAGCACTGTTGTGCCGAGTTGGCCGAGCGATGCGACCACCGCAGGGCTGAGACGACCCCTGATCCGGATCTCGGTGTACGAGGCTGGCTCCTGCGGGCGATCGTTCGATTGTGTATGTGTCCGTGCTGAGGTCGATGCTTCAACCTACGCGGGTGGCACGTCGTCACCCCCGCGGTGTGAGGCGCCCCCGGGCCTCACGTTCACCAACGGGCGCCGCGAGGGAAGTAGGCCCCGGTCATTCGTCAGGGGTGACGACGGATCGTCCTTCGGCCCAGGAACCTGCAACGTATGAACGGTCGCCGAGCATCGAGACCGGGTGGCGTCGGGCTGCTCGCCGCTTCGCTCCTCGCCTCGGCCTCCATGGCCGCCGGCGCGATCGCTGCCCCGCAGGATGGACAACCAGGACAGCCCGGGCAACCGGGACAGCCCGGACAGCCGGGGCAACCCGGCGCAGCGGGTGTCTCGATCGCCGTCGGAGCAGCCGGCGCGGCAGGCGCACCCGGTAGCTCGGCGGTGTCGGTCGGAACGTCGGGGTCGGTGGCATCGTCCCTCGTCGCGTCCGGAGGCTCGCTCCAGGTGAGCCAGTCACAGGGCGTTACCCGCGTCCAGGCCTCCTGCGCGCCCGGTTCGGGAAAAGTCGACTTCGGCGACGGAACGTCAGCCGCGCTTTCGAGCTCGACCGGAACGATCACGCACACGTATCCGTCCGCAGGCCTCCATCAGGTGAAGCTCACGTGTGACGGCGCTCAGGGGTCGGCGACGACGGTGGACACGGCGAATGTGGCGGTCTCGGCGGCCGCGGCCGCCAAGGCTCGCTGCCTCCGCATCCCCCCGGTGCATCGTGCGCACCATGTGGGGAAGGCTGCACTCGCACTACGGCTTCAGCGCTGCCGCCGCTGACGACTCACTCACCCAACCGTCCGGAGCAGGTGAGTCGGCATCACCCTGCTGTCTTGGAGCATCGGGGCATGGCCAACCCGCACCTTGCCGGGCGTGTCATCGTCGTCGTCGACGACGACGACGACCTGCGCAAGCTCTTCGAGCTCGTGCTCGGACTGGCGGGTGCCATCGTTTTCACCACCGGCGACTCGGCTCACGCGGAAGAGCTCGTTTCCTTCATGCAGCCCGACCTCGTCTTGCTCGACGTCGACATGCCCAGCGTCGATGGCTGGGAAGTCGCGCGCAGGTTGGCTGCGAATCCCTTGACCGCGTCGATCCCCTTCATCTTCGTGACCGGCACGACCGAGATGGGCCGGGCGCGCGCGGCGGATATCGGCGCCGTCGGCTTCGTAGCCAAGCCGTTCGATCCGCTGGAGCTCGAGGAAGCGGTCGACACCGCCCTCACCGGCGGCGTCCTCACGACGATCTGACGTTCGGACGGTTCGTTCTTCCTATGCCGTCCGGCAGGTGATGCGGCGCGCGGTGACCACGAGGCGATACGTCGAAAACCCGGGCGGGGTGCATGTCGTCAGCACCAGCCGGTCGTAACCGAGATCGCGGATGACCCCGACGTCGTTCGGGCTCACCACAGCCGTACGCCGCACTTGATAACACGCCCTCTCGAGGAACACCGGCGCGCGCCCGAAGCGGATCTCGATTCGGTCGCCGCGGCGCAACTCGCCGAGATGGAGAAACGGATGCGTGTGCGTGACCCGATGACCCGCGATGGCAACCGTCCGCCTGTGTCCCGGCATCGCCGTCGACGGATAATGGGACGGGCCGAAGGCCGTGTCCTTCGGCGAGGCCCCGTTCGCGAACGTTGCATCCAGGCGAATCGCCGGGATGACGATGCGCCCGATGGTTCGGGTCGTCGCCGCCGCCGCCGGTTGAACGGCGACGACGGCGACGGTGACGGATGCGACGGCGCACACCCGGATTGCGATGCTGGCCACATGGCAACGCGTCATCGGTTTGCTCCTACCGGTTCGGCAACCTGAACACGACCTTCGCCACCTTGTGGGTCACCGGATTGACGCGAGCGCCGACGACCTGCTTCGAGTTGAAGGCGAGCGTCAGGCCCTTGAGGTCGTTCCGGAGACACACCAGGGTCCGGTCGACGGTTGTCGTGGCGTCGTACGTCGTGCACGTGAACGCGCCGTAGCCGTACGCAACGCCGGGCTTCAGCTGATAACCCACGATCGAGTTCCCCAGACGACCGCTCAGCGTTGCGCCGGCGACGCCCGTGGAGCCGATCGCAATGCCCGCGACGAGCGCTACGACCGGACCCTTCATTTCGCCTTCCCCTTTATGGGTTGCTTTGCCTGCTTTGCATTTACGCACTGCTTCTTGTGCGTCTTCGTGTTCACGAAGCATCGCTTCTTCGCCTTGGGGAGCAGGAGGCCCGCTCCCGCGTTCGTGTTCGCTCGGGAGACGAGCTTCGACTTCGGCGTGCGGGTGACGCTCGCCGTGATGTTCGAACGAACGGGGATGGTGAGCTTGGACGAGCCGTCGATCTGTACCGAGTGGCAGACTGGCTTCGCAGTCGGGTCAGCGGGCTGCAGACAGAGGTTGATGTACTGCCCGATGAAAGCTGCTGGAACCGTCAGCGTGAACGTGTTCGGGACCGGCGCGCTCGCAGTGCCGGGGCAGGTGTAACCGGCCACAGGATCGAACGGGGCGCGCGTCGCACCCTTGTACACCGGATCCCAGCCAGGCTGTCCGTCCTCGATGAAGACGAGCCACCCGACGGTTCCGTCACCGCGCTGGCGCGGGTGATCGGCGGGCATGCAGTAGCCCACGTAGTGGGGCCCCGTCCACCCGTTCACGACCGTCTGATTGTTCGTCGTGTTCGTCGTGCTGTAGTAGTTCTGTACGACGAGCGTGCAGTTGATGCAGATCTGCTGAACGATCTGTGTGATCTGCGCGTAGTTGAGACAGATCGACTTGTTGTCGATGGCGACGTTCTTCGCAACGCTGCCGTCCGGATTCAGAATCTGGATCGACAGGCCGCCCGTGGAAATGGTTGCGTCGCTCTTACAGTTCTGTGTGACCACCGCGAGCTGCGTTGCGGCGTTGTTGCCGCACGTGACTCCCGGGTTCGTCGGCGTCTGGCACGGCTGCGTGTCGGTCTTGGCCGTGGTCGTCCCTCCGGGATCGGCTGGAGGAGAGGCGTTTGTCTGAGGCGTCGACTGCGAGACACCACTATTCGTGGTCGGTGCGGTAGTCGTCGTCGGCGTGGCGGTCGTCACCGGATCGGCGGTGGTCGTCGTCGGCGCCGTCGTCGTCGCCGGGTCGGTCGTCGCGGCCATCGTCGTGGTGGCCGGCGCGGTCGTCGTTCCTGGCGTGGTCGTCGGGTCCGCGGAGGTCGTGGTCGCCGTCGTGGAATCCGTCGCCCTCGCCGTCGTGCTCATTCCTGCAACCGCAACACTCGCCAACACCCCGAGCATCGCGACGCCCGCGACCGCGAGCAGTGTCTTGAGCGTCCCTTTCATCCTTCTCCTTCCTCCTCCTGGAGGACGACTGGTTACCGCTGGCTATGGCAAGAAAAGGCGGGGCGCTTCACGGTGCGCCCCGAACCGGCCCTACGACGAGATCCCTCGTGGGCTAGGGAGAGACGGAGAGCTAGCTCCCGTTGCTCGAGTTCTCCGGGTTGTTCTTCAGCCACTGCTCGAGGCTGCTTTCCTGCTTGAGCAGCTGCACGTTCACGGCGAGGATCGACTGATGGTTCGACTGGTCGATGTCCGCGCTGTTGTTCGAGATCGAGGTGTTCGTGATGTCGCCCTCGATCCTCGTAGCGGCGCTGCCGCCGTTGCCGCCATCCCCACCGATGCCGACGGCCTTCGAGTTGCCGCCGTCGCCACCCTCGCCGCCCGAGCCGCCGCGACCTGCGGTCTGCTCGTCGGTGGAGCCACCGGCTCCGCCGGAAGCGGTCGTCGTACCGGCGCCGCCGTTCGCGGACTGATCGCCGGTCTGTGCGCCGCCGGCACCGCCGGCACCGCCTGCACCGCCGGCACCGCCGGCACCGGAGGTCGCCGTGCCTGCTGCGCCGTTGCCGCCGTTGCCGCCCGTCGGGGCGATCAGAACGGCCGCGACGCTCGAGCTGCACTGCGACATCGACACGTTCTGCGATGACGAGTTAGTGCCGCCGCTCGCAGAACCCGTCTGGGTCCCGGTCGAGTTGCCGCCCGTACCGGTCTGCGACGGATTGGAGGTCTGGTTGGCCGGATTGTTGCTGTCCTTCGTCGTGGTCTCGGTGCCGCCGTTGTTGCCGTTGTCGGCATAGGCAGCAGCCGTACCCAGCCCGACGCTGAGGGCGAACGCGGCCAGCAACACGCTGATCCTGCGGTTGAGATGCAAGTGAGATGCTCCTTGTGTTCGCGGTTGTTCGGTTGACGTGCTCGTATGCGGCGTTGCCGAGTGGACCTCTGGGCTCTGCGTACCGCCTGCTCTGCCTGCGTTGCGGGTGATGGCACCTCCTCTGTCGCGGGACGAGGTCACGGGGTGAAGGTCAGCTGTTTGGGAGCTACCGCTGCGGGCTTCGTCGGAGCGGACGGCGTCGTAGCCGTGGCGCCCTTGACCCCTCCCGTCGGGGCCGTCGTGGTGGTCGGCGCAGCGGTCGTCGTGGGCGCCGTCGTTGTGGCAGCCGTCGTGGTCGGTGCCGTGGTTATCACCGCGGTTGTCGCGGCCACCGATGCGGTCGTCGCGGCGGGAGTCGTCGCGGCGGGAGTCGGCGCAGCCGAGGTCGTCACGGCCACCGTCGTGGTCACCGTCGTGACCGGCACCGTCGTCGTGACCGCCGTCGTCGTCGGTGTAGTCGTCGTCGTCGGGACCGTGCAGACACACGGCGAAGTCGTGCAGTTGCAACTGCCCGGAGGTGTGGGCGGCACGATGTTCGGCGGCGTCGGCGTGGTGACGACGGCCGGACTGGCGTGCGACGCGACGGCAGTCGCCGCGTACATCCCGACGCCGGCGAGGAGCAAACAGAGCACCCCCGTAGCGATCGGTTTCATATGACTCCTCTCCATTCGTCGGAGTGCCCGGACGTTTTCGCCACGGCGTCAACTCCCTTGGGAAGTCACGAGGCTAGAAACGGAGCAGGTGAGCCTGGCTCACCCGGGCGGGGTGAACTCAGCCGGGCTCGAGATGTGCCTCAGGAAGATCGCGTCAGGCCGCGGCGGTGCGCATGTTCACTGAGATGCCGGCAGCGGTTCGACCCGTGTGCGCAACGACGAGCGACGTCATGAGAGTGCGCGGTCGACGCGACGGCCGAACGCGCGAGAATGCACGGGGAAGACACTTGCAGGCATGGTCATCCGCCGACCGTAACCACTCTTCTCGCGCAGTTCGGCTTCCCAGTGAAGCGCCTGGCAACGCGCGCGTGCCCACAGCCCTTGCACCGCATGAAGCCGTTGACCGATGCTTATCCGCGAACGACTGCACGCCGCACGACTTGTCTCCGCAACCGCACTCGCGTCGTTCTCGGACTAATGGGAATGGTGGAGGTGTCATGGGTTCAAGCATCGCCGCGGATAGCCGTGGATCAAGATCGGCTACGCGCCGCCCGCGGCTCGTCGGTCGGCTCTCCGAATGCGCGGCCATCGATCGGCTGTTGGAGTCCGCGCGTGACGGAAGAAGCGGTGCACTGGCGCTCTGCGGCGAGCCCGGCATAGGCAAGACCGCCCTCCTCGAGTACGCGGCGGAGAGGGCAACCGGAATGACCGTCGCTGCTATCGCCGGGCATGAGCCCGAGAGAGAGCTCTCTTTCGCCGGCCTTCATGACCTGCTCACGCAGCTACAGGAAGAGACGATGGATCTCGCTCAGCCGGCGCGCGAAGCCCTGAACGCGATCTCCGACACGGGGGCTGCAGCGCCGAGTCTCATTTCGTTCGGTGCAGCGTTGCTCGCAGTCTTCGCAGGTCGCGGTCCGGCACGGCCGCTCTTGTGCCTGATCGACGACGCGCACGCACTCGATCGAGAGACCGCCCAGATCCTGGGCTTCGTCAGCCGCAGGCTCAGCGACGAAGGCGTCGCACTCCTCGTGGCCGCCGACACACTCGAGGGTCAGCCGTTCGAAGGCATACCGGAGCTGCACGTTCCTCCGCTGCCCGACGACGACGCCCGGGTTCTCCTCGACGCGGCCACGCCCGAGCACCTGAACGAGCAGGTTCGTGCTCAGCTGCTCGCCGAGCTGAACGGCAACCCGCTCGCACTACTCGACCTGGCGGGCGCGCTTACGCCCCATGAGCTGGCCGGGCGTGTGCCCTTGCCGGCGCATCTCCCACTGGGGCCGCGCCTCGAGCAACGGCTCATGCGACGTGTCGCCGCTCTTCCACCGGCCACGAGGCTGATGTTGTTGCTTGTTGCCGCCGAGCCTGGTGCAAGCAATGACATCCTCTGGAGCGCAGCCGAAGACCTCGGTCTCGAGAGAACCGCGCTCGACCCCGCCGAATCGGCCGGCATCGTCGAAGTCGGCGAGAACGTGCGATTCCGCTATTCGTTCATGGGCACGGCGGTCTACAGGATGTCCCCCGGGCACGACCGCCGCCGCGTCCACAGCGCTCTGGCAGCTGTGACGCGTTCCTCGCTCAACGGTGATCAGGGCACCATGCATCGTGCGGCGGCATCGCTCGGGCCGGACGCGGACGTCGCCGACGAATTGGAGCAGGCCGCCAAAGCTGCGAGTACCCGCGGTGCGTTCAGCGCCGCCGCGGCCTTGCTGGAGCGCTCGGCGGAGCTGACGCCCAATGACGTGGGCCATCTGACGCGCACGGTTGCCGCGGCCGAGGCCGAGCTCGCCGCCGGAGCACCATTGAGAGCGTCTATCGTGCTCGACCGTCTAGGCCCCGACGTTGCTGCCCAACCCGAGGGCGTGCATCTGCAACGCCTGCGTGCCGTGATCGACGTCGAGCTCGATCGCAATCGAGACGGCGCCCGCTCGTTGCTCGCGGTTGCCCGGGCACTCGAGCAAGTCGATCTGCAGCAAGCCGGTGAGACGTACCTCGAAGCCCTGAACGCGGCAATCCACGCCGGGACGCTCGGAAGGAATTACAGCGTGATCTGGACCGCGAAGGCGGCGCGGGAACGAACAAGAGATCCTGCGGCGGGGATAACCGCTTCCGACCTTCTCCTCGATGGGTTTGCCACGCTCGTGCTCGAGGGCCACGCCGCAGCAGCACCGCTCCTCCGGCGCGCGTTGAAGATGCTCCGCGAGTCCTCCACCCCACGTCTGCTCGGGTTCGGCTGCGACGCAGCCATAGAGCTTCTCGATGACGAGGCTCTCTACGATCTCGTGACACGCCGCGTCGACGTCGCGGGTCGAGTGGGACCGGGAACCCTGGCGTCGGCACTCAACTATCGCGGCAGCGTGTACGAGATCCTCGTCGGCCGGTTCGACATGGCAACGGTGGACGTGCGACACGCCGCCGAGATCGCAGCCGCGGAAGGCGATCTCGGAGTCGGAGATCGCACACGGTTGGGCCAACTGCTCGCCGCCGCATGGTGTGGACGCGACAAGCGCGCGCGGCGAATCGCGCGCGGCGCGATCGGCGATGCGACAGCGCGCGGCCAGGGCGCCGAGCTCGGCTTCGCGCAACATGCGCTTGCTGTTCTCGAGAACGGCCTTGGCCACTATGACGCCGCGATGACAGCCGCTCGCGCCGCGTGTGAAGAGACTGGCTGCTTCGTCACCGCCTTTGCTCTACCGGAGCTCATCGAAGCCGCCGCCCGGAGCCGCGACCTCGATCTGGCGGCTACGGCGCTAGGACGTTTCGAGGAAGCTGCGTTGGCGAGCGGGACGGAATGGTCAAACGGAATGCTTGCTCGTTCGCGCGCTCTCTTGGCTGAGCCGGTCGCAGCGGAAGCCTTGTACGAGTCGGCGATCGAGCACCTGAAGCATTGCCGCGCCCGGCCGCAGCTCGCCCGCGCGAGACTCATGTACGGAGAATGGTTGCGCAGGCGCCGGCGCCGGTCGGACGCACGGGCGCAACTGACGGTGGCGTACGAGATGCTGCGAGGGATGGGTGCTGACGCGTTCGCCGGTCGTGCGCAACTCGAGCTGGTAGCGACCGGCGGTCGCGCACCGGAGCACAAGGGCGCCGTGCTCGATGCCTTGACTCCGCACGAACAACGCATCGCGCTGCTCGTTGCCGACGGCGCATCGAATCCGGCGATAGCAGAGCAGCTCTTCGTCAGCGTGAGGACGGTCGAGTATCACCTGCACAAGATCTTCCAGAAGCTCTCGGTCGGCTCGCGCACCGAACTTGCGCATCGCCTGTTGCGGAGCTCCGGCGAAGGGAGCAGCGCCTCGCTCTAACCGGGTCATCGCCGTGACGGTGGGGGCGGTGAGTGGTGGGTGATATGTCCGCCCCCACCGTACGGCCGCTTTCAACCCTTGATCTCGACCTGCCGTCGTCGTGCTCGCTGAGACTTCGGCACGCGAACGGTGAGAACGCCGTCGTCGAGCTTGGCGTCAATCTCTTCGGCGTCGACCTGCTCGGGGAGCACCACCCGGTAGGCGAACTGCCCGCGGCGCCGGGTGCGCCGGCGGATGATGCCTACTCGCTCCCGCTCCTTGATCTCGCCGGTGATCAGAAGCTCGTTGCCGACGAGCTCGATGTTGACGTCATCGCGCTTGACTCCCGGAACCTCGGCTTCGACCAGATACGCATCGTCTTGCTCTTCGATGTCCACGGGTGGCGACCACGACTCCAGCTCGCCGATGGCCGCAGGCAGGAATGAGTCCCCCATCGTTTGATCGAGCATCTGACGCATCCGCTGGGTGACTTGCTCGAGCTCGCCGAGCGGCTCCCAACGTTCGGACGAAGCGCGGCGACGCCGATCGGGAAGTAGCTGCGACATGAACGTCATCTCCTTTCGGTCGTCGTGTCGAGCTCCGCTCGTACGACGACATAACCGTCGGCGCGGGCCACCACGCCGGATTCATCGCGCTCGTGACCCTTGGCGAGAACGAACAGCTGAGGGTTGGCGCGGAGCGCCTCGTACTCGTACCTGTCCATGTGCAGGACGTCGGCGCAGCGGTCGTCGTCGCACTCGCACACCAACTCGAAGACGCGGTCGGGCACCACGCTCGCCAGCTCCCGAATGCGCTCGTTTACCGACCGGAACAGGAGCGATGTCTGCCCCACACCTCCGTCGATGCCGGGCTCCTCCTGCGCATGGCCTTCCTCGTTGAGGTCATCGGCCTCGACGACCCCCGAGTGGGACGTGATGATCATCCGTCGCTGATCGTCCCAGGCAACACGGAATAGAGGCGCGTAGAGCTGGACCACCTCTTCGAGCGCGCTACCCCGCTGGCCTTGCGCGAGCCGTTTGCGACTCACGAAGATGCGATTGCCGACTGTGTCATCCATGCGTCTCCTGTCGTGTTGTCGTCGTGGCGGGCTGTCTTGGTGCACGAACAGGCAGCCACATCCACCGCGGGCGACGTCCGAGCTCCCGCTCTTTACTTTTTCTTGACGTACAACAACATCGACGTACTTGCGCGCCGGTGCATCGGTGGATTCACTAGGCACGTCGCGTGGGCAGGGCGACACACCCCGGGGTCCGTCCGCTCGTCAGATGAGATCGCGCGCTCGCGCCGCCGCTACTGCGTCACGCCGCTTCGAGGTACCGAGCTTGCGGTAGATGCTCCGAAGGTGCGTCTTCACCGTGTTGACCGACACGAAGAGCTCCGACGCGATCTCTTGGTTGGAGAGCATGGTCGGTAGGTAGCTGAGCACGGCAACCTCTCGCTCGCTCAGCGGCTCGAGCAATTGTCCGACCGCCGGTCGTGGGGCGCCGTTGTCGAAGATCTCGAGCAGGTCACCGAGGAACGACCGGTTTCCCGTGCCCGTACGAATATGGTCGAGAAGCATCTGGCGGATCGTCGGGCCGCCCTCGAGAAAGACACGCCGGTGCCGGTGCGGCGCTGCGAGATGCAGCGCGCGCTCGAGGGCACGCGAGCTTCCCTCGCGATCGCGCAGCTCCGCGCGCGCAAGTGCTTCCAGGAGCGAGGCCTCGATCGCGCCCGGAATGTCCTCGCTCGTCGCCGACAGCTCGATCCCGGGAGCCAGGGCGTCGACCGCTTCCCACGGGTGCCCCTCCTGCAGGTGAAGCCGGGCGCGAACAGCGCCGGCCAGGAGCGTCTCGTCCAAGCCCGGCTCGTCACCCAAGGCACGCCACGCCTCGACGGTCCCGCCACGGGCGGCAAGCAGGCGGGCCTCCGAAGCCGCGAACAGCAGTTGCAGGAGGCGCGGCGTCTGCCAACCGTCGAGCTCCGCGGCGAGCCCGCGCAGACGGCGCAGCCCGCGCCCGACTCCTCGGGGGCCTGCGGCGGCGTCGACGAGCGCCGAGACATGAGTCGCGAAGACCTCCTCGAAGCGATCGCCGAGCCTGCGACTGGCCTGCAGCGCGAGTGAAGCGTGGTCCGCTGCGGCCTGCAACTCGTTCCACTCGTACATGACCCATGCGAGTGCGTTGTGAGCGCTGACCACCTGGGGCTCGTCACTCCTGCACCGCGCGGCCGCAAATGCGAGCGCCTCCTCGGCTCGCGCTTCGCTGTGCTGCAATCGCCCTCGCACCGCTTCTAGGAGCGCCAGCCGAGCGAGGCTGCGGAGCGCCACCGTGTCTGCTCCCTGTTCTTGCGCGAGCTCGAGCACCTGCTCCAGGTGTTCTTCGGCCTCCTCGAGCTCGGCGCTCTCGAGCTCAGCGGCTGCCAACGCGTGCAAGGCGAGCGTCTTCTGCTGACGCCGGATGACGTCCTGCGTCAGCCGCGTCGACGGCGCCAGCGTGAGCAGTGTGCGTGCGGATGCAGCAGCTGCGGACGTGTCACCACGGAGGCGCGCCGCTGATGAGAGGCACATCGTCCGAAGCGACTCGAGATCCGGCTGCCGCTCGTCACGCTCGGCGAATGCGTCTCCTGCGGCCAGAATGCACCGTTCGGCCGACTGCAGCTCACCGCTACTGAGCAGTGCCGCGGCCGCAAGCAGCGCCAACTCGGGTTGCTCACGCAGGGGAGCTGAGCCGATTCCGGCGACGATC
The DNA here is from genome assembly GCA_025964535.1 of Actinomycetes bacterium. Taxonomy (GTDB): domain Bacteria; phylum Actinomycetota; class Thermoleophilia; order Gaiellales; family Gaiellaceae; genus Palsa-739. The sequence continues at coordinate 33,475 of JAOPYX010000357.1, read as the reverse complement.
GCCGCCACGACGGCCTGGGTCTCCACGAGGAAGAGAGCCCGCCAGTTGTCGAGCACGATCTCGCCGGCGAGAGACCAGTCGCCGCCGGCAACCGCATGGCGCAGAGCGGCGAGATAGTCGCCCGTCGCCGCACACCAGTTTGCGCTCGTCCGATGCAGTTCCGCCACCTCGGTGCCCAACTCGCGGGCCGCCTCCATCCGGAGGAACCCGCGGAAGAGGTTGTGGTAGCGGTAGCCGTGAGGACCGCCCGCGATCTCCGAGACGAAGAGATTCTCCTTCTCGAGCTCGATCAGCAACGCGTCGGCGTCGACACCCGGAGCAAGCTGCCGTGCGAGGCTCGGCGTCAGCTGGTCGGGAATCGACGTGCGGAGAAGGAAGTCGTGCACCTCGGGTGGATGACTCGCCACGACCTCCGTCAAGAGGTAGTCGGCGAGAGCCCTGTCGTCGCCGGCGAACTGCCTGACGAAGCGACGTGGATCGGGGGCGGCCTTGAGGGCGAGGACGACGAAACGCAGCGCGGCAGGCCAGCCTTCCGTGCACGCGTGCAACTCGTCGATCTCTGCGGGCCCGATTCCGTCGATTCCGGCAAGGAGCGCCGCAGTCTCGTCGCGCGTGAACGCCAGCTCGGCCGCGCGCAACTCCGTCATCCGCCCCTCCATCCGCAGCCGCTGTAGCGGGAGGCGCGGATCGACGCGCGTGACGAGCATCACCTGCAAGAGCGGCGGCGTGTAGCGACGGAAGACATCGAATTGATGAAGCGCGGCGTCGTCACGCAACTCGTGGAAGTCGTCGAGGACGAGAATCAGCGGCCGATCGGCGCGAGAGGCCGTCTCCAGCGCGATCTCCGCGGGCGGTGCGCTGCTATCGGGTTCGAACGTCTCACCGGAGCCGTCGACTGCCGCTGCGAGCGCGGCGTTGACCGCGTGCCAGAAGCGGCCGCCGGAGTTGTCGTCCGCATCGACGGTCACCCATGCCGCTCGAGGCGCCGCGCGCGACGCAACCCACATCGCAGCAAGAGACGTCTTACCGAATCCGGGTGGCGCACTGAGAAGGATGAGCGGGGCGCGGTTATCCGCGAGCGTTTCGAGCAACCTCGCGCGCTCGATGATCGCCGCCGACGGACGCGGCGCAGCGAGCTTGCCGTTGTACCGAGCGACGCGCGCCTCAGCAGACGCGACTCGCGTTGGCGCACCGCGCATACCCTTCTCACCCACGAGGGTGATCTTCCCTCTCCCGCACAGCGAATCCGGCTACAGATCGGTGCGCGAGGGAATTTCGATTCTCCTGGGCCACAATGGCGTGGCCAAGTCGCAACAGATATGCATTTTCATCGCGTTCGCGCAGCCGCCCCCTCGATCATCCCGTGTAGATGTGCGACGGCGCGCTCGATGTCGCCGTACTTGTACTGGCCGGCGCGGGATTCGGCAGCAAGCAAGGCGCAACGATGCACCCGCTTGAAGTCGCCGTACGGAAATTTGTAGCGCGCCTTCGTCTCGGCTCCCTCTTCGTCGTCGATGCCGAGGTGCCACTTCGCGTATTCGGCGAAGCCGTGCTCGTCGATGAAGCGGTTCTCGTCCTCCGCTGAGGGTCGATGCTCGCTCCAGTCGTCGCGCTCGTCGTATACGAGGCGTCCTTCCTTGATCAGACGTTCGGCTTGCTCGAACGCCGTCCGGCTCAACTTCACGGCCATCACTGCTCACCTCCGACCGAATGAATGAACGTTTGCGGCTTTCGCGTCTTCAGCTCTCCGCACCGTCAGGCAGCGGCGAGTCGACGCGCCTCCCATAGGCCCACCGCAAGCGCGATCTGGGTGATGCCACGCGTCAGTGCGAAGGCCGCAACCCAGGCGACGAGGAGAACGGCGCTGAGGTTCCAGGAGCCTGCCGCCCAGAAGCCGAGCAGGATCTCCGCGACTCCGGCCACGAGCTGCAGCCACCAAGCGGGAGCGGTTGCCCGGGTCATGATTGCCGCCGTCAGGTCGAATGCGCCGATCACCACGAGGACGACGCTCATCACTGCGGCGAGCGCGACGAAGGTGCCACCCGGATTGACAAGTGCGACAACTCCGGCGACGACATAGACAACGCCAAGCACGGCGTGCGCGATCTTCCATCCGCCGGAGACCAGGCTCGTGAGGGCAAACTCGTTGCCCGCCGCCACGAAAGCACCGACGCCGAACAGGATCGAGATCGCACCGACGGTGAGATAGTCGAAACGGAAGAGGATGACGGCGAACAGCAGCCAGCCCAGCCCGCTCACGAGGAAGAGCCACCAATGACGAGTTGCCCCCCTCGTCGCCCGACCAAGCCTGACCGTCGTTGGCGTTGCTGTCGTCATCAGCAGTACCTCCCTCGCATCCGCAGTCTCACGCCGCCGCGTCTTGCGTTGTACCGAGCGGCCCGGGAATCCCGCCTATCCCCAGGCGCCGAGACGGCGGCTTGGGATGCTCGCCGGCGCCGCACCGCAGAGATCATCGGCGCGTGCAGCTGGGACATCGGCGCCTCTCGAGCCTCCGACCGCAGGAACCGCACCACCCTGGCTGCTTCCGCTCGAGGGTGTCCTTGTCGAAGCCGAGGCGAACCATCACTGCGGCGACGCCGATCGTGAGCAACACGGCAGGACTGAGGATGCCGGCCATGACAAAGCCAAGGACCATGTCGCGACCGTAGCCCCGCCGCTGGCGACCCAGTCAAGCCCAGGGCATTCCCGCAGCGCCTGCACACGCCGCGGTGGCCGTTGTCAGGCCAGTCTCAAGGCACCCGCCCAGCGCGAAAGCCACCGAGCCATTCCATCGCGCAATCGTGCGACGGGAACGTGCACGCACGAAGCCGAGCGGAATGGAGATACCGGATCAACACGGCGACGAGCCCTTCGGCGTATGCGTCCGGCGCGACGACCGCAAAGGCAGCAGATCCGAGACGGTCGTCGAGGTCGATGATGAAGCCGGCGATCTCTTCGACGTCCTGGCCGGTCAATTTCGACACGTCCAGCGCCGATTCGTCGAACAGCACGGCCATCCCTGGACGCCACCGGGGATCCTGCACGAGCTCGGCATACGACGCGCAGAAGTCCTTACGGCTCGCGGTACCCGCAGCCGTGAGGGTCACATCTTGCGTGCCTCCGTCGAACTCGATTGTCCAGATCATGCGGGCCGCCTCCGCTGGAGAGAACTCTACGATTTACGGATCACGAAGCTCTTCGACCGGCCGTTCGCTCTCGATCAGCGTGCGCGCGAGCTCGACGCGTGAGGATACGCCGAGCTTGCGGTAGATCTTGTGCAAGTGATACTCGACGGTGCGCGGGCTGAGGAACAGCTGGGCGGCAGTCTCGGGGTTCGAGGAGCCTGCTGCGACGAGGCCGGCGATCCGCGCCTCCTGAGCCGTCAGAGCCTCGGCCAGTCTCGACTCGCGGGAGAGGGTGTGCTCACCCGTGGCCAGCAACTCGCCCTGCGTTCGCGCCGCGAAACCCCCCGCGCTCATCGCCACGAACATACCTTCTGCGTGCCGTAGATGCTCCCGCGCGTCGCGGCGGCGACGGTGCCTGCGCAGCCACTCGCCGTAGAGCAAGTGCGCGCGGGCCAGCTGCGGCACCGCGCGGCATTCGACGAGCCGCTCGATCGCTTCACGATAGAACGCCTCTGCTTCCTCGCCGGCGGCCAGAAGGGCGCATGAGCGTGCCAGCATCCCCATCGCCCAGTTCGTGCCGCTGGGGAGCGTGCGCGCCGCCAGCTCTGCAAGGGCTCGTGTGGCGATTTCGCGTTCGCCGCAACGTACGGCCGCCTCGACCAGCTCCGGTAGCGCGAAGGTGGCGAGGTAGAGACCTTTGTCGTCCACCGTGCCCTGCGCCGCAATCAGGGCCTCCTCGTAGCGCCCGAGCCCATTCTCACGCACCGCGAGCGCGTAACGCGTCAGCGAGTAGCGCCTGCCGTGCCCGCCGGCCATCGCGTCGTGGGCACAGCGCTCGATCGACTCGCGTGCGTCTTCTTCGGCGCCGTCTCGCCATGCCCACACCATCAGCAAGCCGGCGTCGGCGACATCCGCGATCGTCGGGTCGAGGACCGCCTCCGAGAGGATCCGCATCTCCGCGAAGCGTTCCGCGGCTTTCCCGAACCGTCCCGCTGCCGTGTCGTCCAGCCCGGTGAGGTATGCGAGCGAGACGCTGAGCGGCGAAAAACGTGGCGCGCCGGTGAGCTCGGCTCCTGCTGCCACGAGCAGCTCGAGCCCGGCATCGTCCCAGAGCTCCAGAGCAGCGAGCCCGCCGAGGGTGAGCCAGCGCGGATCGGCTCCTCTGCGCAGACCCTTGATCGCGAGCCGGAGCGTCGGTACGGCCGCCGCATGCCCGGAGGTGAAGAGGAGCGCAAGGCCGCGCAGCAACAGATCAGGCGCAGCATTCGTCTCCTCGGCCGCGAACTCGAGCGCCGCGTGGGCCGCCTGTCGCACGGACCCGCCGCTGCCGAAGCGGCCGAAGTAGATGGCCGCCTCCAGGGCCTCCAGCAGCGACTCTCGCCCCAGCCGCTCGTCGAGGACGGCGATGTCCTGTGCTGCGCGCAGCAGCAGGACCGCCCTACCTGCGCCCTCGATCTGAGGCTGCGCGACCTGTGCACGCAGCTTTGCGGCTCTCGCTCGGTCGAGCCCCGTGAGCGAGAGCGGCGTGGTCTCCGCGAGGAGCGCGGCTGCTCGACCGGGCGAGCCGGCGTCAAGCCAGGCGTTGCCGGCCTCGAGCAAGCGCACCGCGCGTACCGCCGGAGCGGGCGTGAATGCACTTGCGCGCTCGAGGAGCGTGGCGACCGTCGTCGTGTCGCCGCGGCGCTTCGCCTCGATCGTCGCCGCGACGAGCGCGGCGGCGAGGTCTTCGTCCGGTCCGGGAGATGCAGCCGCGCGATGCCAGGCTGCCTGGATGTCGTCGCCCGCAGCGTCCGCGGCGTCGCCGAGCACACGATGGATCCGCCGGCGATCGTCAGGCGCCGCCGCCCCGTAGACGGCCGACCTGAGCAGCGAGCCGCGAAGCGTGACACGGGTTCCGACCATCAGCAGTCCCGCTTCCTCGGCCTCGCGATAGGCGTCGCACCCCGCTCCGAGGAGCTCCGACGCGCTCCAGAAGAGCGTCGCGCTCCCGTCGTACAGCATTGCCGCGAGCAGGATGATGTCCCTCGCGCCCGGGGAAAGGGCTGTATATCCGTGGAGAACGTGCTGCTCCATGCGCTTCGCGAGTGGGAGCGGCTCCGCGAACACCGACGTCTCCGGCACCGGCAGCACGGACGGCAGCTCGAGAATTGCGCGTGGATTCCCACCGGTCTCCGCGAGGATCCACTCGCGCATGCTCGCGTCCAGGCGATGCCCGAACACGTCGTCGATCAGGGCGCGGGCCTCGGCGTCGGCCAGACCGGAGACGAGGAGCTCGTCGAGGTCGCTGAAGAACTCACGAGCCTCGCTCGGCTCCCGGCGGGTGAACAGCATCGCGATGCTCTCGCCGCCGAGCCGGCGCGCAACGAGCGCGAGCGCACTGGCGGAAGGCTCGTCGAGCTGCTCCGCGTCGTCGATCGCACACAGCACCGGCCGGTCGTAGGCGGCGCGAGCAAGCAAGGTCAGGGCGCCGAGCCCGACGAGCAAGGGGTTCGTCTCGCCGGGCGGCTGACCGGAGGCCACCGGAGTCTCGAGCCCGAATGCACGCTCGAGCTCGAGACGCTGCGGCAACGGCAGCCGCAGACGATGCCGCCACCACACTTCGGGCGCGAGCAGCCGGTGCAGAGCTCCGTACGCGAGGTTCGCCTCCGCCTCGACACCGGCTACCCGCAGCACCAACATGTCGGGAGCTGCCGCGACGGCGTAGTTCAGCAGCGCCGTCAGACCGACACCGGCATCGCCACGCAGGACGAGCGCGCCGCCTGCGTGGACGCGAGCGCGGTGGAGCAACGCGTCGATCGCTGCGATCTCCCGCGAGCGATTCTGCAGCTGCCGCATATCTGCACCGTAAACCCGCGCAGCCTGTTAGAACCTCAGATATTCGAAGCAATTCTCGGAGGGCCGGGAGCACGACGCCGGCCGCGCCTGCGAGGACGTTTGTCGTGTCGAGTGTGGGTCGGACGGCACGCATGGCAGCGCAACGTTGCCGAGCACGTCGCGGCGCACTAGTGAGTTCCCCGATCCGACGGCGTCTGGCGCGTCCCACGACTGGTGGTTACGCGGATGCGCGCGAGGATCCCCTGCGCGATCCTCGGTTTCGCCATCGCCTCAACACCGCGTCCGCATACCGCGACGCCGTGTCGCGAGGACAAACAACACCGTGTCCGCAAGGACGACAAAGGGGGGATTCGCGTGACCGAGACTGGAGGAGGTACGCTCGTGCGCAACTCGGATTCGCGAGAAGCTCGGCAGCTCCAGAGGAGCGAGCGCGAGTTGATTGAGCAGATCGAGGGCACTCTCGAGCTGCTGCAGGGAAAATGGAAGGTGTACCTCGTCTTCCTGATGGCGCGCGGAGTGCACCGCCATTGCAGGTTGCTCGAATGCCTTCCAGGCGCGTCGAAGAAGATGATGACCGACACGCTGCGCACGCTGGAGCGCGACGGCCTCGTGGCTCGCCGCATCTTCGCCGAGGTACCGCTGCGGGTCGAATACTCGCTCACGCCGTTGGGCTGGACGATCACCGATCCGTTGATGGCGCTCGCCGAGTGGCAGGAAGCCCACGGAGAAGAGGCGCGCGAGGCACGCCTGCGCCACCGCTTCGACGGGGTCGACGTCGCCGAGCAGCGCGCCGCCGAACGCCTCGCCGCGGCCCGTGAGGCAGCGCGTCGGCGCCCGACGGCCGCAATCGCGCGATGAACTCGATCGGCATCAGCGAGAGCTCGGATCTCTTCCGCGCGGTCAACGAGCGCATCGTCGAGCTCGCTGTCCCGATCTTGAGCAAGGTGGATCTCATCTGGCTCATCTGCGAGTGCCCGAACGACGAATGCACCCAAGCCATGCGGATGACGCAGGCGGAGTACGACGCCATGCGAGCAGAGCCTGGCGTCTACGCCGTCGTGCCGGGCCATGAGCAGCGCGAGCTGGAAGAGGTCGTCGGACGAACCGACCACTACGTCCTGATCCGGATGCCCGGCGACCGGGCAACGCCCGATGTGAGGGTCTGAGCAGGAGCCGGCCGTGGACCATTTGCACGTCGCGTCCGGTCTTCCCACGGTCGGCGCCCCCCGGACGGAGCTCGTCTGCCGAGCGTGCGGATACGGCGTCATCGTCGCGGTCACGCCTGCGCACTGCCCGATGTGCCACGCGTCGAACTGGCGCATCGCGCGCGGTGCACGTCGCGCTGCCACCGAGAGGTCGTTTCTTCGATAGTTTCGACGAGAGAGGCCGTCGCGTCGTACTGCGCGATCATACGGCGACACCGACCGGTTCCCGCTCAGCCTCGTCCGCGTGCTCCGGGTTGTGGGAATGAAGCTCGATGCCGTGAGGGCCGACTTCGATCATGACGCGTGCGCCGTCGACGATCTGTCCCGACAACAGCGCCCTCGCAATCCGCGTCTCGATCTCGCGCTGGATGTAACGGCGCAGCGGCCGAGCACCGAAGGCCGGGTCGTAGGCCGTCTCGGCAATCAGGTGGCGCGCCTCTTCGGTCAGCACGAGATCGATACGCCGCTCGGCAAGACGTCGCCGTACGTCGTCCAGCTGCAGGCCGACGATGCGCTCGATCTCGGGACGCGTCAGCGGCTTGAAGAGGACGGTCTCGTCGACGCGGTTCAGGAACTCCGGCCTGAAGCGGTCCCGCAGGTCGGCGAACACGAGTGCACGCGTGTCCTCGGGGATCTCACCGCCCGGGGTGACGCCCTCGAGCAGATACGGCGAGCCGATGTTCGAGGTCATGATCACGACGGTGTTGCGAAAGTCGACGGTGCGACCCTGCGCATCGGTGAGGCGCCCGTCGTCGAGCACCTGCAGCAACGTGTTGAAGATGTCCGAGTGCGCCTTCTCGATCTCGTCGAAGAGGACGACGGAATAGGGCCGGCGGCGGATGGCCTCGGTCAGCTGTCCTCCCTCTTCGAAGCCGACGTACCCGGGCGGCGCGCCGACGAGCCGCGAGACGGTGTGGCGCTCCTGGTACTCCGACATGTCGAGGCGGATGATGGCCTCCTCGGAGTCGAAGAGCGACTCCGCCAGCGCCTTCGCGAGCTCGGTCTTGCCGACGCCCGTGGGGCCGAGGAAGATGAACGAGCCGATCGGACGACGTGGGTCCTTGACGCCTGCCCGCGCTCGGATGATCGCGTCGGCGACGAGCTGGACCGCTTCGTCCTGACCGACGACGCGCTCGTGCAGAACCTGGTCGAGCCGCAGGAGCTTCTCGCGCTCGCCTTCGAGCAGACGCGAGAGCGGGATTCCCGTCCAGCGCGCGACGATCTCCGCGACCTGCTCCTCGGTCACCTCTTCGCGGAGCAGCCGTGCTGTTCCCTGCTTCTCCGAGAGGCGTGCCTCTTCGGCGTGCAACCGGCGCTCGAGCTCCGGTAGCCGGCCGTGGCGTAGCTCGGCAGCGCGGTTGAGGTCGTAGGCGCGCTCGGCCTCCTCGATCTGGTGCCGGAGCTGCTCGAGCTCCTCGCGCAGGGCCTGCACCTTGTGGATCGCATGCCGCTCGGCCTCCCACTGGGCGGCCATCGCGTCCGCTTGCGAACGGAGATCGGCCAGCTCCTTGCGCAGTGAGTCGAGACGTTCCCTGCTCGCCGCATCCGTCTCCTTGCTGAGTGCTGCTTCCTCGATCTCGAGCTGCATCACCCGCCGGGTGATCGCGTCCAGCTCCTGTGGCATCGAGTCGATCTCGGTGCGGATCACGGCGCAGGCCTCGTCGACGACGTCGATCGCCTTGTCGGGCAAGAACCGGTCGGAGATGTAGCGGTGCGAAAGCGTTGCCGCTGCGACGAGAGCCGCATCCTGGATCTTGACGCCGTGGAAAACCTCGTAACGCTCTCGCAGTCCGCGAAGGATCGAGATCGTGTCCTCGACACTTGGCTCGTCGACCATGACCGGCTGGAAGCGGCGCTCGAGCGCGGCGTCCTTCTCGATGTACCGGCGGTACTCGGCCAGCGTCGTCGCGCCGATGCAGTGCAGCTCACCCCGGGCGAGCATGGGCTTGAGCATGTTGCCGGCGTCCATCGCGCCTTCGGCTGCTCCGGCTCCTACCACCGTGTGCAACTCGTCGATGAAGAGCAGGATCCGGCCCTCGCCGGCGACGACCTCCTGCAGCACGGCCTTCAGCCGCTCCTCGAACTCGCCGCGGTACTTCGCTCCGGCTACGAGCGACCCCATGTCCAGCGCGAAGATCGTCTTGTCGCGCAACCCCTCCGGGACGTCGCCGCGCACGATCCGCTGCGCAAGCCCTTCCACGATGGCCGTCTTACCGACACCCGGGTCGCCGATCAGCACCGGGTTGTTCTTCGTCTTGCGGGAGAGGATCTGTACGACACGCCGAACTTCCGCGTCACGGCCGATGACCGGGTCGAGACGCCCCAGCCGCGCGTCTGCCACCAGATCCCGGCCGTACTTCACGAGTGCCTCGTATGCCGCCTCCGGATTCGCGCTCGTGACGCGCTGGCTCCCGCGAACTTCCGTGAGCGCCTGGAGGAAGCGCTCCTGCGTCACGCCGTGCTGCTTGAGCAGACGGGATGCCGCGGTTTCACCGCCGGCAAGGATCGCGAGCACGATGTGCTCGACCGACACGTATTCGTCCTTCAAGCGCTCGGCCTCGCGCGCGGCGCCGTCCAGCACCTCGTTGAGCGCGCGCGACACGTAGATCTGTCCGGCTGCTGCACCCGGACCCGACACGCGCGGGCGGGTCTGCAACTGCTGATCGAGCGCAGCGGCCAGGCTGCCGGTGTCTGCACCGGCGCGCTCGAGCAGGCGACCGACGAGGCCGTCGGGCTGCTCCAGCAGCGCGAGCAGAAGGTGCTCGACGTCGACCTCGGTGTGGCCGTAGCGCAACGCCTTCGTCTGGGCATCGTGAAGCGCCGCCTGGGTGCTCTGTGTCAGCTGGTTCGGGTCCATCACGTCACCTCCGCTGCCGATCGGCAGGTTCGTAGCGGCGGAGACGCTGCTCCAACTGCTCGATCCTGTCGAGCAGCTCGCACGCAAGCAGCGCGCCCGCATAGTTGAGTCCGAGATCGCGCCGTAGGCGCACTGCGCGCGCGATGCGAGGAGCTGCATCGCGCGGAAACGGCCTGCCGGGGACAACGTCGAGGAGCCCGAGCGCGATCAGCCGCCGCACGAGCTGAGGGTGAACGCCGGCCTCCTGTGCGAGCGCATCGAGGTCGGGCCGGCCGCCGGATCGCCCGTCACGCACGACGAGATGGGTCTCGACCGGTCGAACGACCGTGCTCATCTGCCCGACCGCGGATCGAACTTCGACGTCTCGGCGAGCTGCTCGAATGCCTTGCGCTCGGCACGGCTGAGCTTCTTCGGCACGAGGATGCGCACTTCCGCGTAGAGGTCGCCATGACCACCGTCGGTGCGCGGCATCCCCTCCCCGCGCAAACGCAGCCGCCGACCGCACGACGAGCCGCCGGGCACTTTCACCTGAGCGCGGCCCTCGAGCGTCTCCAGGTCGACCGTCGCTCCGAGCGCCGCCTCCCAGGGGCTGACCGGCAGGTCGGTGTACAGGTCGTCGCCCTCGAGGCGGAAGCGCGGATGCGGGCGAATCCGCACGCGCAGCAACAGATCGCCGACGGGGCCGCCGCCACTTCCCTCGCGCCCCTCCCCCGCCAGGCGAATGCGTTGTCCGTCGCGAACACCGGGCGGAACCGTCACCTCGTATGAGCGGCCGCCGGGCAGCGCGACCCAGCGATGTCCTCCCGCCGCGGCCTCTTCGAGCGACAGCTCGAGCTCGGCCTCGACGTCGGCGCCTCGCCGCGCTCGCGCGAAGCCTCCTCCCGCAAAGCCACGCCCCGCCCGCGCGCCGAAGAGCCCTTCGAAGAGATCCGAGAAATCGCCGAACCCGGCGCCGTCGCCGAACGAGACTCGGACGTCCTCGTAGCCTTCGCCGGGCTGGAAGCCCCCGAATCCCGATGCCGCTCCGGAGACGTCGTCGCCGGCACGCCAGTTCGAGCCGAGCCGGTCGTAGCGCTCCCGCTTCTCGGGGTCGCGCAGCACCTCGTATGCCTCGGAGACCTCCTTGAACCGCTCCTCTGCACCCGGGTCCTTGTTCACGTCCGGGTGGTACTCCCGCGCAAGCTTCCGGTAGGCGGCACGAATCTCCTCACTGCTCGCGCCGCGCGGCACGCCGAGTGCTTCGTAGTAATCGCGATACGCGACCGGCATCAGTCGCCGTCAGCGGGACCGTCAGCAGATGGGCGAGCAACGGCGACTTGCGCCGGGCGGAGAACACGGTCACCGGCGGAATACCCGGACCGCGCGACCTCGGCGATCGTGCCGGCGGGGCGATCGGGATCCGCGACGACGGCGATCGCCTCGTGCCGTTCGGGATCGAACATGTCTCCGGCCTCGCCGAAGCGTCTGACGCCGTGGCGGGTGAGAAGCGACTCCATCTGCTCGAGGACCGCGCGAAGTCCCGGGTCGTCCGGCCCGAGCGCGAGCGCACGCTCGACGGTGTCGACAACCTCCAACCAGCCGCGAAGCAGCGCATCGCCCTGCTCGCGCACCCGCCGCTCGACGTCCCGCTCGGCACGCTTGCGGTAGTTGTCGAGATCCGCTCGTGCGCGCAAATAGTGATCCTCGGTCTCGTCGAGCCACGCGCGCGTTTGCTCGAGCTCGGTGCGGAGCTCTTCCTCGGAGAGCTCAGCCGGATTACGTGGCGCGTCCCGCTCAGTCCCGGGTGAACTCCGCATCGATGACCTCCTCCTCGTCGGCCGCCTCTTCGGCCGCGCGCCCGTTGCCGCCGCCGTCGGTCGGTCCCGCGGCGGCCGACGCCGTCAGGCCGTGGATGATCTGCTGCAAGTCGGCCGCGAGCGGTCGCACTCGATCGAGGCCCGCTTGCTCCTGGATCGCGCTGCGCGCATCCGCGACCAGCTGCTCGGCGCGCGCCTTCTCGTGCACCGGCAGCCTGTCCTGCAGCTCCTGCACGAGTTGGTCCGCGCGGTGCGCAAGCGAATCCAGCTCGTTGCGCGCGTCTATCTCCTCTCGCAGCCGCCGATCCTCCTGCGCGTGCTCCTCGGCGTCGCGAACCATGCGCTCGGCTTCGCCGGGATCGAGATTCGTGCTCTCCGAGATGGTCACGCGCTGCTCGGCACCCGTGTCCTGATCCTTCGCAGCGACGTTGAGGATCCCGTTGGCGTCGATGTCGAACGTGACCTCGACGTGCGGACCTCCGCGCGGCGCCGGGCGAATGCCCTCGAGCCGAAAGCGCGCCAACTGCCGGTTGTCGGCCGCAAGCTCGCGTTCCCCTTGCAGCACGCTCACATCGACCGCGGTCTGATCGTCCTCTGCCGTCGAGAACACCTCCGCCCTCCGCGCCGGGATCGTCGTGTTCCGTTCGATCACCGGCGTCATCACACCGCCGAGTGTCTCGAGCCCGAGCGACAGCGGCGTCACGTCTAGGAGCACGACGTCCTCGACCTCGCCTTTCAGCACGCCGGCCTGCAACGCGGCGCCGATGGCAACGACCTCGTCGGGGTTGACCGTCATATTGGGCTCCTTGCCACCGGTGAGCCGGCGGACGAGCTCTTGCACGGCCGGCATTCGCGTGGAGCCGCCCACCAGGATCACTTCGTCGATGTCGTCGGCGGTCACCTTGGCGTCCGCAAGCGCAGCCTCGACGGGTCCGCGACAGCGCTCGATCAAGTCTGCCGTCAGCTGCTCGAACTTCGAGCGCGTGAGCGAGGTGTTCAGGTGCTTCGGCCCGGAGGCGTCGGCCGTGATGAAGGGTAGGTTGATCTGGGTCTGCGTTGCGCTCGACAGCTCGACCTTCGCGCGCTCCGCAGCTTCGTACAGCCGCTGCAGCGCCTGCGGATCGGCGCGCAGGTCGATTCCCTGATCGTTCTTGAACTCGTCGGCAAGCCAGTCGACGATCCGCTTGTCGAAGTCGTCGCCGCCGAGGTGGCCGTCGCCGTTCACGGCCCGTACCTCGACCAGCCCATCGCCGACGTCGAGCAGCGACACGTCGAAGGTGCCGCCGCCGAGGTCGAACACCATCACGGTCTCCTGACCGCGCTTGTCGAGTCCGTACGCGAGTGCCGCGGCGGTCGGCTCGTTGATGATTCGCAGGACCTCGAGCCCGGCGATCATGCCTGCGTCTTTTGTCGCTTGGCGCTGGGCATCGTTGAAGTAGGCGGGAACGGTGATCACCGCCTCGGTCACGCGCTCGCCGAGGAACTTGCCCGCATCCTCGGCAAGCTTGCGCAGGATGAGCGCAGAGATCTCCTCGGGTGCGTATTGCTTCTCGCGAATCTCGATGCGCACGGCGTCGTTGGGACCTTTGACGACCTTGTACGAGACGGCCTTCGCCTCCTCGGTGACCTCGTCCCATTTGCGGCCGATGAACCGCTTGACCGAGTACACCGTTGCCTCGGGATTGAGGATCGCCTGCCGTTTCGCAACCTGCCCGACAAGACGTTGGCCGTCGTCCGTGAACGCGACGACCGATGGAGTGGTGCGCGCCCCCTCTGCGTTGGGTATCACCTCCGCCTTGCCGCCTTCCATGACAGCGGCGACCACCGAGTTCGTCGTGCCCAGGTCGATCCCAACTGCTTTGGCCATCTCGCACTTCCTCCCTACTGCGTCGAGCTTCGGTTCGGCACGCTCACGTCGGACTCCCGGCGTGCTGCGCGCCCGCGTCGAGGGCGGGCTGCAAGCGCCGTTCGAGCTCGGCAGGTGGAAGTGCGCCGATGATTCGGTCGAGCTCTTCGCCGTCGCGCAGCACCACCAGCATCGGGATGCTCATCGCCTGCCACCGCTGCGCGAGCCGTGGCTGCTCGTCGACGTTGACCTCGACCACTTTCAGCCGGCCGGCGTACTCGCCGGCCAATCTCTCCAGAACGGGCTGCACCATCCGGCACGGTGCGCACCACGGGGCCCAGAAGTCGACGACCACCGGGACCGAAGCGTGGGTCTCCTCGTCGAACGACGCCTCGGTCGCGCTCGTGATCCACGGCAGGACGCTCTGGCACCGTGCGCAGCGAGGAATGCCCTCCGCGTTCGGCCGAAGACGGTTCCGCGCCCCGCAGTTCGGGCAACGGACGATCCCGCTCGGCTCCCCAGCTCCGCGGGCTGCCTCGCCGGCGGCCCTTGGCTCGCCGGCCATCTACGTTCCTGCGCCTACCGGCTGCGACTGCTGCCCGACAGGCTGTGCCTGCTGCTGCCCGTCTGCGGCGACCTCGATCTTGCGCGGCTTCGCCCGCTCGGACACCGGGATCGTCAATTGGAGAACGCCGTTGTGGTACTCGGCGCTGATCCGGTCCATGTCGAGTGCGTCGCCGAGGAACACGCGCCGGACGAAGCTGCCCTGCGGGCGCTCGGCCGCGAGCACCTCCGCCCCATCCTCGCGTTCCGACCGCCGCTCGGCGCGCACTGTCAGCACGTGCTGGTCGACCGTCAGGTCGATCGATTGCGGATCGACGCCCGGCAGGTCAAAGAGCAGAACGACGTCCTCCCCGCGGCGATACGCGTCCATCGGAAATGTGCGGGGCGTACGCTCCGCCGAGCCCGTCAGCTCCTCGGCAAGCCGGTCCAGCCCGCGGAATGGGTCGAAACGCATCAGCATCTCTGCCTCCTCAATCGAATCGAGCGCTTCTCTCTTTCGACCGTAGTGACCGGTGGAGGAACGCCGAGCCGCCCCAGGCGGCGAGCCTGGACCCCGATGACCCCTGAGTGTCCCGAGCGGCGGCGGATCGCGGCTATAGCGAGAGCATGACGACGACGGAGTACCCGACGCGCGCGCTCGAGCCGGGTACCGCAGCGCCGGGCTTCGACCTTCGATCGACGCCTGACCAGTCCGTGAGCCTGGCCGACTTCGGGGGCCGACGCCTGGTCATGGCCTTCTATCCCGCGGACTGGAGCCCGATCTGCACCGATCAGATGTCGCTGTACAACGAGGTGCTACCGGAGTTCAAGCGATACGCCGCGGAGCTGGTCGGCATCTCGATCGACCATGCTTGGTGTCACGTCGCGTTTGCACAGCACCGCAACCTCCACTTCCCGCTTCTCGCGGACTTTCATCCGAAAGGAGAGGTGGCACAACGCTACGGCGTCTACGACGACGGTACCGGGATGAGCAAGCGGGCGCTGTTCGTGGTCGACGAGGGAGGAACGATCCGCTGGAGCTACGTGTCACCGGTCGGAGTCAACCCTGGAGCAGACGGGATCCTGATCGCGCTCGAGTCGATGGCACGTGAGAAGGCGGCATGAGCGCCGTCCTCGACCGGCCTCGTCTGACGGTGCCGGTCAGCGCACGCGACCACGTGCGCGGGCCGGCGACGGCGCCCGTCACGCTCGTCGAGTACGGCGACTTCGAATGCCCGTTCTGCGGAGCCGCCCACAACTCTGTGAACCACGTCATGCAGATCATCGGCGATCGGATGAGGTTCGCTTACCGGCACTTTCCCCTCACCCAGATCCACCCGCACGCACAGCAAGCGGCCGAAGCGGCCGAGGCCGCCGGCACACAGGATCGCTTCTGGGAGATGCATGATCTGTTGTTCGAGCATCAGGACCGCCTCGGCATGCAGTACCTCCTCGCATATGCCGCCGCACTGAGGCTCGACGTCGAGCGGTTCGCGCTCGAGCTCGACACGCACGTGCACGTGCCGCGAATCCGCGAAGACTTTTCGAGCGGAGTCAGAAGCGGCGTCAACGGCACGCCAACCTTCTTCGTCAACGGCATCCGTCACGACGGTGGATACGACCTCGAGTCGCTGCTCACCGCCGTCAGCGCCGCCCTCTGAGCGCAGCTGCCGCCGGGAGCTCCCTTGAAGAGCAGGACGCATCCAGGGCACCTCGACACACTCCCTCGACGCGAGATGCTCGAGGCATTGGCGCATCACTACCACCACTTACAGAACGAGCACAAGCGCGCAGCACCGGAGAGCAGCACCCGTCGGCGAATCGAGCCGCGCATGTCGCATGTCCGCGATCAGTTCGAGCGATCGCTCGCCGAATGGGTGGCCGACGAAGAGCTGCAGCGGGCATGGAGCGACCACCTGCATTACCGCCGGCCGGAGCCGCCGGGACCGCCTGCCGTGCGACCACTCGTCTTCCGAGGCACATCGGACGACCGCGCGACCGTCGAGGTCCGCGGCAAGCCGGGCGAGGAGCTCGAGGTCGAGATCGACGGTTCGCTCGTCGGACGCATCGTGGCGGAGAAGGACTTCGCGGCCGTCGATCCGTCCTTCCGCTTTCGCCTCGACCGCACCGAATTCCGCGAGACGTTCGTCGCATCGAGGGACGCGGTCCAGGCGCTCGCAGACTCTCTCGCGGATGGAGGCTCGCCGCCCTGGGAGTACGCGACGGAGCTACTCGCCGATGGGTTGATCGACGTGCACTTTGCGCTGACGGCGCGAGGCCGCCGCGCGCTCGCACGCCTTCCGGAATGACCTCGACTCAGGCGCCGCGCTCGCGCAGGCGTTGCAACACGATCCAAAGGAGCTCGTCCTCGACCTCGTCGGGCAATGCCACAAGATCGGGATTGCCCTCTTCACCGAGATCGAGGACGAGTCCAGCGGCCGGTTCGTCGATCGGCCACACCAGCGGAGTCAGCCTGTCGGTTGTCGCATTCACATCGACGCGAGCGTAGGCAGCCGCGGAGGAACCCGGCCAGTCCCAGGCGCGCCGTCCGTGCCGAAGCCACGTTGCGTGCGGGGCCAGGGCAGTCGGTCGAGCCGGCGGGGGATCATCGTCTCGACCACTGCCCCGGTAGCACCCAGCGATTGGGTTGCCATTGCGCGCAGGGTACGAGGACGCGCGGCGAGCCCGCCAGGCGTCAGGTGGCCTCGGCCTGTGCAAGGAACGATGAGGTGGCCCGTTTACGCCAGCAGGTCCGCGTACTCCGGGTCCAGCTGCTCGAGCACGTCCTGGAACTCACCCGGCGTCACAGCTTCACGCAGCGTCGCAAACACAGCGCGAATGCGTGACCGAGCGTCGTCGGGAGGAATCCCCAACTCCTCGGCAACACGACCGACGAAGTCGTCGATCGAGATCGCGAGCGCGGCTGGGCTGACGATGATCATCTCCCTGAACATGGCAGGCAGTTGAGCGAGCAGGTCGATCGCCTCTTTGCCGGTGAGCCGGTCGCACAGCGCCTGCACGACGACAACCGATGTCTTCTCCGCCTCGAAGCGGTCCGGGATACCGGCGCGCTCGCCGACCTTGCGGATGAACTCCTGGAACTTCACGGGCGACGGGCGCTACTCGGACGAACGGCCGCTGATGCGCGCGACCGCAAGGGCGACTTCCGCACCTGCTTGCGCGATTGCCGCGGCGACGAGCTTCGTGTCGTCGCTGACCAGCGGATCGAGCTGCAGCGCTGCGAACTGCCCTCGCGCGGTTTCGAGGTCGAGCTCCGTCTGCTCGATCGTCCTGGGATTGATAGCCATGACCTGACGCTAACTCGTACACCGGCGACGCGTCCGGAGCCTGACCACGCGAGCATCACCGACTCAGTCGGCTCAGTGCCACGACGGCGTAGGCCCAAGCGCCAGCGCCGCAGCCCTGAGCTCGCCGAGCGAAGCCTCCGTGAGTGCGTCGCTCTCCCGCTTCGTCTCAGCAGAGAACCGCCAGTCTGCAAGCTCCCGCGTCTTCAGAAGCCGCTCGGGGCTCTCCGCGAGGAGCGCGCGAAGTCGCTCGTTCAGCTCCTCGGCGAGCGCGCGGTCATCCCGCTCATTCGCATGTCGGATCTCGTCGACGACGCCGAACATGCGCTCGAGTCGACTGAGCTGCTGGCGATGCGTCGACATGACCGTTAGTCAGTAGTCGCGGCAAGAGTCGAAGTCGAGGCCGCACCGGTGGCCTGGAGAGTCTCGCTCAGCCCAAGGCACGGTTTCCTTCCGGCGCTCGCTCGGTATCCGGAGACACATGGACGCGCGCCGGTGCAGCTGACCATCCTCGACGGTTCGACGTTCTGTATCTGCGACGATCTCGGCGATGTGCACGGCGAAGCCATGGGCTTCTTCGCCGACGATCTGCGGTACCTCTCTCTGCTACGCGTGAAGATCAACGGCAAGCAGCCGCTGTTGCTGACCTCTGGTCGCATCGAAGATTTCATGGCAGCGTTCCACGCGCGCAACCCCGTGACGGACGGGCTACAGCCGGACTCTCTCACGCTCGTACGCCGACGCTTCGTCGTCGGCGACGCACTCCAGGACCAGCTCGTGGTCGAAAACGTGTCGCAGCAAGCAATCGAGCTCCAGCTCCGTGTCGACCTCGGTGCCGACTTTGCGGACATCATCACGGTGAAGGAGCACGACTTCTCGCTCGGGCACCCGGTCGACGCGCCGCCGCTGCCGCCGCTCCGTGAGTGTCAGTGGGATGGCCCCCACGACGCGAGGCTGACCGACGGCGATGCGTCGTCGACCCATGTCGTTCTCTCCAAGCCCGGCGACACCGACGCGCACGGGAGCTCCTATCGCGTCGCTCTCGCACCCCGCGAGCGCTGGGAGCTGCTCGTGGACGTGTTCCCGTCGACCGAGCGTGGGCAGATCGCGCCCAGGCAGCAGGATGCGCGCTTCCGCGACGAGGTCGCGTGCGCCCGAGACTCGCTCGCAGCCTGGCACCTGCGTGTGCCACAGCTCCGTGCTTCCTGGCACGCACTCGGTGCGGTGTTCGATCAGTCGATCACCGACCTCGCGGCGTTGCGGATGCGCAGTCGCGAAGGCGGCGGTCGGCTCCCAGCGGCCGGAGCTCCGTGGTTCATGACGATCTTCGGCCGTGACACGCTCGTGACGTGCCTGCAGACACTGGTGCTGGGACCGGATCTCGGGCGGGCTGCGCTCGATACGCTCGCAGCGCTGCAGGCGACCGAGGACGATCCCTCGATCGACGCCGAGCCGGGGAAGATCATCCACGAGATCAGGCACGGCAAGGCTGCGCACCGGTGGTTCGAGCGCTACTACGGCACCGTCGACGCGACGCCGCTCTTCCTCGTGCTCCTCTCCGAAGTCTGGCGCTGGACCGACGACTGGGCACTCGCCGACCGGTTCCGCGAGCCGGCGCTCGCGGCGCTGCGGTGGATCGACGAATACGGCGATCGCGATGGAGACGGGTTCGTCGAGTACGAACGCCGGACGCCGCACGGGCTCGAGAACCAGTCGTGGAAGGACTCGGGCGACTCGCAGCGCTTCCGCGACGGGCGCCTTGCCGAGCCACCGATCGCGCCGTGCGAGGTCCAGGGTTACGTCTATGACGCGAAGCTGCGGATCGCGGAGCTCGCGCGCGACGCATGGCGCGAAGCCGAGCTTGCGGACCGGCTCGAACGCGAGGCGGAAGAGCTCAAGCACCGATTCAACGAGGCGTTTTGGTTTCCCGAGCGTGGGACCTATGCGCTTGCGCTCGACGGGAGCAAGCAGCGAGTCGACAGCACGACGTCCAACATGGGTCACCTGCTCTGGAGCGGCATCGTTCCACCGGAGCGCATCGGAGCGATCGTGGATCACCTCGTCGGGCCGGGCCTGTGGTCGGGCTGGGGAATCCGCACGATGTCGTCCGCCGACGGCGCCTACAGCCCGCTCAGCTACCACAACGGGACGGTCTGGCCGCACGACAACTCGCTCATCGCGGCGGGGCTTGCACGCGCCCAGCGGTGGCCGGAGGCGTATCGCATCGCGCAGGCAATGCTCGATGCAGCAGGGCACTTTGCATGGCAGCTGCCGGAGGTCTTCTCGGGTCTGCCACGTCTCGAGATGTCGTACCCGGTCCAGTACCCGAGCGCTGCGCGTCCGCAGGCGTGGGCGGCAGGCGCGCCGATCTTGCTGCTCCAGGTGCTGCTCGGGCTCCGGCCCGATCGCACTCGGCAGACACTCAGAACCGTCGCGCCGCCGGAGCTGCCGGCATGGGTGGGTGACGCTCGGCTCACGGGAGTTCGAGCCTTCGACCGGCGATGGGACGTCAACCTCGAGGACGGGCGTGTGCGTGTCGAGCCCGCGTAGCGCCCGGTTGGAGGCGAGCCGAGGGTACAGCGGGGTGCCCCAGGTGCACGTTTCCTGCGTCTGCCGCACGGCACTGTAGGCGGGTAGCGACAACCGGAAGGAGATGTCGTGGCGGAATCAGAAACCGTGAACGACGCGATGGTGAACGACGCGCGCACGACGACGGAGGACACGAGCATCGCGGACGCTGCGCGCACGATGCGCGACGCAGACGTCGCGATCCTCGCGGTCATCGACGACGACCAGGAGCTGGTCGGCGTCATCACCGATCGTGACATCGCGATCGTCGTGGCCGAAGGGTTGGACACCGACACGACGACTGTCGGCGAGCGGATGTCGGACAGTCCCGTGAGCGTGGGTGAGAACGACGATCTCGACGCAGCGTTCAAGCGGATGCTCGACGGCGACGTGCACCGCGCCCCGGTGACGGACGAAGGCGGACAGGTGTCGGGGATGCTCGAGCAGTCCGACGCCGCTCGGCACGGCGAGGGACGCCGCGCCAGCGACGCGTAGCTCCAACCGAATGTGATCCCGGACCGCTCTGCGGGGCGGTCCGCGATCGCCGATCAGCCCGGCGGGCGCAGAAAGCGGAAGTAGACCGCGTAGCGAATGCCGCCTTCGCGGTTGAGCCCGCTCGCATGCGGCAGCCGCGGGTGCATCACGACCGCGTCACCCGGGGCGAGCTCGAGTGCCTCAGGGCCGGTGCCGTCGAACGGCCAGACCCTGAGGCCGCCGTTCTCGCGATGAGCCGCGCTCAAAGCAACGCCTACGATCCTAAGGAACCGCCGCTCCCCCGCCCACTCGGGCTCTCGATCGACATGCGCTACCAGCTCCTGGTCGGGGCAGTCGTCAGGCGGCTGCAGGATGATCTGCGGGTCGCACAGCTCGCCTTCTTGCAACGCGTCGGGCAACGCGCCGGCCAAAGCCAGGATCGCAGGATCCCACTTGAGGTGGGGGAACCAATGCGACGACCAAAGCCAGCGTCCGAGGGTATCCACGGGTATTCCACTGCGTACGAGATCCAAGTGGATGTGGCGAAGAGCGCTCTCGACGACGCCGCGCGACACAGCCGCACGTACGACCTCGAAGCCGCGGTCGCCGGGCGTGGCACTCGTCATCTCAGCTGCGCGGACCGTCTGGGCCACAGCGTGCTCCTCGTCCTGAACACATTCGACAAAGACGCTGTTGCTTACACCGCGGAACGCAAACGCCGCGGCTTGACATAGATCCAGCGTCGACAACACGCGATGTTTTACGTACCCGAGCGCGGACACGCGAGCCAAATGCGAAGGTGCGCTCTCGTCACTCGCGCTAAGGGATTTATTGCATCCCGCGGAGTGAACGAGGGCTGATCCACATGCGCGCGCCGAGCGGGCACATTCTGATCACCGGTGGTGCCGGCTTCGTCGGCACGAACCTCGCAGATCGCTTGCTCGGCGACGGACGTCGCGTCGTCGTCTTCGACAACCTGAGCCGTCCCGGCGTCGAGGAGAACCTCCACTGGTTGCAGGCGAGGCACGGGGGCCGCGTCATGGCGATGGTCGCCGACGTCCGCGACGCCGATGCGCTGCGCGTCGCGCTCGCCGGGGTCGAGGCGGTCTTTCATCTTGCCGGGCAGGTGGCCGTGACGACAAGCGTCGAGCTGCCGCTCGAGGACTTCGACGTCAACCTCCGCGCAACCCTCATGCTGCTCGAGGAGCTACGGCGGTTGCCGCGCCCCGTTCCGCTTCTCTTCACCTCGACGAACAAGGTCTACGGGTCGCTGCCGGACGTACCACTCCACCGCTGCGCCGACCGCTGGGAGCCGGTTGACCATGAGCTTCGCGATCGGGGAATCGGCGAACGGCGGCGGCTCGACTTCTGCACGCCGTACGGCTGCTCGAAGGGTGGCGCCGACCAGTACGTCCTCGACTACGCCAACACGTTCGGCTTGCCGGCCGTCGTCTTCCGGATGAGCTGCATCTACGGTGAGCACCAGCACGGGACCGAGGATCAAGGCTGGCTTGCGCACTTCCTGATCCGTACGCGCACCGGCGCGCCGGTGACCGTCTACGGCGACGGCGCCCAGGTGCGGGACGTGCTGTTCGTAACGGATCTGGTGGATGCGATGCTGCGTGTCTCGATCGACGCCGACCGGTTGGCGGGCAGAGCGTTCAATCTCGGCGGCGGGCCTGCCAACACGCTCAGTCTGTTGGAGCTTCTGCAGCTGATCGAGGAGATTCGCGGCGAGCCGTCTGCGGTGACGTTCGCCGAGGAGCGCGCAGGCGACCAGCGCTGGTACGTCGCGGACACGTCACAGCTGCGTGCCGAGACAGGCTGGCGACCTCTCGTCGATGCCGAGGATGGTGTGGAAGCGCTGGAGCGCTGGGTCGCCGGACGCGAGACGTCGGCTCTCTCCGCCGCGAAGGCCAGTTGAGCGCGCGCAGTCTGCAGCCACCGACGATCGCAGCGCGGACGATGCAAGCGGCCGTTCTCGGCGCACCGGGACAGACGAGCGTCGAGACGTGCGCATTTCCCGATCCTCAGGAAGACGAGGTCGTCGTCCGCGTCGAAGGGTGCGGCGTCTGCGCGTCGAGCTTGCCGGTCTGGGAGGGCAGGCCGTGGTTCGACTACCCGCTCGCAGCCGGCGCCCCGGGGCACGAGGCCTGGGGCGTGGAGCTCGAGACAGCGAAGCCGGTCGCCATCCTCTCGCAGCACGCGTTTGCCGAGTACGTGGCCGTGCGCCCGAGCCGGCTCGTGGCGCTGCCGCCGGAGCTCGTGGGCAGGCCCTTCCCCGGTGAGGCGCTCGGCTGCGCCGTCAACGTCTTCGCCCGAAGCGGCGTCAGCGCCGGCGACACCGTCGCAGTGGTCGGAACCGGATTCCTCGGCCTCTTGCTCGTCCAGTTGTGCGTCGGCGCCGGCGCCAGGACGCTTGCGTTCTCACGCCGCGAGAGCTCGCTCGAGCTCGCGCGGGTATTCGGTGCGGAGACTCCGGCGCAGACGCTTGAACAGACGTGCGACGTCGCGATCGAGGCCGCAGGTGCGCAGGAGACACTCGATGTCGCGGCACGGCTCTGCCGCACCCGCGGTCGCCTCGTCATCGCCGGGTACCACCAGGACGGTCTGCGGGCTGTCGACCTGCAACTCTGGAACTGGCGCGGGCTCGACGTCGTGAACGCGCACGAGCGCGACGAAGTCATTGCGGTCGAGGGAATCCGTGCCGCGCTCGCAGCAGTACGCGTCGGGCAGCTCGACCCCTCGCCGCTCTACACGCACACGTTCCCTATCGAGCAGATCGACGAGGCATTCGAGCTGCTGCGATCGCGCCCACCGGGCTTTGTCAAAGCGCTCGTGGCGATCGCATGACGTCAACACACACCCGGCCGCGGCTCGGATTCCTCGGCGTCGGCTGGATCGGGCGGCAGCGGCTCGACGCGATCTGGCAGAGCAGCGTGGCGGAGGTCGCGGCCATCGCCGACCCGGCGGTAGACGATGCGCTCGAATCCCTCGACGACCTCTTCGCCGCGGACGTGGACGGGATCGTGATCGCGACGCCAAGCGGCCTGCACGCGGAGCAGGCGCTGGCCGCCCTCGATCACGGCGTCCCCGTCTTCTGCCAGAAGCCGCTTGCCCTGAACGCGCCTGACGCACGACGCGTCGTCGACGCGGCGCGCGCAGCCGACAGGCTCGTCGGAGTCGACTTCTGCTATCGCCAGACCGAGGCCGCCCAGCGCGTGAAAGAGGCTGTTGCGTCCGGGAGCCTGGGCGACGTGTTCGCCGCCGACCTCGTCTTCCACAACGCCTACGGTCCCGACAAGCCCTGGTTCTCGGACCCGGCGCTCGCAGGTGGAGGCTGCGTCGCCGATCTCGGCATTCACCTGGTCGATCTCGCGCTCTGGACGCTCGGCCTTCCCCAAGTACGCACGGTGACCGCCCGCCTGCACGGCGAGCCACTCGAGGACTACGCCGCCGTCCAGCTCGAGCTCGAGACCGGCACCGTGCTCCGGCTCACGTGCTCTTGGTGGTTGCACGCCGGCCGAGATTGCGTGCTGGAAGCGACCTTCTATGGCACCCACGGCGGCGCGTCGATCCGGAACGTGAACGGATCGTTCGTCGACTTCGTTGCCGAGCGTCTGGACGGGACGAACACCGAGATGCTCGCCGGCCCACCCGACGACTGGAGTGGGCGAGCTGTGATCGAGTGGGCGCAGCGACTCGCCGACGGAGCCCGCTTCGATCCGGCCGCGGAGGAGTACGTCGAGGTGCACCGCGTGCTCGACCTGATCTACGGAGGCGCACGATGAAGGTGCTCATGTCTGCCGACACCGTCGGCGGCGTCTGGACCTACGCGCTCGAGCTTGCAGACGCGCTGGCGGAGCATGGAGTCGAGGTGACGCTCGCGGCGATGGGCGCACCTCTGTCAGCCGACCAACGCGACGAGTTGCGCGCGTGCCGCGTCGCCCGCTTCGAGACGTCGGACTGTGCACTCGAGTGGATGGACGAGCCGTGGCAGGACGTCGACCGGGCCGGGGAATGGCTCCTGCAGCTCGCAGACGAGAGCGAGCCGGACGTCGTACACCTGAACGGCTATGCCCATGCGGCTCTTCCCTGGGAGGTGCCGGTGGTCGTCGTCGGTCATTCGGACGTGCTTTCGTGGCACCAAGCCGTCCGTGGCACACCGGCGGGCCCCGAGTGGGGCGTCTACCGCCGGGCCGTCCAGACCGGGCTGGCGGCTGCCGCGCTGCTCGTCGCGCCGACGCAGGCGATGCTCGACGAGTTGATCCGCCTGTACGACCCGGCTTGCCCGCGCCTCGTGATCGCGAACGCCTCGCGCAGAGCCTTCCCGACGCGTCCGAAGGAGGAGCTCGTGCTTGCCGCAGGACGCATGTGGGACGACGCTAAGAATGTGGCCGCGCTCCTCCGGCTCGCACCGCGACTGCCGTGGCCGCTCGTGGTGGCCGGCCCGACCGCCGGGACAGAACCAAGCCCGAACGCGCGCATGCTCGGCCGGCTCGGGCGCAACGAGATGGACGACATGCTGGCTGCGGCCGCGATCTTCGCAGCACCAGCCACCTATGAGCCCTTCGGCCTCGCGGCGCTCGAAGCCGGCCGTTCAGGATGTGCGCTCGTCCTCGGCGACATTCCGAGCCTGCACGAGGTCTGGGGTGACGCAGCGCTCTTCGCCGACCCGCGCGACGACGCAGCGCTCGAGCATTGTCTCCGTTCGCTGATCGAGGATCCGCGGCTGCGCTCGGAGTACGCGCGGCGCGGGCATCGCCGGGCGCTGCGCTACTCGTCGCAGCGGATGGCGCGCTCCTACGTCGACGCATACCGAAGCGTCCTACATCGCAACCGGGTGGAGGTCGCGTGAGGATCGCGCTCTTCTGCCACTCGATCGTCTCCGACTGGAACCACGGGAACGCGCACTTCCTGCGCGGTGTCAGCCGCGAGTTGATCGGTCGCGGCCACGACGTCCGGATCTTCGAGCCGCGCAACGGATGGAGTCGGACGAACCTGATCGCCGAGCACGGCGTGCAGCCGCTCGCAGAATTTGCACGCGTCTTCCCGGAGCTGACGAGCACGCTCTATGACCTCGAGACGCTCGACGTCGACGCCGCTCTCGACGGTGCCGATCTCGTTCTCGTCCACGAGTGGAACGACCCACGGCTCGTACGCCGAGTGGGCCTCTGCCGGGCCAGGTCGCGCACCTTCCGGCTCCTCTTCCACGACACGCACCACCGTTCGGTCACCGCATCGGGCCAGATGGCGCGCTACGACCTGCGCCACTACGACGGCGTGCTCGCCTACGGCGCGGTCATTCGCGACATCTACCTCGCGCAGGGCCGGGCGCAGCGCGCGTGGACCTGGCACGAGGCGGCCGACGTCCGGATCTTCCGGCCCCTGATCGGTCGTGAGCGGTGCGGCGACGTCGTGTGGATCGGCAACTGGGGCGACGGAGAGCGGACCGCAGACCTATCGGAGTACCTGCTCGAGCCGGCTCGCACGCTCCCACTGACCGGCTCGCTCTTCGGCGTCCGCTACCCGACCACGGCGCAACGCGCAATCGCCGAGGCGGGTCTCCCCTACCGCGGCTGGGTCGCCAACCACCGCGTGCCCGAGATCTTCGCGCGGCACACGGTCACCGTCCACATCCCACGCCGCCCGTACGTCGACGCTCTGCCCGGGATTCCGACGATTCGGCCGTTCGAGGCACTCGCGTGCGGCATCCCTCTCGTCTGCTCCCGCTGGGACGATGCGGAGAACCTCTTCAGGCCGGGCGACGACTTCCTTGTTGCGCGCAACGGCCGGGAGATGTGCGCGCTCCTCGAGCGTGTGCTCCTCGACCGCGACTTGGCGCGGCACCTCGCGCTGCACGGCCGCCGCACGATCCTCGAGCGGCACACGTGCGCCCACCGCGTCGACGAGCTGCTGCACATCGCCGCCGAGCTCGGCTCCGACACGACCGGCTTCGACAGAGCCGCCGACGGACGCGCGGTCGCGCGGATGGTTCCGTGAAGATCGCGTTCTTCGGCTCGAGCCTGGTCTCCGCCTACTGGAACGGCGCTGCGACGTACTACCGAGGGCTCATCAAGGAGCTGCACAGATTGGGCCACCGGATCACGTTCTTCGAGCCCGACGCGTTCGATCGGCAAGCCCACCGCGACATGCCCGATCCCAGCTGGGCCGAGGTGGTCGTCTACCCGGCGACCGAAGCGGGAGCCATGGGCGCCCTCGAGCGTGCGCGCGGCAGCGAAGTGGTGATCAAGGCAAGCGGGGTCGGCGTCTTCGACTCCCTGCTGGAGGAAGCTGTGCTCGAGCTGCACGCGGGCGTGACCATCTTCTGGGACGTCGACGCGCCCGCGACTCTCGCGCGCCTGGAAGGCGACCGCGACGACGAGCTCCGTGCGCTCGTGCCGCGATACGACCTCATCCTGACGTACGGCGGAGGGACGCCGGTCGTGGAGCGTTATCGGGCACTCCGCGCGCATGACTGCGTGCCCGTCTACAACGCGCTCGATCCGGAGACACACCATGCGGTACGCCCGGACTCGCGCTTCGACGCCGATCTTGCGTTTCTCGGCAACCGACTCCCGGATCGAGATGCGCGCGTCGAGCAGTTCTTCGTCGGTCCGGCCGAGGAGATGACGGAGCGAACGTTCTTGCTGGGCGGCGCCGGCTGGGACGGCAAGACCATGCCTTCGAACGTGCGCGTTGCCGGCCATGTCGGGACGAGCGCGCACAACGCCTTCAACTCGACGCCGCTTGCGGTGTTGAACGTGCTGCGCAACACGATGGCGCTGAGCGGATGGTCGCCGGCGACGCGCGTCTTCGAAGCCGCGGGTGCCGGCAGCTGCCTGATCACCGACGCGTGGCAGGGAATCGAGGACTTCCTCGAACCGGATCGCGAGGTACTCGTCGCCGACTCCGGGGAAGCGGTCGTGGCGCAGCTCGAGGGGCTCACGCCCGCACGCGCGGCGACGATCGGCGATGCCGCACGCCGGCGGGTACTGGCCGAGCACACGTACAAGGGGCGAGCCGAGCTGGTGGAACGAGTCCTCACCGGCAGAGAGATCAGCGCGTGAAGATCGTCTTCCTCGGCCTCTCGATCACCTCTTCCTGGGGTAACGGGCACGCGACGAACTATCGGGCCCTGGTACGCGCCCTCGCTGCGCGCGGGCACGACGTCCTGTTCCTCGAGCGTGACATGCCGTGGTACGCAACACGACGCGATCTGCCGTCTCCGCCGTGGGGACGCACAGAGCTCTATACGTCGCTCGCCGACCTGCGCGACCGCTTCGGCACCGACGTCGCGGAAGCGCACCTCGTCGTCATCGGCTCGTACGTTCCGGAAGGAACGGCAGTCGCGGACTGGGTGCTCACGACGTCGGCAGGCGCGATCGCCTTCTGGGACATCGACACACCAGTGACCGTCAAGAAGCTCGAACGGCGCGACGAGGAATACCTCTCACGTGCGCTCGTTCCGCGATTCGACCTCTATCTGTCGTTCACCGGCGGCCCTCTGCTCGATCGCATCCAGCACGAGTTCGGAGCGCGATGTGCGCGGCCGTTCTACTGCATGGCCGACCGCAACGCGTATCGCCCGCTCGACGAGGAGGAGCGATGGTCGCTCGGCCACCTCGGCACGTACTCCGCCGACAGGCAGGCTTCTCTCGACGCACTCCTCGTCACGCCTGCGCGTGCGCTACCGGGTTGTCATTTTGCAGTCGCCGGTGCTCAATATCCCCCCGAGCTCGCATGGCCCGTGAACGTCGAGCGGGTCGAGCACCTCGCGCCGAACGAGCATGCGCGGTTCTACGCAAGGCAACGGTTCACGCTGAACGTCACGCGTGCGGACATGGTGAGCGCAGGTTGGTCGCCCAGCGTGCGGCTGTTCGAGGCCGCAGCGTGCGGCGTGCCCGTGATCTCCGACCACTGGGACGGGCTCGATTCGTTCTTCCGCCCCGGCGTCGAGATTCTCGTTGCCACATCTGCCGATGCCGTCGTCGCCATCCTGCAGGAGCTGTCGCCGGCGGAAGCACAAAGGATCGGCGCCGCCGCGCGGCGCCGAGTGCTCGCTGAGCATGCGCCCGAGCGCCGCGCAGAGCTACTCGAGGGGTACGTCCGCGCGGCGGCGAAGGTCGCCGCGTGACGCTCCAGTCGCATGGGTTGCGCCAGCCGGCAGGTGATCCGATCGCACGAACGATCAACCGCCTCGCGCCGTGGTTCCACAACCTCCACCTGCCGTCGGGGCACCAGACTGCCGCCGACCATCCGCTCGGCGACTTCCCTCGTGTGAAATGGCGAGAGCTCTCTGCGGTGCTTCCCGACGATCTCACCGGCTGGCGCGCGCTCGACGTCGGCTGCAATGCCGGGTTCTACAGCTTCGCGCTTGCCAGGCGCGGAGCCGACGTACTCGCCATCGACACGGACGAGCACTACCTCCGCCAAACGAGGTGGGCGGCCAAGCTGTTCGAGCTGACGGACCGCGTGCACATCGAGCGGCTCCAGGTCTACGACATCGCCCGTCGCGCCGAGCAATTCGACCTCGTGCTCTTTCTCGGCGTCCTCTACCACCTGCGACATCCGCTGCTCGCGCTCGACCTGCTGGCCGAGAAGGCCGAGCGCCTGCTCATCCTCCAGACGCTGACCATGCCCGGAGAGGAAGAGCTCCAGGCCCCGCGCAACCTTCCGCTCGCTGCACGCGGCGCCCTGCTCGATCCAGGCTGGCCCAAGATGGCGTTTCTCGAGCATCGCGTTGCGGACGACCCGACGAACTGGTGGGCGCCGAGCGACGCATGCGTCGAAGCAATGCTGCGCTCGAGCGGCCTGGACGTCGTCCAGCGTCCCGGCTACCAGCTCTGGGTGTGCCGCCCGCGTAGGTTGCCGACACACGTTCGCCACGAGCTCGATGCGGCGACCGGCCGCGAGGGCCGCTAACCGGTCGCGCGGCCGCCAGCTGGTGATGGTGACGCCGTGAGCGGTCACGAGCCCGACACTCCGACTCCAGCAGAGATCATTCCGCCGCTCGGCGACCAGGAGCTCGAGGCGTTGCGGGAAGTCGGCCGGCACTGGAACGCCGTCGTCGAGCCACGCGTGCACCGCTTGCGTGAGCTACCGGTGGATCCCAGCCTGAAGCGCGCCTCCGACGGCCCCAGGGCCGGGCGGTTCTCGAGGTTCACCGAGTTGACGTCGTTCGAGCCGGAGGGCAAGGACGAGGTGGAGGCGACGGCCGCGGCCACCACGCCGGTGTCGCAGCTCGGGCGTCTGGTCGAGGCGGTCGAGCGAGTGGTGATCGGGCCGCCGTTGCGAAGCAGCGCGGTGGTGCATGAACGCATGCGCAACCTGGTCGCGCTGCCTGTGCTCGGCTCGGATCTGTTCGCGTCGGTGGCATACGGCCCGGAGTCGATGCTGGCCGTCCTGGTGCTTGCGGGAGCCAGCGGGCTCCGGGTCTCGTTGCCGTTGGCGGGAGTGCTCGTCCTGCTCATGCTCGCGGTCGGCGCGTCGTACAGGCAGACCATCGCGGCGTACCCGTCCGGGGCCGGCTCGTACATCGTCGCGGGCGACAATCTCGGAGAGCGCGCCGGTGTCACGGCTGCCGTCGGTCTGCTCGCGGACTACATCCTCAACGTCGCCGTTTCGGTTGCGACAGGAATCGCCGCGATCGCGTCCGCAATTCCATCGCTTCGGCCGTACACAGTCGTGCTCGGGCTCGGAATGATCGCACTCCTGCTCGCCGGAAACCTGCGCGGAGTCCGGGAGGCGGGACACCTCTTCGCCGCTCCGACGTACGTCTTCCTCTTCGCGATGGGGCTCCTCATCTGCGTCGGGCTCGAGCAGCAAGCAGGCCGCGGCTTCGCGGCAACGCCGCCCCCTCCGATCAAGCCCGTCGAAGGCCTGACGGTGCTGCTCGTGCTCCGCGCCTTCGCCTCGGGCTCGACGTCGATGACGGGCATCGAGGCGGTCGCGAACGCCGTCCCCGCGTTCAAGCCGCCGGAGTGGAAGAACGCCCGCACGACGATGACGTGGATGATCGGGATCCTCGTCGCGATCTTCGTCGGCCTCATGCTGCTCATCCACCTCGACGGCATCGCGTGGAATCCGAATCAGACGGTGCTCTCTCAGCTCGCGCACCGCAGCTTCGGCAACGGCGTGACCTATGGGTTCATCCAAGCGGCGACGGCGGCAATGCTGCTCTTCGCTGCAAACACGTCGTACAACGGGTTCCCGCGGCTCCTCTTCTTCATGGCGCGGAGCGAGCACGCGCCGCGCCCCTTCCTGCAGATGGGCGACCGGCTCGCGTTCAGCAACGGCATCGTTGTCCTGACGATTGCCGCAGCGGCGATCTTCGCCGGTTTCAACGGGAACCTGCAGGCGCTGATCCCGCTCTTCGCGGTCGGTGTGTTCGTCGCCGTCACGCTCTCGCAGGCGGGCATGGTCGTCCACTGGTGGCGCAACCATGGGCCGCACTGGCATCGGGCCATCGCGATCAACGGCTTCGGAGCGACGCTCACGGCGATTGTCGTCACGGTTGCCGCTGTCACCAAGTTCACCGCCGGCGCGTGGGTCGTCGTCCTCGGTATCCCTCTCCTCGTCTGGCTCTGCCTGCGTGTGCGTGCGCACTACCGCGTCGTCCACGAGGCGCTCGCGGTGCAGCCGCTGCCCGACACGCTCACGCAGCCGCGTGGCGCCGCGGCGAAGCAGGCCGGGTACGTCCCCACCCCCGCGACAGGCGAGCGGCAGGAGAGCCCGGAGCACGTCCAGCACCTCATGCTCGTCGCCGTCGAGCGGCTCGACCTCGCGAACCTGCGCGCGCTTGCCTACGCGGCCTCGCTCGAGCAACCATTGCTCGCGTTGCACCTCAGCCCGAGCGACGAAGAGGCAGAGCGGTTTCGCAAGGAGTGGGATACGTGGGCGGTACCGCTCCGGCTCGAGATCGTCGTCTCGCCGTATCGCGCGCTCGTGGCGCCGCTCGCGCACTACGTCGACGCGCTCCAGGCGCAACGGCCGGAGCTGACGCTGACCGTGATCCTCGCGGAGCTCGTCGTGCATCATCCGTGGCACCGGCTGCTCCATAGCCAGGTCGCCCCACGGCTCCGCCTGGCGCTCCGCACCCGGCCGAACATCGTGATCACGACGATCCCGTTCCACCTCCCGGCCTGAGTCCGCGGGACAGGAAATACGAGCCTCCGCATGATCGTTGACCCCTCAAGTGACGGGTCTTTCAATCGATACACACGGCGAGTCCGCCGGCTGGCGCCCGGCTCGATGGGTCGTCCCGCTGTTCGCGCTCGCGGCGATCGTGCTCGTGCCCTGGATCGTCTTCCTCGTCCGGATCCTGCCGTCCACTCACGCGTCTGCGCACTGGGACATCGCGTGGGCCGGGTTCGATGTCGCCCTCGCACTCCTGCTGCTCGGCGTTGCGGTCGCTGCGTGGCACCGGTCTCCATGGCTCGAGGGGGCGGGGACTGCCGCAGCGGCGCTCTTGCTCGTCGACGCGTGGTTCGACGTACTCACCTCCTCGTCTCACCTCGAGCTCGGTATCGCAATCGGCGAAGCCGCACTCGTCGAGTTGCCGCTTGCCGTGCTCTGCCTCCTGCTCGCCCGGGACGCCGAGCGAGTCCTATCCCGCGTCGGTAACGGCTAGCTCGACTCGGCGGCAGGCAATGGACTCCCGACGAGTTGGCCGCCGGCGCAGCTCTCGGCTTTGACGTCGCGCCTCGGGTTGGTGATCCCGACGGCGCCTGCAAGGCCGCCGGCCGCGATCAACGCCGCACAGATGGCGATCGCCTGGTGAAACGCTCGCACCGACGCGGCGTTCGGAGCGAACGTGTCGCCGACGAGCGTGCTCGCGATCACGACGCCGATGACGGAGACGCCGACGAGCGCGGCGACACGGGCGATTGCATTGTTGATCGCCGACGCGATACCTGCGTCGCCTTCGTTCGCGTCGGCCAAGACCGTGGCGGTGAGCGGAGCGACGGTCATCGACAGGCCAACGGAAAAGACGAGCAAGCCCGGCAGAAGGTCGCGGACGTAGGAGGTGTGGATGCCGGTTCGGAGGAGGAGCAGGACGCCGGCCGCTGCGACCAGGGGCCCAGCACCCATGAAGAGCCTTGGTCCATAGCGGTCGGCGAACGCGCCGAAACGGCGCGAGAGCGCGAACATCGTCAATGTCACCGGAACCGTCGTCAGCCCGCTCCGCAGCGCGCTGTAACCGGCGACCTGCTGGAGGAAGATGACGAGGAAGAAGAAGAGGATCGCGAGGCCCGCGTACATCGTCAGGGTCTCGAGGTTCGCAATCGCGAAATTGCGGCGTCTGAACAATTCGAGCTTCAGCATCGGCTCTGCCGCCCGGCGCTCGTAGACGAGGAACGAGCAGAACGCGACGAGGCCGACGACGAGCGGCACGTCGATGACCGCGCTGCTCCAGCCGTAGCGCGGCTGCTCGATCAGCGCGAACACCATCCCGCCGAGCCCGAGCACGCACAGTGCGGCGCCGATGACGTCGACGTGGCGCCCGGCCACGCGCGCCGTGCGCGGCACAGCGGCGAAGATCAGCGCGAGGGTGACGAGCACGAGCGGGACGTTGAGCGCGAAGATCCAGCGCCAGGAGACGCGGTCGACGATCCACCCGCCCGCGAGCGGCCCGATGATCGTCGCGATCCCTCCCCACGCCGTCCAGGAACCGATCGCCGCGCCACGCTCCTTCGGCGAGAAGGCGCCGACGATGATCGCGAGCGAGCTCGGCGTCAAGAGCGCGCCGGCTGCGCCCTGCAGCGCACGCGCCGCGATCAGGACGTCGATCGTCGGTGCGAGCGCGCAGGCGACCGAGAGCACGCCGAACGCCGCCACGCCGATCGCGAAGATCCGCCGTTCGCCGTAGATGTCCCCGAGCGAGCCGCCGATGAGGATCAGCGAGCCCAGAGCCAGCAG